>JBBTZZ010000043.1:0-7325 GCA_038061135.1 Patescibacteria group bacterium
CGCCTCAAACCCGTCGGCAGCAAGCAGCTCACTCCCCTCAGGAACGTACAAGCGAATGTAGTCGACGTTATTCTTGCCCGTAAATAGTGCATTTGCAATTCCACGATGTACTTTGGTGATAGTTACCGTGTTCTCCACCGTTCCGTCGTCGCGGATGGTGACGGCAACATCAACGTTTTGGTCAATCACCGAGTCCGTTTTTCCGCCGCCCAGGTTGGTGTTGACGACCTCCAAATAGTCGCCGCTTGTCTGCTTCATTGCGCCCGACCACCCCAGTTCGTTCGTTGCGGCTTGCAGTGTGTCGCTCGCAAAGTTGAGCTGAATATCTTTTTGCGCAAGTGACGTTCCCACAAGGTTGAGAATTGCCAAAAATGTCGTCATGTCCGCCTTGGTAATACGGTCAAGGAGCACCGGCGCCAGGTCACCAATGAACGCTTTGGGAGTATTTGCAACTTTGTCGTACGTAATTTCCACCGCTTTTTGCGCCTCGAACATGAAGTTCTCCGCATCAATGGTGACGCCGTACTCCTTCATGTCGACGGGGCCGAGAATTTTGAGGAGGTTAACGACAAACGTCGCGTTCACCGCAACCACGCCGTCGGTAGTCGGGCCGCCCGCGTTCTCGTAGAACCATTGGATTTTATTGGCCGACGTCGGGAAGGCTGGGAACCAGTTAGCGTCTTGCAGCTCCCAACGCGCACTCAAAATGGACAACGGCGTAGGCGACGCAACAAACTTGGTCAACTGACCTTGCACGTCGTACGTTCCGCCTCCAGGCACGCGCATCTCGTCAATTGCGCCGTGACGCACGTCAATTTCCGCGAAGCTCCCAATAAACCCACCCGTTGGGCGCAGCTCCGTGGGGTTTTGGAACGCGAGCAAGTATTTCATTTCCCCGTCACCGCCAAGCATGGTGGCAAGCGCGTTACTAAACGACGTAAATTCGTTGAGCGATGCGGAGAGCTGTGGTGCGTATGCCTTTAACTGCGTCACGCGGTCCGCGTAGTCGGCAGGGATGACGCTTGGGTCAACGTTTTCAAGTGCGGCAGCGGCGGCGTTGGCGTGCGGAGCGGCGTTTTGTGCGGCAGTCGACAAAAGTTCCAGTTTTGTCACCACGTCGATTGCGGTTGCAGGCGCAATGGTTTGCGCGACGTTGCTCATGGTTTGCGCGACCGTTGACAGCTCACGACCTGCGGCAATAAGCCCAGACACGGAGTCGTACGTGCGGTTGGTTTGCGGAATGACGTTCACTACAGCCGCAATTGCCGCATGCATGCCCGCCAGCTCACTCTGTGCGTCGGCAAACTTTGCGGTTGCACGAGCAAAGTCGTCTTGCGCTAAGTCGTATCGTGCGTCGGCAAACGCCGTCGCGCCACGAGTGAGGTCGTCAATAGCGGCACGCCCCACTTGCGAAATATCTTCTGCGTCGTCTGCCGCACCACCTACCGCTTGCATAGCTTGAAGCGGAAGGACAATTGCGAATGACAAGGCAATGAAGGCGACAAGGGGGCGGCGAAACACCGAAGTGAAAAGTGAAAAGTGAAAAGTGAAAAGTTTGGGACGACGCGATGAGGGCTCTTCTGCAGCGTCCTCGTTCTGATCAATGATTTCCTCAACAAATGCAATACCACTATCGCCGACCATCGCAACCGGCAACGTCGACTCTGCTGCAACCATCACGTCAGTGTCATCGTCTTCCCCGTCGAACGCGACGAGGAGCGCGCGCAAGTCTTCGGGAGTGACGGGGGTGTGGTGAACAGTAGGACGGTAAGACGACGGACCACTTTTTACTTTTTCCTTTTCACTTTTCACTATATTCACTGGCGTCGCAACCCTGTCCGCATCACGCAACTGCGCACGGATTTCGTCAATGCTGGCGGAAAAGTCGTTATTAGCTGGTAGATTGTAGGCTGTAGGTTGTAGGGCTTCGTCATCAAACACTAAACTCTTTGCAAGTTCATCAACGCCTGCGGACTGCGAACTTTGGACTTCGGACTTCGAACGAGAAAGCTTGATAATATACGGAGAAACTCGCGGGTTCGTACCGCGAACCACAGGGACCTTGTGCGCATTCGTCGTATTTGCCGCAGCAGAAAGTTTTTCGGGCAATGCAGTATCAAAAAGAGCGGCTTCCGAGCTGGTAGCTTGTAGCTTGTGACTTGTAGTTTTTTTCGCGCGTGGCTTCTTCACATGCGGCGGTGCCCAAACGCACCGTAAATATCCATGGTTTTTCGTGCAGTGTCTTCCCACGTGTAACTGTCTGCGTGACGCTTTGCGGCAGTAATTCCCGCAGCGTCAATGAGCGTTCCTGCTTTTGCGCGCGTCATTGCGGTCACCATGCCGTCGACGTCGTCCGGGTCAAAGTAAAACGCGTGTTTCCCCACCACCTCCGGCAGCGACGACGCGTTGCTGCACGCAACTGGCGTGCCGTACAGCATTGCTTCCAGCGGTGGAAACCCGAACCCTTCAATGCGTGACGGGAACATGAACACCATTGCCTTTTTGTACAACGTTGCCAGCGTGGCGTCGGTCGGGAGGTCGACAAAACGAATGTTGCGTGACGGAATTCCCGCGTCTGTCGCTTGTGCTTCCAAACGCTTGGAAAACACGTCGCGACGACCCGCCAACACCAGCTGCACGTCGGAGTTCGTTTTCTGAAACTCCGCAAACGCGTCGACAAGTGTGTTGAGGTTTTTGTGCGGGTACGCGTTCCCCACATACAGCACGTACGGCTCGTACACGCCGACCGTCGACAGCGCGACGTCGTTCTCGCCATGCGGCAGTGTCGTACCGTGATGGACGACACTTACCTTTTGCGATTTGACGCTAAAGTGACGCAATACCGACCCCTTGGTGTATTCCGACACGGCAATTATGTGTCGGCTTTGGTGGATTGCTTTCTCTACCGACAAGCGGAACCCCACGTACTTCAGCCCATGCACGAACGCGTTTTTTGTGGTCGCGCGTGCGCTCAACGGGTCCTCAAGCAGTATGAGGTCGTGAATAGTGACGACAAACGGAACGCGGGTGAACAGCGGCACGTTCCAATGCGGAAAATGCATGAGCTGCACGTTTGCTGCCGCAATCTCGCGCGGCATGACACGCTGTTCCGCAATGCTGTACCACGGCACGTCAACAAGGCGCTTGCTGAAGTTGGGGTTCGTAAGTACGCACTCGTGAAAGTTCTCCTTGCGCAAAAAGAGGACGTAGGAATTGATGTGGTCGATTTTTTGGAGGTGCGTCACCAAGTCGGCGACGTAACGGCCTAACCCGCCCCCGCCGATTCTTGGTCCGTAGAATCGTGCATCTATTCCAATCCTCATAACGTCGGACTTTCCAGTTGGCCCATTTTGGGTTTACGGGGACCCCGTTTTCGTTCGACGTAGGATTACCTACGCCTCTCGAACAACTGCACCCCGTGCGCCCAAACTGGTCGCAACTGGGTAAGCCCTCCGACGACATTTTACCATACCTGTGGACAATCTGTGTTCAACTTTCCGCAAGCTGTGCACAGGAGTGAAAAGGAAAAAGTGAAAAGTGAAAAGTCTGGGGAAAACTTGGTGTTCATATAGAACAATCTGCGCTACCGTACCGTCATTCTTGCAGCTCCTTTTCACTTTCAACTTTTCACTTTTCACTGCTATGTATCGAGGCGCTATTGAGGTCATTTGCGGCTGCATGTTTTCGGGTAAAACCGAGGAGTTGCTGCGACGTATTCGGCGGGCAGAGTTGGCAAGGTTGCCCGTGCAGTTGTTCAAGCACGCCATCGACACGCGGTACACGGAAGGACACGTGGAAAGTCATTCGTCCATGAAGCTCCCCGCAATTGGCGCGATGACCGTTGCAGAATTGCGCGACAAACTGAGTCCGCAGGCGTGGATTATCGGCATCGACGAAGCGCAGTTTTACGAACCCGGCATTGTCGACTTTGTGGTCGACTTGGCCAACCGCGGCCGTCGCGTGCTCATTGCAGGACTCGCCACCGACTTCCGCGGCCAGCCATTCGGCTCCATGCCGCAGTTGCTCGCCGTTGCCGACGAAGTCACTAAACTCCAAGCGGTCTGCATGGTATGCGGCTCCCCCGCCACGTGCACCCAGCGCCTCACCACGTCGACAGAAATCGTCGTCGTTGGGGCAAAAGACGCGTACGAGGCGCGGTGTCGACAATGCTTTCGCCCAAGCATATGACAAATGACGAACTCCTCGACCTCGTGGATGACGACGACAACGTGATTGGCACACAATGGCGACATGACGTGCATGCAAACGACAAACATCATTTTCGCGTAATTAACGTCTTTGTAGTAAATGACGATAGGAAAATTTGGGTGCCACGACGTACGGCAACAAAACGGCTGTTCCCGAACGGACTCGACATGTCCGTAGGCGGCCACGTTGGTGCGGGCGAAGGCTATTTGGAGACATTCCGTCGTGAAACCATGGAAGAAATTGGCGTCGACATCGACACCGTGCCATGGCGCGACATTGGAACAGCTAACCCCATAAACGATGGCGTCAATGCATTCATGCACGTCTATGAAATCCGCATGAACGACGTCCCGAACTACAACCCCGACGACTTCTCGGAATTCTTCTGGTTGACACCGCAAGAGTTGCTCGACAAACTCGCAAACGACCCGTTCCCCGCAAAAGGCGACTTGCCAATTCTTGTCCGAAAGTTTTATGGACGTCCGTAGTTTCTTCGACGGCGCGGTGGCTTCGATCGCAGCATTCGATGATTTCTCCGTCGGCCATCAGCTCATCGAACGGGCTACGGCGGACCATATTTGCTATAAATGCGGGTCGACGGCGTCGTTTGAGGCGTTGCGTGCGATGTGTGAAGGTGAGAGTGCGTTTGTGTACCAGTCGATTATTGCCAGTCGACGAATTGCAATTATTCGTTTTCGTACTCCAATCAAAACCGCGCTCGGTGACATTAACGTCCTCGAACTGTCCGACCAGAAACCCGACGGAAGCCAAGTCGACAGGTTCGACCACATTGAAATCTACCCGACGCACGGGTCAACAAACGAGCTTGTCGAGTATTTACGATCGAAAAACGTCATCATCGACACCGCCAACCGACCGCACCACGTCACACACGACTTGGTGCTCGCGAACGGATTCAAAGTACGTATTGAAGACGAGCCGCTGCTAGAGAAAATCAAACGCGAAGAGATAAAATAGCTCGTCATTGCGAGCGCCGCGAAGCAATCTAGGCGCACCTGGATTGCTTCGTCGTCGGACTCCTCGCAATGACGAAAAATGTTACTCCGCAGCAATTTCGCGCTGACGGCGGCGTGGTTTGCGGGGGAGTTTTGCCAAGCGGTAGAGAGCGTAGATGAAAATGTTTGTGGGGACGTCGATAGTGCCAGGTGTGCTGACGATTTCGCCGCCGAAGCCAAGTTTGAAACGCGTGACGCCGGCCCACGGATGGTGTGGCGACGACCCGACGGGTGCAACGCCCCAGAAGTCGTAGCTGGTCATGCCTTTTGCGATGGCATCTTCGATCAAAAACTTATGCAATAAGTACGGCGCCATGACGTTGCGGTGCAAATTGCTCGACGCGCCGTGGAGATACGTGCGCTGACCGTTGAAGTCAATCATTAAGTTTGCGGCGATTGGCCTGTCGTCGTAACGCGCGATTACGAGAAACGCGCGCACTTCGCCGACACGAAACTGCTCCAACATTGCGCGGTAATACTCAAGCGGGTGCAACGAGAATCCGTCGCGCGTCGCCGTTTGTTCAAGCAGCCGAGTGAAGTCGTCGAACGCTTCGACACCCGCAATTTCGATCGTCACGCCTTTCTTCTCCGCAAGCCGAATGTTGTACCGCGTTTTTGCCTTCATGCCCGCGTCAATTGCGTCCATGCCTACCGTGAGGTCGAGCACGGAGCTCGTCGACGGGTTCATGTCTTTTGCTTGCCACCCGCGACACGCGGCGTTCGGCTCCACACGGAAAAACGCACCGCCGGGAATGCTCAGCCGAAGCTCTTTTGCGGCCTTACCCGCAGGCATGGTGCCGACCGGACCCTTTGGCACAAACCAATACGACCACCCAAACGGCAACGGCAACCGCACGGCTGTTGCGAGCATGGTCGCCCCGCCCTTCTCGAGCGCGAGTCGCTCCACCGTACGGCCAAGCGACTCCTGAAACTCACCCCACTCAAACGACTGCAAAAACGCACCAAAACGCGGCGCGTGCGCCTTGAGCTGACTGTTCCAGATTTCGCGAGTCGGGACGTTCATGAATGTTTTCCAAGGATTTTCAGTGCTTGCTTAATCTTTTCGTCGACAGTTTCTGCGGTGAGGTGCGGAAGGATTGGTTCGAGGTCAGCGCGCGAGTAGCCAAGGCTCACAAGTGCGTCCACCACGTCCCCACCTTCCGTCGCCGCGTCGCCGACGAGCACGCCCTTGAGTTCGAGGACAATCTTCTGCGCAGTTTTTTTGCCGACGCCAGAAATGGACGTAAGGAAACCGACGTCACCTGCTTGAATATTCCGAAGCAATGTGTCGATAGTGCCGGCCGATAAAATCTTGAGCGCCATTTTTGGTCCGACGCCGTCTATTCCCGTCAATCGATGAAACATTGCGAGTTCGTCACGCGTTTTGAACCCGAACACGTCGTACCGGTCTTCACGAATCACCTCGGCCACGTAGAACCGCACCGTTTCGCCAACAACATTCGCGGCGCGCGGCGTAAAAAGTCGGTACCCCAAACCACCCGCTTGCACAACAACGGCGTCTTCCTCCACCCATGCAACCACACCTTCAACAAACGCCAACATACGCAACTAGTGTGTCATGAACACCCATGAGGGTCAACGTGTTATACTTTGTGCAATATGACGGAACTTGCACATCACGGTGATCGTGGCACATCAGAAAACGATGTCGCGCCGCTCAAACGCCTTCGTCGACCGAAAATCGCACCCTCGGGACTCCCACCTGGAGCTGCTCGTCCATTAGGCGACTACAGAAAGACGCCGCTCTACAACGGCAACTCCACAGCACCACACTCAGAAATTCCGCAACCATCGACAGACGCAGTTCTTCGACTACCCGACGAAGAACTTGAACGAACTGTACCCAATAGACCACGGGATACACTTGCAGTTCTTCGTGTACAAATGGACAATCTCGCAGGACAGCTGCTGCAGGATGCACCGACGCATATTCAGGAAGAATGGCTTGTGGAACCCACACGCTACCGTCAGTTTGTACTTTCCGTCGTTCCGTCACGCGAAACAAAATGGCTCGATCGTTTTTTGCGCTTGGTAACACTCGACATTCGCGCAAAACATCTCGGCAGTCTTCAGATTGAG
>JBBTZZ010000044.1:0-4629 GCA_038061135.1 Patescibacteria group bacterium
CTGGTCGACTACAAGCGTTACGACATTGTCGTTGAAGCATTCACCAAACTCGGCGTGCCGCTGAAAGTCTTTGGTTCCGGCCCTGCAGAAAAAGAACTGCGCCGCATCGCCGGCCCGAACGTGGAGTTTCTCGGTCGCGTGTCCGACGACGAACGTGCACGGCTTTTTGCCGACGCCATTGCATTCCTCCACCCGCACGAGGAAGACTTCGGCATTACCGCAATAGAATCCATGGCATCCGGTCGTCCCGTTATTGCGTACCGCCGAGGTGGCGCGACGGAAACGGTTGTCGACGGCGTGACGGGCGTATTCTTTGACGAACAAAGCTGGGAGGAGCTTGCCGACACCGTGATGCACTTTGACGCGAGCATGTTTATCCCCGAAAAAATCCGCGCACACGCAGAACAGTTCTCGACGGCCGTGTTCCGAAAGGCAATGCAATCGTTCGTGCGAGAAAAGTGGGAGGAGCACAAGAAGAAGAGTTTGGGAGTGCTATGAGAATCGCAATCGACATCCGTCATCTCACACACCCACGGTTGTCGGGTGTTGGGCTGTACACGTTAAACGTGCTGCGGGTGCTTTCGCGTATCTCTCGCGACGACGAATTCTTTATGTTTGCAAGCGGATCAAAAAAGACGCTCGCGAGGCTCCCCGGTCTCCCAAGCCGCAACATGACACTCGTCACGCGCCGTATTCCCAACCGCATACTTTTCGCACTCTTGCGCATGCCGTTTGGGCCGACGATGGAGCGGTTGCTTGGTCACCGTGTGGACGCCTGGTGGTTTCCCGACGGCAACATTCTCCGCACCAACCTGCCGTACGCGCTCACCGTCCACGACCTCGCAATAGACATTTTCCCCGAGTTTTTTACGGCGAAGGACCGCGCACGGCACCGCGTTGCCCACACACCGGACATCGCCAAAAACGCCGGTGCGGTACTTGCGGTGTCGGAAAGTACGGCCGCCGACGTCGTAATGCGATGGAACGTCGACCGTGAGAAGATTTCCGTGACACCGCTTGGGGTGAACGCACAATACACGCCGCACGTTGCGCCAAGCGACCGTAACTACCAACGCGGCTACGGACTGTCACAGCCGTACATTTTGTTCTTGGCGACGCTCGAACCCCGCAAGAACATTGAGAGCATCATCGAGGCCTACGACGCATACCGCAGCGCAGGCAACGCAGCGCCACGGCTGGTTATTGCCGGCGGCGAGGGCTGGAAAGCTGACCGTGTGCGTAAAACCGTTGCCGCAGCCGCGCACCGTGCCGACATCGCGTTCCTGGGTTACGTCCACGAAAAGCACAAGCCTGCGCTGTACCGCGGTGCGAGTGCCGTCGTGTTCCCGTCATTTTACGAAGGGTTTGGCCTCCCCGTGCTCGAGTCAATGGCATGCGGCACGCCCGTCATTACGTCATTTGCCGGCTCCCTCCCCGAAGTCGGTGGCGACGCCGCAATCTACGTCGACCCGTTCAACGTAAGCGATATCGTCGGCGCATTCACCCAACTCTTTCACCCCGTCACCGGCCCTGCACTTAAAAAACTCCTCACCACACGCGGCATCCTCCGCGCCCGCGACTTCACCTGGGACAAAACCGCCGAGGCAACGCTCGAGGCGCTGCGAGGGCTTTGAACATTGCTCGTTCTGCGATTTTATGCCACGCTCTCCCTGTTCACGGGGGAACAATGCTCATTCCGTTCAAAGAAATTAAGTTCCATGCGTATCGTAACGTCGACGCACTCAAGGAGGAGCTGCGGCGAGTCGAGGTTCCTGCTGTGGTCGTCGATCGATCCTACACCACGCTTGAACAGATCCCAGGAAGAAAGCCTGGTGCGCTTCGTCGCGGCCCGAACGTCATACGGCAAGACGTCATCGGTGTATATAGCGACTTCAAACGAACGACGACATTCGTTCGTGGCGACACCTTCTGGCACGTCCGTATGTCCACGCCGCTGAGTGAAGAGCGCTCACGCGTACTGATCGACATTTTCGCGGGTAGCAGAGTGCTCATCTGCAAGACGCCAATTCTTCCGCACCATATGGATGGCGTCCCTGGTGTCGGTTCGGGGGACTGGCTCGCGTGTGCACTTGAAGGGCTCGATGCACTTTGTGCACTCATTGACACGCGCGTCCACAAGAAACCAGACGTCGTCAACGTCCCCGAACTCATCGCAGCAAAACTCCTCGATAACGTCGGCTACGTCCTGCACTCCTCGTGAGTGCAGTTGTGTTTTATTCCACCGTCCCCTTGCCCGCAACGTTCTCGTCGCCTTCGCATTCCGTCGTCAACGAGTCGGCGTTGAGTTGGATGGAGGCGTTGGTAACGGTGTCGGTTGCGCGGAATGCAGAGCCGGATAACAATTTCACAAAGCTCCCCACGTCACTACCGTTTGGTGTGACGGAGACGCGCAGTGTTGCGGTGACGTCGCCCGTGTCGGCGGGCATATCGGCAATTACCCACGTCACGGTGCGGGTTGCTGCGTCGTACGACACGGCGCCAAATGCAGTCGACGTCGTGTCCGTCCAGTTTGCCGACGGCGGGAGCGTTGCGGAAACGCGAACGTCTTTCAGCGCGTGCAGTGCGTTATGCACCGTCCATTCCAGCTGGTATGACGTAGTGTCGCCCACGGTGGGCGGCAGTGGTCCGTCACCAACCGGCGCGCCATCGTCCGTAAAGTAGCGCGACGCGGCCGTAAACGACGTGTCGGAATTGAGCGTAATGGTAAGCGGTTGGCTTTGCGTGGTCACGCCGTCGACGGTTGCGTGGACGACTACGGAGAACGTCTGCGCGTCGCCTGCTGCAAGTGTGTCTTTAAGCGGGAAAATGGCGTTGCGTGTCTTCTTTTCACCTGCTGCCACGGCGCCGAGCGTTGTGGTACTCCACTTTATGCCGTCTGCAGTCGTCGTGCCGCCGTCGAGCGTTGCGTCGCTCCACGTTATTGGCGCCTTGCCCACCGCCTGGAAGTCGAGCAACAGCGAGAGGTCGGTTATCGACGACTCGCCAGTATTCTCGTAGCCAACGGAAATTCGGAGCGGACTCCCCGGGTCAATGGCGACGTCGCCCGTGCTGCCGTTTGCGACGAGCTGCAAGCGCAGGCCGTTGCCTTGCACGTCGGTAAACACCTGCGTTTTCGCTTGCGTCGTTGTGATTCCATCGAACGCGACAGTTACGGCAGCATCAATCTGCTGCACGTCCTCCACGTCTGCCGTAAACGCGCCGGTCACGGTAATCACGGTCGGCACGTGCGGCGCCAAATCACCGATGGCCCACGTTGGTGCGGCACCGGCAGTAAGCGGCGGCGTGCTTGTCGTCACATAAAATCCGGTCGGCAACGTCAGTGCAAAACCGGTACCAGGGAGTGCAATCTCGCCCGTATTCTCAAGTGTAAACGTGTACGCCGCAGCTGCACCGGCCGTCACGTTGTCTGGACCTTCGTCGGTCACGGTGAGCGTACTTGCGGTCGTCGACACGCTTTGCGACGCAACAGCGTCAAAGTCGGCGTTAAAGTTTGCTGGGCGGTACGTCGCGAGCGCCTGGACGGTCGTCGTGCTCGGCACGTCCGCAATCCACGTCCCGGTGAACGTAATCGCCCCATCCTCGTTCGCTCCAAGGCTACCAAGATTCCACACCAGCTCGTCCGCGTTGGTGGGTTCTGGCGTCATGGTGGTCATGTGAAATGCGTCGGGCAAGTTGCAGTCAATGGACAGCTTGGCAAGCGGCCCACGGCCAGTGTTTGCGTAACGCACCGTGACCGTTGCAACCGTGCCGCTGACGGGAGCCGCGTCGGTTTCGACGGCAATCGTGAGCGGGTTCACCGTTGCGCCAGAAAAAAGTTTTGCGTACACAAAATACCCAAGGTACGACACGACTGCGACCACCGCCAGGCCAATCACCACTCGCACCAACCAGCGCGTCGCGCCCGACGCTGCACGGTCGACGGTGCCTAAATCGTCACGCTCCTCGCCATAAATTGCCGCAAGACCCTCGTCCATTGCTTTGGACTCGTCTGCGACTTCTTTGACAATGTCCGCGTGCATCGCCGACTGTGCGTGATGTTTTTTTGGCGATGATTTCATACTATTGGTGTAATAACCTCTCGACAGTATTGCTCGCTGCATCTAGTTCGGAAACGCCGCGACGGAAAAATTGCATTTTTTCTGCGGCTGTCCTCAACAGATTCGCTGAGCAACACCGTCTCGGGTTATTACCACCTGATTAGTCCCGTTCAAGCAACAATCTAAAGAACCTGTCCGTCGAGTTGTCGACGGTCACACCCGCGTCTGCCGTGAGTTCCGTGTCCGACGTAAATGCCGTCGTCATGCCACTTGGCAATACGACGTGTACGTTTGTTAACCGCGTGTCCGCACCCGGTTGCTTTTGCACAAACAGCGTGTACGGCGCAACACCGCCAAACCCAAGCCTGGCACCTGCTGCGGCAAGCAATCCACGCGTGTTCGACTCGACGGTAAACGGCAATCGGTACGTAAACCGCACCGTCTGCGTTTCTCCCGGTTTGGTTTGCATCCAGTTCCCGAACACCGTTTTGCCATTTTCGTCCCACATGTCCGTGCCGCTCACCAAGTCTTTGTTCACCGCGCTCATGGCAAGCGACAAGTCTTCGTCTGT
>JBBTZZ010000045.1:0-1155 GCA_038061135.1 Patescibacteria group bacterium
ATTGCACTCGACACCGACATTACCATTACGTTTAACGACGTCATGCGTGGGTCGACACTGACGAGCGACAATGTGAGTATGGAAAACGTGGAGGCGTCGGCAAACACCAGTCACGAAATGTGGTACACGGTTGGCAGTACGCAATTGCAGTCGGACGGCACGGAGGTGACGAGCCCGTCGCAAACTGCGGTAAAAACCAAGGCGGAAATTGGCCACGGTGTGTTTCTGGAGTCGGTCGACGGCCTCACCTATATGTATGGTGTGTTGACCAGCGCAGGAGTACGCAACCAGTACCAAAACTGTTTTGTGCCTGCATACGGACCGGACGTGACGGCGGGAACGTGCGACCCGAACGACGCAACAAGCGACTGTTGTGCGGTCGACGACGACACACCGTCATGTTGTAACGGTACACCAGGCGCAGACAGTTGCGACTTCTTCACTCCGTCAAACGAATAGCCATGTGAATCGCGCGAAACTCTCACGCATCGCGGCACTCCTCGCCATAATTTCTCTTGGCGGGGTGTTCGCGTTTATTCATCCTCCAGTTGTCTTTGCGCAAGCAGTCGACAGCCTTGTGGAAGTCGGGGACACGACCGGGCTTGGGAGCGAGGACCCCAAAGTGATTGTCGCGCGCATTATTCGCACGGGGCTTGGATTCCTTGGCGTGATTGCGGTGCTCTTGGTGTTATACGGCGGGTTTGTGTGGATGACGGCGGGCGGCAATGCGGAAAAGGTTGAGACGGCGAAGAAGATCTTGATTCGTGCAGGCATTGGGTTGGCGATAATTTTGTTGTCGTTCGCGGTCGCATCATTTATTTTGGCGGCGCTGTTGGGGGCGACGAGTCCGGACGGCGGCGGCGGTGGGGGAGGCGGCGGTGGCGCGGGTGGTTTGGGCGGTGGGAACACGTCCTCCTTTACGGTTACCGACTACTCTCCGGACAGCGCGGTGGCAATTAGGAACGTGCAGTTGCGTGTGACGTTTAGTAAAAAGTTAGACACCGCAACCATCAATGGCAACATTGTCATCACGAATGCTGCGACAGGGGCCGCGGTGAACGGTACCGTGAAGATTGTTGGTAACTACGCGACGTTTACGCCAAGTGCGACGTGTCCTGCTCCGAATGAAGACCGTTTCTGCTTTGACGCAGACAC
>JBBTZZ010000046.1:0-2620 GCA_038061135.1 Patescibacteria group bacterium
CGTTGAACGATCGAGGCCATGATGGTATTGAGGTACGGTGCTCATTCTTTTTCGCAAATCCCAAGCATTGTCGTCATCCATCCCATAAAGTGAGGTTTCCAGGCCCCTCAGTAAACTCTGGGAATTCACAATTGCACCCATCCGCGCTCTCCTTTCCTTATCAGAAAGATTTTCGAACGCAGCGAGGCGGATTGCATATGCCTCCTGTGAGTCATCGCCTGCAAGAAATGCGTAATAGTTCGCAATCTGATCGCCATCAAAATTGGGACGGTATGCGTCCTTCGCCTCTTGCCAGGACTCGCCTTCTGGCATAGTCGCATTCTCCATCTTCGGCCTACGAAAAGTCATTTTCCCTTCACCGTGCCCCATGCCTGGTTCCATACGCAAAATTAGACAATACATCAGATCCATTAAAGGGTAGCACAAACTTTCATCCACGGAGGCGTAGAGATGGGGATATCCTCCGCTGTCCGGACACATGGAATAACACAAAGGCGGAGTGCGATGACCCCGCCTATTGTGCGCCTAGATTGCTTCGTCGGTCGGACCTCCTCGCAATGACGGACTAATAACCCATGCCCATGCCGCCGGGCATGCCTGCAGATGCGTCGGGTTTGTCTTCTTTGGCGTCCGTGATTGCGCAGTCGGTGGTGAGGATCATGATGGCGATGGAGGCTGCATTCTGCAATGCCGATCGTGTCACTTTTGCCGGGTCGACGATGCCGGCTGCGAGCATGTCCACCATGTCGCCGGTCATGGCGTTCCAGCCGTTGTTGCCGCTTGCGTGTTTGACGCGTTCGACAATGATGCCACCTTCCACGCCCGCATTCTCGGCGATTTGACGCAGTGGCGCGTCGAGTGCGCGGTCCAGAATGTCGGCGCCAATCTTTTCGTCGCCCACAAGGTGAAGATCGGCGAGCGCGGCCTTGGCGCGAATAAGTGCGACGCCGCCGCCGGCGACAATACCTTCCTCAATTGCCGCCTTGGTTGCCGACACCGCGTCTTCAATGCGGTGCTTCTTCTCTTTCATCTCTACCTCACTTGCCGCACCGACTTTAATCACCGCAACGCCGCCGGAAATTTTTGCCATGCGTTCGCGGAGCTTCTCCTGGTCAAAGTCGCTTTCGGTTTGCGCGAGCTGCGTTTTGAGTTCTGCAACGCGGTCCGCAATCATTGCTTTGTCGCCCGCACCTTCCACAATCGTCGTCGTGTCTTTGCTTGCAATCACGCGGCGTGCGTGGCCCAGGTCCGCAAGCTCCAGCGCGTCGAACTTCATGCCGGTGTCCGGCGTCACCAAACGCGCGCCGGTGACAATTGCGATGTCTTCCAACATTGCCTTACGACGGTCGCCGTAGCCCGGGGCTTTGACTGCAAGCACGTTCAGCGCACCGCGCATTTTGTTCAGCACAAGCGTCGTCATTGCGTCACCGTCGACATCTTCCGCAATAATCACCATATCCTTCCGCCCTGTTGCAAGCAGCTTCTCCAAGATGGGCATGAGCGTTTGAATGGTGCTGATTTTCTCCGTCGTCACCAAAATGCTCACGTCCGCGTACTCGGCCTCCATGCGCTCCGGGTTCGTCACCATGTACGGCGACACGTAGCCTTTGTCGAACTGCATGCCCTCCACCACGTCGACCTCAATCCCGAACGACTGCCCTTCCTCCACGGTAATCACGCCGTTCTCCGTCACCTTTTGCATGGCGGCCGCAATCATTTTTCCAATCTCCGCGTCGTTCGCGGAAATACTTGCCACTTGTTCAATAGCCTGACCGTGCACGGGCGTCGAAATTTCTGCAATCTTTTTTACAATCGCTTCCACGCCTTTCTCTATCCCGCGACGCAACCCCTGCGGGTTCACGCCTGCCGACACCACACGCAAACCGTCTGCAACAATTGCTTGCGCCAACACCGTTGCGGTCGTCGTTCCGTCACCCGCAACGTCGTTTGTTTTGCTTGCAACTTCTTTGACAAGTGTTGCGCCCAAGTTTTCCATTTTATCGGACAGCTCCACCTCTTTTGCAACCGACACGCCGTCCTTCGTCACCATGGGCGACCCGAACCCGCGGTCAATGATGACATTGCGCCCCTTTGGCCCGAGCGTCACCTTCACTGCGTTTGCCAACTTGTCGACACCGTCCTTGAGCTTCTTGCGCGCCTCGTCGTTGAAAATAATATTCTTTGCAGCCATACAATTATTCGATTACCGCCATCACGTCGTCGGCCGAGAGCACAAAAAATGTTTTACCGTCAACCGTTACTTCGTCTTTTGCGTACTGCTTGAACACGACCGTGTCGCCCACCTTCACCTCAATAACTTGGCGCATGCCGCTTTCCATTTGTTTGCCCAAGCCGACCGCAATCACCTTCCCTTCGCTTTGCTTTTGTTCGCCCGCATCGACAAGATAGATTCCACTTGCAGTCTTTGCCTCTTTCTCTTGCGGTTCAACAATAATGTGGCCTCCAATAGGACGAAGTTGCATAAGGCATCAAGGTAAAGAATTCTTGCGTCATGTTGTCAAAATTGGCACTCAACGTCAAGGATTGCCAAACTTGCGGTCACTTAAGTGACCGCGTCCCTGTCTTCTTCCTTGCAAGAAAGTTCCTCCCCGTTACAACC
>JBBTZZ010000047.1:0-1484 GCA_038061135.1 Patescibacteria group bacterium
TCAGCAACTCGCCCCAGTATTCTGTCACAAAAACGCCTTTGGGAATTTTTTCTCATGCAAACAATCCGAGGCCGGACGTGCCGCGCTTTACTTTGAGTACGTAGGGGTGAGGACGAGGTTTTGGGTATGCCATATGGTGAGAATGCTATACCGCGCGTTGACTTTTGTCATCTTGGGCGCTATACTTTCGCTTACTTTTCTCAAATATGTTTCTCGCAAAACCTACAGACGGCGCAATCGTCGCGCACAATATTACAAAGTCCTTTGGTAACTTTCGTGCGGTTGACGATGTGTCGTTTGTTGTGCAAAAGGGAGCGGTGCTTGGGCTTCTTGGACCAAACGGCGCGGGCAAAACAACAATTGTACGAATACTTTCTACGCTCACTGCTCCCGATGGTGGAAGGGTAAGTGTTGCGGGTTTTGACGTGGCGACGCAGCCACTTGACGTACGCAAACGCATTGGTCTTGCAGGGCAGGCGGCAGCAATTGACGAAATGCTGACGGGGCTCGAAAACTTGGAGATGATCGGCCGACTGCACCGCATGACAAAAGCCGACGCGTGCAAAAAGGCCGCTGAACTCATTACGGAGTTTGGACTTGAAGAGGCTGCGAACAAACCGCTCAAAACATATTCGGGCGGAATGCGTCGCCGTCTTGACCTCGCTGCAAGCTTGGTCGGCAACCCGGAGGTGCTGTTTCTTGATGAACCCACCACAGGTCTTGACCCAAAAAGTCGTCTCGATCTATGGACGATTCTTGAAAACCTTACGAGCAAGGGCGTCACTATTTTGTTAACAACGCAGTACCTGGAGGAAGCTGACCGTTTGGCCGACCGCATTATCATGATTGACCACGGACATATTGTTGCTGAGGGTACTACGGACGAACTCAAGGCAAAGCTTGGCGGTGATGTGCTTGAACTGCATCCTGAAGATACGTCGCGTGTGGAAGAAATTGTATGCATTCTTGCGGACATTGGTACCGCACCACCCACGGTCGACGCTACCGGTATGGTTGCAATTCCTGTGCTACAGAGAACGAAGTCATTGCTCGAAGCGGTACGTCGTCTTGATGCTGCGGGTATTACACTTGCAGACGTTGCGCTGCGTCGTCCGTCGCTTGACGAAGTATTCCTCTCTATCACGGGCAACAAATCCTAATATGGCTCGTCACACCACATCACAAATTGCCTGGGCACTGTCTGACGTTGCGGTACTTACCAAGCGCAACCTCATTCGCTACAAGCGCATCCCGCAGTTGCTGTTTTTTTCGACAGTGCAGCCGATCATGTTTCTGCTACTTTTTACGTTCGTGTTCGGTGGAGCAATCAACGTCGGCGGCGGAAGCTACATCAACTATTTGCTGCCAGGCATCCTCATGCAGTCGGCGCTGTTCGGGTCGTTGCAGACGGGCGTGGGGCTAGCCGACGATATGAATAAGGGAATTATCGACCGTTTCCGTTCGCTTCCTATGGCGCACTTGGC
>JBBTZZ010000048.1:0-8562 GCA_038061135.1 Patescibacteria group bacterium
CCCCGGAGGCGCGCCGGACGAGCATCGCGATGTCCGAGCACCTACGGGGTGGCGACGTGACAGGACCCTTCCACTGATGCAGCTATTTCCTCTTCACAAGCGCTTCGAGGTACGCAAGCGCGATGAATAGCGGTGCGAGTAACACGAGCACGAGCCACGAGGGAATACCGTGATGCTTCCGGAAATACTTCCGCATGCTCTGGCGAATCCACTTCTGCTTGCGAATAGTCGCGAGCTGGTTGAACATGTGGCCTTTGTGGTGGACAACGGTACAGTCGCCGTAGCTGCGAATGCCGAACCCCACCTTACGTGCCATTTTACAATAGTCCACCTCTTCGAACCATATAAAGTAGCGTTCGTCGAAGTAACCGATGCGATCGATAACGCTCCGTCGAATCATCATGAACGCACCCATTATGCTGTCGACGTTCTGCGTTGCCGTTTGGTCGACGTCGCGCATCATGTACGTGTCGACGAGACGCGGGAACACGTGCGGCAGCTTGAAGAGAATAATCAACTGGTCGACGAACGTTGGGAACCGTCGAATGCTTTCTTGCAGCGTGCCGTCGGGGTAACGGATAATGCAGCTACCAATTCCGACGTCAGTATCGGCGTCCATGTGTGCAACCATATTTTCAAGCGTCGTCGGCGGCAACATGGTGTCGGGGTTAAGGAGCAGTACGTACTCACCCGTCGCCTTGCGCATGCCTTGGTTCACCGCAGCAGCAAACCCACGATTGTTGGGGTTTGGCATGTACGTCGCGTTCGGCAACACTTCGGCGAGCAACGATCTTGTCTCGTCACGTCCACCATTGTCGACGACGAATACTTCCGCATCGACACCAATCAAGGCAGCAACACTCGCAAAACACTCGCGCAACACCGCGAGGTCTTCTTTGTAGGTGATGATGACGATACTAATATTCATATTCATTGTCATTTCGACCGAGCGCAGCGAGTGGAGAAACCTCTCGCGAGAGATCCCTCTACAAGGTCGGGATGACACTACAAATTATGCTTATTACGAATCACTTCCCTCGCCGCCTCGTACTTTGCAACGCGCGCCGGCTTCCACGGCAACCACTTCCACGGAAGATTATAAACAAACGACGGCAGCCACGCGGTGCCAATACGCGATGGTCCGTCGACGATACAACGGAACAGCGTCTCGGGAACCAACACGCCATGCTTCCCCGCCTCGAGCATGGTGAGCCATACGTCCCAGTCCTGAAAACGTCGGATCGATGGATCGAACTCTGGGAAATCCGCACGTCGTACCAACGCAGACGTGTGCACAAAATTCATGCGCCGTAGCTTGTCCGCATTCCACGGCACGCCACGAAAATGCTTCCAGCCAAAGCGGAAACCACAGTACGCGTAGCTCGCATCACGATGCGCGTTGAGTGCGTCGGCAAGCTTCGTCAACATCGTCGGCTGCATGATGACATCTGCGTCGACGAATATCACGAGCTCGCCGACTGCAACCGCAAGCCCCGCGTTTCGCGCCGGGTTCGACCCTTGATTTTCTTGCGTGATAATTTTCACACGGTCGGCATATACCGAAAGCACCTCAGCCGTGTTGTCCGTCGACCCGTCATCCACGACGATAACCTCGATGTTGCCGTAGTCCTGCGCGAACACCGAATCCAAACACGCCGGCAATGTCCGTGCGTGCTGATACGTGGGAATAACAACAGAGATCTTCGGCGTCATAGAATTGCTCGTAACTTACCAAACTGCGCCTCGCGCGTAAAATTGGCAAGCACTCGGTCTCTCGCTTGCTGACCCATGCGGACGCAAAATGGCCGATCGGACATTATGCGTCCGATGGTCTCTCGAAGTGATGCGAGGTTATCGTCAATGAGCCACCCCGTCACACCGTCGACAATCGCTTCGTCGACGCCGGGCTGCCGCACCGCAATCGACGGCACACCAAACAACGCGGCTTCGATGTAGACGATGCCGAACCCCTCGCGATCGCTGTCAGATTTCGTCGACGGCATCACGAACACGTCCGCATTGCGATACACGTTCGGCAACTCCGCGTCCGTTACATCGGTACGTATCGTCACGCGGTCGGTCAAACCAAGCTCGCGAATTTTCGCCTCGATCACACTACGCATCGGACCGTCGCCAACAATCGTGTACTGCACGTCGGGCATTTCCTTCATCGCCTCCAGCACCTTCATGTGTCCCTTACGCTCCACAAGCCGACCGACTGTGAGGAGTTGCAGAGCGCTCCCCTCCTCTCGGAGGAGGGGCTGGGGGTGGTTCTGCGCGTTCCTGACGATTTCATCGTCCACACACGGATACACCACCATTGGCGCCGCAATGTGCGCGAACGCCGCAACCTCGTTTGCAAGCGCCCGCGAGTTCGTCACCACACGTGCCGCACCGCGAAGAATACGCCGTGTCAAAAATCGCTTCCACACATTCCGTCGCGCCAAGTCAAAGTCGAGTCCGTGCAGAAAAATCACGTACGGTTTACCGCCACGAAGTCGCTGCAACCATGCCTGTGTGCCAATGGGAAGAATGTGATGCACCCACACTGCATCGAAGCTGCGGGCATCGACATCCCCCGACCACGCAACAACCTCCACCTCCGGAAGTGTCTTCGCAATCGCGTCGATGTATCGCCCCACGCCTCCGCGTGCGGTCGGTAGTTCAATTGTCGGCAGGAGTACTCGCATACGACGGTCGTGTGAGAAGTTTTCGGAACGCACGGAGATGGTTAAACGTAAATGACTTTGTGACAAACGCAACAGCAAAGAACACGACGACGCCGACCGGCACGGTGAGCATCCACGGTATAACCTGCTTGCACGCAATCACGGTCGCCGACATCACCGCGCCTGCAAGCAAAAGTCCGCCGACACGGCGCAACAAGTTACCGAGTGTAAGATGAAGCTCCTTGGGCAACATCGCCCAGCCCGCCGCGAACATGAATGCGAAGCTAATGACCGCCGCAATGCTCGCACCCGAAACGCCCACGCGCGGAATAAGGACAATGTTCGCAATGGCATTAATGACCATCGTAAGCCCCATGATGACCGTTTTTGTCGACTGCTTCCCCGTCGCATTCAAGAGCGAACCAACAGGAAAGTCCAGGAAGATCGCCAGCAACACGAAGATAAGAATCGACAACGGCGCAACCGACCCCGCGTAGTCGACACCGTAAAAGAACGCAATAATTTCCGGTGCAAGCGCAAAAATACCAAATACAATCGGTGCAGCGAGCAGTGCCATGTACCACTCTGCGTCGAGAAATACCTCACGCAGTTTTTTATTGTCGTGTGCGTTTGCAGCGAGCGTTGGGTACAGCGCACCCACAAATGCAAGTGGCAAAAACTGGAACGCGTACGTCAACTTGTACGCAACGCTGTACAGACCAACGGCTGCGCTACCAATAACGGCCTGCAAAGTGAACGAGTCAATGTACGAGTAGATTTTCACAAACACCGCAGCAAGAAAGAATGCGGACGCCGCACGCAGCGGCGCGAACCCGAGTGAGAACGTTGGGCGCAGTGCAACCCAGCCAAGACGTCGTACCACGTGGACAATCGAGAACACCGCATTCCACACGCTCCCGACGATGAGTGCGGTAACGAGCAACGGCAACGTCGCGTGACCTGTGAGAATAAACGTCGCGCCAAGCAATGCGGAAAGCATCTGTCCAACGAAAATTCCCATCGACTCGTACTTGAGCTGATGGAGTCCTCGCAGCACGCCGTAAAACGTCAGCGACATCGTGTCCGCAAGCATGATGAAGATGGCAATCTGTACCAGTCGTGCCGCGTCACCGTCATACCCAAACAACGACGGCACAAACAACGCAACAGCAACCGTCACCGGTATTGCCAACAACTTGACGCCAATGGTATTGCGCAGCCACTCGGTTGCACGCTCGGGTGCCCTCGCTACCTCACGAATAAGCACCGAAGTCAGCCCGAGGTCGTCGACCACGCCAATGGTGGTGATCATCGCAAGCGCAAGAAAATACGCACCGGTACTTTCCACACCAATCGTGCGGGCAATCAGCGCGAAGTAGAAGAACGCAATCACCTTCTGCCCCACCGACGCGGCAGTCAACAATAGCGTATTTTTGGCTAAGCTCTGTGACGTAGACATGACGATACTTTACGCGAAATGGCAGGTTTGGGCAATGTGCTATAATCGTGTCATATGCAAAGAAAAACCAAAGGCATTCTGCTCGTTGTACTACCAATCCCCACGCTATTTTTCGTCATGGTCGTGTACGCAATCGTTTCCTTTTTCTTATCGAGCGTCGCGGAAACAAGCGACAGCTCCGTCGGACTGGTCGTCAGTCAGATCAGCAGCATACTCCTCGGCCTCATCGGCGTCGCCGCAGTTGTCGGGATCCTTATCGGCATTCCCGTCGGCATCTATCTCCTCGCGACGGAGGACAAAGCTGCTGCCACGAAGAAATAACTCAGGCAAACCAAAACCCCCGCCGATTGGCGAGGGTTTTATTATACGTCGATAGATACAATTGACGATCGAAATCGCTCGGCCAGGCTATTCACAAGAAGCTCAGAATTAAGATCGCTCGCGGCAACTTCTTTTGCCAGGCCATACATGCCCTCTGCGCCAATGGTAAACCGATGTCGGTTCAGTGCAAGGAGAAGCGCAACACTTACTACCGCCGAACGTTTGTTGCCATCAGGAAAGTGATGATTCTTTGTAATGCGGTGGAGCAACCGTGCCGACGTTCGGTAAAGATCGTCGTGGTCAGGATGCATAGTGGTCAATGCAAAATCACCGACAATCGCGTCGATCCAACGGCCATCGATGATCGGCATATACACAGCCAAGTGCTCGGCCTCCGAAACGAACTGCACCCACGCAATGATGTCCTCACGTGTGGGATAAAGAATTCCCACACTATTCCTTCGACAGCTTCTTTAGCACGTCGCCGTACTGATGAACAAAGGCTGTTGCCGCCTGTTGCAATTCTTCACGCGAAACAGGGCGCGCAGCTTGCTGCACGGCAGTCGGCGCGTTCCTCTTGAAGATTTTCGCGATGAATTGCTTCATATATTCCTAGCATAACAAAACCCCCGCCGATTGGCGAGGGTTTTGTGTTTGGGAAGCGAATTAACGCTTGCGCCACTGCGGGGAGCGACGTGCACCGCGGTGACCGAATTTCTTGCGCTCCTTTTTGCGTGGGTCGCGGGTGAGAAGACTCTCACCCTTAAGACCGCCACGGAGCTCTTCGTCGAACATGACGAGTGCACGGGCAATGCCGAGCTTCACTGCGTCCGACTGTCCCGTTTGACCACCACCGACGGCACGTACGGTGACGTCCATCGTGGTCGTCTTCCCTGCTTGCGTCAGCGGCATCATGACGGCGGCACGGAGCTTTGGCGTCGTGAAGTACACGTCCATCGGCTTCTCGTTCACCGTAATCTTACCGGAACCTGCGGGGTACAATCGCACCTGTGCGACCGCGGACTTTCGGCGGCCAACTGCCTGGAAATATTTTTCAACCATATTAGGAAATATTAAGGCGCATCAGGCGTTCTTTGCGATGCTTGTTTTTAGGAAGCATGCGCGACACGGCGAAACGAAGCACGTCCGCAGGGGACTTTTGCCACATTGCTGCCATGGTCTTTGTGCGAAGACCACCCGGGTGACCGGTGTGGTGATGGTAAAGTTTCTGAGCCATTTTGCGGCCCGTCACTACCAACTTGCCGACGTTTGCAACGACGACATTATCGCCCGCATCAACATGCGGCTGGAATGCTACGCTGTTTTTGCCCATGAGTGCCATGGCAATCTCCGTTGCGAAGCGTCCGAGAATTTTGTCCGTCGCGTCGAGCGTGACGGTTTTGCGTTCTGCGTTTGTCATAATTTATACGAATTCTACCAAAGCCATTTCCGACTTGTCGCCTTTGCGAATGCCGGTGCGCGTCATGCGCGTGTAACCACCCGTGCGTGTGGCGTAGCGCGGACCGAGCACTTCAAGCAACTTTTTAACCGGCTGTTCGGTCGTAAAGTACGCAATGAGTGCGCGACGTGCGGTGAGGTCACCACGTTTCGCGACGGTAATGAGACGCTCGACGACTGGGCGAGCAAACTTTGCTTTTGCCACGGTCGTTTCGATCTTCTCATACGTCACCACGCTCGTCACCAAGTCGCGTTCAAGCGCCTTGCGTGCCGAACCGTGGCGGCCGAATGTTTTCTTTTTACTATTGTGTCGCATAACAAGTTAGTTTTCAGCGGAAGCGTCGGCGGCTTTTGCGATCTGTTCGGTCAAAGACGCGTGACTCAACTGGCTCTGAATCCACGTGACGTGGTTGAGCAGAATCTTCGTAGCATGTTCGACAGCTTCCTGCGGCGTCACGGTGCCGTCGGTCAGAATGGTCAACATGAGCTTGTCGTAGTTCGTAATTTCACCGACACGCGTGTTCTCCACCTTGATGCCGACCTGGCGCACCGGGCTGTACAACGCGTCGATGGCAATAACGCCAATCTCCGTCGTTGCGTGTTCACGTTCCTCTGTTGGCAAGTAGCCACGACCGCGCGACACCGTAATGTCCATGTCAAACGCGATGCTGTCGGTAAGCGTACAGATAACCAAGTCCTTGTTCATGATCTCGACATCCGAGTTTGGCGTAATATCTGCCGCGGTCACCTCGCCCACCGCGTTTGCGGTCAGCTTGAGCGTGACTGGTTCCTCGGAGTGCACCTTCATGCGCAACATCTTCAAGTTCAGCATGATCTCGAGTACGTCCTCCTTCACTCCCGTCACTGCGGAGAACTCGTGCTGGACGCCTTTGATCTTCATTGCCGTCACCGCAGCACCAGGAAGCGAGGAGAGGAGCACGCGACGAAGCGAGTTCCCGACCGTTGTTCCGTAACCGTGGTGAAGTGGCTCAATGGTGAGTACCGCCTCGTGCGCACGCTCCCCCGGCGTGAAGTACATCTTGGAGGGAAGAAGAATGTTTTCCATAGTGGCAATGGATTACCGCATCGAGTAGAACTCGACGACGAGTTTAGGATCAAACGCTTCCTTAAGGTCCTCGCCTGCCGGAGTGCTGACTACCTTTCCCTTACCGGCTTCCATGTGAAGCCATCCTGGTACCGTCGTCATCTTCATGCGTTCATCCAAGTCGCCAAATGGTTTCTTTGCGGTTTTGTTTGCACGGATCTCAATAACCTCACCTGTGCGCACTTGGTACGACGCGATGTTCACCTTCACGCCGTTGACCAGGAACATGCCGTGGCTCACCATCTGGCGTGCCTGTGGGCGTGTCTTGGCGAACCCGAGACGGAACACCGTGTTGTCCAAACGCGTTTCCAGCATGCGGCAGAGCGCTTCACCCGTGTTACCCTCCGCTTTGGAAGCCTTCACGAAGTAGTTGCGGAACTGCTTTTCCATCATGCCGTACAAGCGCTTTGCTTTCTGCTTCTCGCGGAGCTGCATGCCGTAGACGGAGAGGCGCGACGGACGACCCGCGTTTGCTTTACCGTGCGCACCCGGAGCATACGGGCGCTTTTGCATGAGCTTAATGATGCTCGAGCTCGTGGAAAGCGGAATGCCTTCGCGACGGCTCATTTTGCCGAGTGGTTGTAAATTCTTTCCCATAGATTACATGCGACGTGCACGGCGCGGACGACACCCATTGTGGGCGACCGGCGTGACATCTTTAATCGAGACCACGTTGAATCCCGTACCGTTCAGTGCGCGGAGTGCACCGTCACGACCGTTACCAATGCCGCTGACAAACACCATGAGGTCCTTGAGGCCGTATGGTGCAGCGATCTCGGCTGCCTTTTTCACAATCATGCTTGCGGCAAATGGCGTAGCCTTCTTTGGGCCCTTAAACCCGCAGTTTCCTGCACTTGCCCATGCAATGGTGTTGCCGTTCAAGTCTGTGAGCGTCACGATGGTGTTGTTAAAGCTTGCGTGCACGTATGCGCGGCCCTGAGGAACAATGCGTGCAACACGCTTCTTGCCCTTTGCGGTGCGCAACTGCTTTTCGGTTACTTTCTTCGAGGGCGCAGCTACGGCAACTTCCGGAGCGGCGGCGTCGGTTTTGAGAATTTCTTCAGTCATACAATTACGTCTTCGTCAGTGCACGGCGACCACTGCCTGCCGTCTTACGGACGTTGCCACGGCGTGTGCGCGAGTTTGTGCGTGTGCGTTGACCGCGTGCCGGCAAGTTCTTCATGTGACGCGTACCACGGTACGCACCAATGTCCTTGAGGCGCTTAATGTTGCCCAACACTTCGCGGCGCAACTCACCTTCTACACGAAAGTCTTTTTCCACCATTACACGAATGGAGTTTTCCTGTTCGAGGCTAAGGTCTTTCACGCGGATGTCTTCGCTGACCTTTGTCGTCGAAAGAATACCGTGTGCGCGCGTTTCTCCAATACCATAGATGTATTGGAGCGCAATAATGATGCGCTTGTTGTTTGGGAGTGTGACTCCAGCAATACGTGCCATAGACTAACCTTGACGTTGCTTATGTTTCGGTGACTTGGGACAAATGACGTGAACACGACCCTTGCGGCGAACCACTTGGCAATCGCGACAC
>JBBTZZ010000049.1:0-10094 GCA_038061135.1 Patescibacteria group bacterium
AACATCACTTGCAAGCGTGCCATCCGACGATGACGTGGGAAATGCGACACTGCTGTAGCGCACCATTGTACCCGTAAAATCCGTCGACGTAGGGTTCGTCCATGTAAGTGCCACTTGTCCGTCGCTTACGACCGGAACAACGTTTGTGACAACACCAGGTGCAGCAGCTGACGCGGGGGAAAGTGAAAAGCTTGCACCAAGCAATCCCACAACAAGAAGGAATGTCACTGGCAACAAAAAACGACGCGTGGTCATAATGGAGCAATTATCCGCCCTTGAGCAGCGAAAAGCAATGCACCGTGTGGATTCCCCCAGCATTCAGCGTACGGATTGCGGCGTGCATGGTTGCGCCGGTAGTCCAGACGTCGTCAACGAGGAGAATCGATGCGTTCGTCGCCCCAACCACCCCCTGCCCCTCCTTCGAAGGGAGGGGAGCCACTCCGAACGGCGACATTGCCATTGCGGTTTTACGGTCGTCGGTGGAGCGTTCGGCTTGGTGGCCAGTGGTGAATCTTCGTTCGAGCATGTGCGCGACAGGGATTTTCGTTGTACGGGAAAGCCACACTGCAATAGCTTCCGCTTGGTCGAACCCGCGCTCCGCACGCCGTTCACGCGACAACGGCACAGGCACAATTGCGGTGATTTTCGCCATTGCCATGCGCAGCGACAGCGTCGACAAAGCCGGGTGCAATCGTCGCGACAACACCGCCCACGCAGTTTCGTCAAAATGATACTTCCAGTTCGTCAGTAATCCGCGTGCAATAGGGTCGGCATAGTGAGCAAAGAACCAGGGTTCGCCACTATTCGATCCGTCCGGTACCCAACTTTCTCCACAGGTTACACACAGTATATCCCCTTCTTGTCCACAGCCAACGCAAAAACGCGGAAATATCGCATCCGCGATTCGCAGTCCGAAGTTCGTCGTTCGTAGTCCTACAGCCATGTGAAACTGTCGACCAGCCAGTCCTCCCCCACTTTTACAAACTCCACACGAATGTCCTGGTACCGTACCGTCGTATTACTCGGGCTCCCAAACGCTTCTTCGCGCTGAGTTTTTACCGTAAGCGTCGTCGCGACGTCGTTCGTTGCGTCGGTCGTAATCTTAATGACGTTCGTCGACACGCCATAGTAGTCATCGCCCGCGGTTTCGCGCGCTTCTTCTGCAATGTCTTGCAATTGTGTTTTAAGTTCAGCGGTCACGATCGGCAGTACATCGGTTACATTCGCATAGTCGACGTCGGTCGAGTAACTGCCAAACCGTTCAACGAAAATCCGTGCGACTGTTGTTGCAGTTGCATGTGTTATCGGTGCGGGTGTCGTCGGCGTTTCGGTTACCGTGTCTGTCACTACCTGAGTAGTCGTCGTTTTCGGTTCGGAGTTCGCAGTTTTACTCTCATTTTTGCGGAACAGGAACAACAGCACTGCAATAAGCATGAGGATGACGAGGAGCGCAATGGCGACTTCGGTTTTTCGTGTCATATGGGAGTGTTAGGCTGTAGGAGGTGATGCGGGCGCTTCGGCAGGTGCTTCAATGGAACGGTCGAACGCACGGCGTGACTGCTCAATTTCGAGTAATTGCTGCGGGTTTGTAGTGACGAGCTGGTCCTCCGTGTACGACGCAATAACTTTGATTGCCGCGTGCTTTTGCCCTGCAAAGAAAATACCTTCGCCGACCGCACTCTCGAGCAGCAAGTACTTTTCGCTTTGCGTGAGGTTAAACGTCTTTGCAATCAGGTCGACACCTGCGGGCGACTGCTTGAGGAGCAACTGCAAGGACGAGTTCGTGACAATTGCCTGTCCGTAGACGCTCGTCAAAAAGTCGTTGACGTCCTGCGTGATCGTCGTCACGCCCAAATAATATTTGCGCGCACGTTTCACGAGTGCAAAAATAAACTTCGCACTGTCTTCTTGTTGCATTAACCACCACGCTTCGTCAATAACGAGAATACGCTTCTTGCGCTCGCTGCGTACCACGTTCCAGATATAGTTGATAATGCTGTAGATTGCCATGGGCCGCAGTTCGTCCTCCAAGTCGCGCACAGAATAGACGACAAGCTGGTTGTTCATTTCCACCGTCGTCGGCGAGTTGAGCAACCCCGCGAACGTGCCTTCTGTATACTTTTGCAACCGTGCAACAAGCGACACACCGCCCTCCATACCTTCCAGCACGTCCTGAAGGTCCTGCAACACTGGCGGCGTAATATTCTCCAGGCTCTTTACGTCGGCAGTAATGTCTTTCTTTGCGTACGACTCCAAAAGTGCACGGTCCAAAAGCGAGTCTTCCTCTGGCGTAAAGCCAAGCTGCCCTTTTTCCCCACGCGGCGTACCGATCATGATACGCAAAAGCCCCTTGAGCGTAATGACCGCGCTGCGCAAAATATCGTCCACCGACGTTTCCTCTCCCTTGGGGCGCGGCAAATCGAATGGGTTTACCTTTGCCTCCGACGCAAGGCTGACGTTGACGTACGTGCCGCCCACGGCGTCGGACAAATGGCGGTATTCCATTTCTGGGTCGATGACAATGACGTCGATCCCCATCATGAGCGAGCGCAAAATTTCCAGCTTCACCGTGTACGACTTACCTGCGCCGCTCGTCGCGAACACCACCGCGTTCGCGTTTTGCAAACTAAACCTGTCGAACAAAATGAGCGAGTTATTGTGGCGGTTAATGCCGTACAAAATGCCATTGTCGCTCGTGAGGTCGGACGACGTAAACGGAAACGACGACGCAATGGGCGACGTGTTCATGTTGAACGTAATCATCAGCTCGTCATTGCCAAGCGGAATGGTGGAGTTGAACCCCTGTTCTGCTTGGTAGAACCCACGCTTGCTGTAGATAAGTTTTGCGCCGAATATGCTTTCAATCTGCTCCGACCGTTTGTCCAACTCATCTTTACTCTTTGCGTAGATGGTGACGTAAAACGCAAACTGGAAAAAGTGCTCCGTGCCTTGCGTAAGGTCGTCGCGCAACTGTTCAATGTCGCGCAATGCCGTCTCGCGGATTGGGTCGCGTGCTGCGCCCTTCTCGTTGTCGGAAATTATCTGCGCCTGCAAAATACCTACCTTATTCTTAAGCTGCTTAAGAATAATCTCCGGTTTGACCGGGTAGAAATACATGGCAATGTCGAGCGTGCCGTTATAGTTAATAATCGGCGACCCCCAACCAATGCCGACGTAACGCGGATACGTGGTGACAAACATGGTACGCACAAACGTCTCGCCAAGCAGCAAGTAGTTGGGAAATGTTTGGAACGCCGCAGGCGCAATAAGGTCGCGCACGGAAACAATTCCGCGGCGATACGTACGCTCTTCCTCAAGCGTGGTTTGCTCAAGTGCAGCAGCAATCTGTTTGTCCGTCAGCTTCCGCGTGGGGCTGGACGACTCGGGAATCTGCTGCACTTTTACGTCTTTTACGTCAAATGCCATATACTAAAACTTTGTCTCCACTTGGAGCTTTCCCACGTCGGCCATTTTCTCGTTGTCGAATGTGTCGGGGTTGTAGACGGTGTAATACAGCTCAATGAGTCCTTGCGTATCCAACATTGCAGTTTGCAACCCCATGCTTGTCAGCCCACTTGCAACAGTCTCAACGCGGTGCTGCAACCGGTCACGTCGCTCACGGAACGTCTTGTCGTTCAGCTTTACGAGTGACGCTGGGCTAATTGCGGCTGACAGTTTCGTCATGAAGCCCTTTTGCTTGTCCTGCAACGGGTCGAACGGTACAACGACAAAGAACCGTTTTTGCATAATCTCGCCCAGGTCGACGAGCTCCTTAATGAACGACGTGTAGTCACGAATTTGCGCCTTGAGAAGTTCGTTATGAATACTATCCTCCTGCGCCTTGAGACGCTCTAAATACCCGTCAATATTCATTTTGCGCGACTGGATAACAACTTGAATAGGGTACTCAAGGCCATTCAAAAACTGCATGTAGCCCTGAATAATCGCTTGCTGCTCGTCCTCACTTTTCAACGCAAAGTTAATGCTGCTGCACATGAGCACTGCACGCATGGTGCCGTCTTTGAGAATAACAACATTCTCGCGAATCTCGGCAATGTCGAGAAACCGTTGCGTTGGTGGTCCTGGCTTTGGTTTTGCGAGTTTTTTGGATTGCATACTTTTATGGGACGCAATGAATCGTGCCCTTACGTCTCGTCGGGAGCGTAAACGCCGCCTGTGTTGACGACGAGTGTGAGTTCGTTCAGCCGCGACTGTTCAATGGGCGACTTGCGTGCGGGTGGTGGCGCAACAACGACGTCGACTTTTTTAAGAAACACACGGAGGTCAGTGTCGGAAAGTGTTTTGTCCCACACACGAAGCGACGGCTTGCGCAGTGTTTGCACCATGTTGAGTGCAATAAAATGAAACGGCTGACCGTTCACTTTAAAGAACGCGAACACCAAGCCAAGCACCAGCACGGGAATACCAATCCCGAGCATGATGAATAGACTTAAGAACACGCGGTAGACAATGAACTCAATAAGCAGCACCGCAAGCAAAATCAAAAACTGTCGCGCCGTAATGGGGCCGATAATTTTCGACTCCACGTCGAGAAATTGCGGAACGACGAATTGATTGCGACCAGGCATGCGGGAAGTATAGCATGGAAAAGAGATGGAGAGAGATGACAAGAGATGGGCTCGGCAGCCTAATTCTTTTAAAGGGGTGGCACGAGCGGGGACCCCGGAGGCGCGCCGGACGAGCATCGCGATGTCCGAGCACCTACGGGGTGGCGAAGTGACAGGACCCTTCCACTATGAGCGAACTAAAACCGAATTGCGGCGTTAATGTCCGCAACGGCGGCGAGTTCGGCGGGCGTGAGACTTTCGTCGCCTTTGCTGCGACGACGTGTAGCGACTTCCGCAAGCGCGACGCCGTTTTGGAGCGCCTCGGTCGTCATTGCAGTATAGAGTGTGTTTACAGGGCTTTGTCGCCACGCTTGCACGCCGCGAATACGGTCTTCAAACGACGTGGTCTGGAGCGTTTGAAGCACGTCTTGCACTTTGCGCGCGGCCTCTTTTGCGTCCGACGACAAGCGGCGGAAGTCCGCGGGCGACATGGTGCCCAACTCCTCCACGGGGCCAACAAGGTGCGGCTTAAACTGCACGTCGGTGACGAGCGCTTGGTCGCCCTCTGTCGCCTTTGGCACACTCCCTACCGTCAGCATCGCGTGCGCAACTTCTGGCTTTTCGGACGCCGCAGCAACGGCAAGTTTTGCGGGGTCGACGCTTGCCGACTGTTCCGCACGTTCCTCCTCCACCGTTCGTGCGGCACTCACGCGGGCGTTCGGCATGACGGGTTCGACAGACTCCGTGGGCATTGCACCCGCGATTGCGGCGAAGCGTTTGTCGAGGTTGTCGTTCGCGTTCGTGGGCGCGGAAGGTGGGGCGACCACAAGGGTCTCCCCTACGCCATTCGCGTTATACACGCCGATGCCTGTCATGATCGCTTCGATGAGATCGAGTGCGGGTTCGCCGACGACGCCCAAGTCGCGTTCAATGATGCCGCGGGTTTGGTGCGGGTCACGAACGCCCTTTATTGCGAGCCGTGCAATGTCGGCAAACTTTTCCTTGGCAACGCGCGCTGTTTGCAACGTCGACGTTGCAGCGGTGACCGCAGCGTTCACTGCGGCGTCGAGTTTTTCGTCGACAGCCTTAGGCGCAATGTCGGCCTTCTTCATGGTCTTTGCGTGGGCGGCAATTTCGGCGGTGTCGTCGTTTTTTTGAGGAGGTTTCGCGGCCATGGGTGTTTCGTTTGCAAGGGCGTGCGAGGGGGAGACGATAGGAATGTTTTCCTCGGCCGATGGGGTCCCTCCTAACGTCGGGATGACAGAAGAAGACGGGCCCTCAATGTTTTTATTGTCATCCCGAGCATCGCGAGGGACCTCATCGACGAGCGTCACCTTCCCTTTGTCTTCGTCGACCAACTTCATAAGCGCTGTCGATTGGTCGGGCGTAAAGCCAAGCCCGCCAATGACTATGGGACGTTCAAGCTGCGCAAGCGTTTGCTCCGGAGTGTGCGTCGCAGCAAGATATTTTTTTATGAGCGACGCAAGGCGAGTAACGTGTTGCATGGAAAGCGACAAGTGCATGCGGCCAAGCACGTCCTCCGCGTAGTCGTCGTACGTTTTTTTGCCGTCCTCGTCTTTGGGTTGCGCTGCACGCCAGGTGTCAATTTGCGTACTCAAGTCAGGAACAACATCGCGCACCGGCGCCAATTCCACCGCAACCAAGTCACGCGACATCCGCCAACCGTCGCGGTCCGACAAGCCAAAGGCCTGCGCAAGGAGCGCAGGCGTTTCCTTGACGGTAAGCACACCATCAAAAATGGCGTCGCTCAAGTCGAGCAGCTCTGTCCAACGCTCCACGTCGGCCCGGTAGCGCGACAACACCATGCGAAGCTGCTCGCCGATGTCGTCGCGCGTACGGAACGCTGCGAAGGTTGGGTTATTCATTAAGTCCCTAAACGGCATAGCTCCCCCGTTGCTACATTAGCTATGTGACATCTCTGATGATGAAGTCTCTTGTACCACCTGGAGGTGTAGGAAGTGGCACCCTCACCGTTGCACCTACACCTGCACCACGCGCGGCATTTAAGAAGTCACCCGGAGCGACCTTAAATTTGTATACCCTTCCTCCTTCGTCGACTTCTACCGTCCTTCCTGCATCAATAATTCCTGCGGGTGGTGTGCCTGGTGGAACTGGTGGAGTTGGTCTCGCTCGCGGCGGGGCTGTTGTTGGAGGTGTTGGCGTAGGAGCGCCACCCGCTGTTCGTGCAGGGTTACGAGGATCCCAACCATTTGCCCCATACGTGCCTGGTGCAACGTAAGGATGAGGCACGATACTCGATCCTGTTGCCGCAGCATCTGAAATTGGTCTGCCGTATTTACCACGTTCAGCCTGATGCAGTGCAGTCACCTGAGAACCATCATCCAAAATTTCCACCACACGACGATTCATTGCGTCACGTACGCCCTCAAGATTTGTCGCACCACGTGCGCCATTCAATGCGCGAGCACGTACCAAACGTGGATCGAAGCCCGATTCGGTATCTTCGACATACTTGTTTGCTTCTTTTATCCTCTCTGCGGCATCAGCAGGGTTAAGTCCTGTTACATCGAACAATAGATCCACGTGCTGACTTTTTGTCGCCTTAAACGCGGTTTTTTGGTTGTCGTCCAAATCGGAGTGACCCTTATCCAGGTCGCGCTGCGTCTTGTCGATAACCTGCTTCATCAGCGCATCGAACTTCTTTTGCGCCTCTTCTTTCTGCGCGTCTGTAGCATTCTTTGGCGTAAATGCTGCAAGCGCAGCCTTTTGCGAACTCGTCTTCGTCGCTAAGTCCTCAAACATTACCTCCTGCTGCCACTTACTCATGCCACTAAACGCGTTTCCACGACCAGCTGTTGCGTCATCCCTCGCCATAGAATCCATAACCTCTCGTTGGTATTCTGGAGGCGCATGCTTAAGTTCTTCGCGGGCTTTCTTCTTTTGTTCTTCGTCAATATGCACACCGGCTGCATACATCTTGTTACCCTGCTGCGAAACTTTTCGGAACGCCATTGCACCAATACCACCAACGATCGGCACCTTACCTGCAACGTTACCCATCTGCGCAGAAAGTCCAGAGATTCCCTCGCCACCCTTTTGCAGTGCATACGCGGATGCGCGTGCCGTTGTCTCTGGCGCGACGGTTTCGGCGGCTTTGTATGCGCCGCTGGCTGCAGTGGATGGCCATTTGAGGCCGGCTTTGGCGAGCTTGTAGCCCACGCCTTCGTTCACGAACTTTGCAGCAAAGTCGCCCATGCCTGCGGCACTCGTTGATGCAAGTTTTAGTCCGACGACAAGCAAAATGACACCAAGTAAGAGGCCGGTGAGGTGCGACATGTCGAACACCTTGAGGAAGGTGCCGAAGTTTTCGGTGTCACCCATGGGGAAGTTTTCGCTGGTCACAATGTCGCCCCCTGCACTCGCTGCAAGTGCCAGCCACAAGAAAAACGACAGAATGGGGCCAATAATGATTGCGCTGCTGAACTTCTTCCACCACTCGCTATACATGCCACCTGCTTGTGCAAACACATCCTTAACGCCGCCCAAAAAGAACGCGGCCGGCGACATGATGATAAGTACCCACAAAAGCACAATGCGGTACATGAACACAATGACGATGATACCCACAATGGCAACCACCATGGTCATGAGCGACACCTGCAAGAATGCCGCAGTCATGGACTGCAGCGCAGCACCAGTTGTGAGCACTCCGTCGGCGGTGGAAATATCTCCTGCGATGTTGAGCTTGAGGAGTTCCGCAAAGTTTCCTGCCCCAATCTCCACCAGCGCGTTGACGAACTGGAACATGATGACGTTGCCGATGTCGATGAGAAAGCCGCAAATGGTGCGACTAAAGTTGACCATGACCACGTAAATGAACAGTCGCGGGATTTGCTGCTGCCAGTTGACTTTGGGGCTACCGACAATGGTGAGGACCGCAATGACAAGGAGGACAACAACCACGAACATGTTCACCGTGTCGCGTACCAGGCTCCAGCCAAGGCCGACAATTTGACTGGTGGCAAAACCGTCGTAGTTAAGGATGGGGATGAGAATGATGCCAATGAGCGTGAGCGTCAGCTTCCCAAGCATGTTGGCAATGCCGTTGAAAATCTGTGCAATGAGGATGATAAAACTCATTTCTCCTAGACCACCGTTTGCTGCGGTGTCGACGTGGCCTAGCGTGTGGTCTGCAAGCGCGAAGTGCATTGGGACGAACACGGCAAGCGCAATAACAGCTGCGCTACACGCAACACCAAACACGACACCACGGTGTGCGCCTAACCAACGAATGCCTGTCGCGAACAATCGCGAGATACTGTGCATAGTTGAAAGGATTATAGCACAGCGTGTTTATTGAACGAACGGAGTTGTCCCCCGCTCCTTTGCCGTTGTCATCCCGAGTGCAACGAGGGACCTCATCGGCACGGATATGGGGTCCCTCGTCGCTACGCTCCTCGGGATGACAAAATAAATACACGCAGACATTGGTAAGTGAATATGCCTATCACCTTCGTATTGTCATCCCGAGTGCAACGAGGGACCTCATCCCTCGTCATTTATATCAACATCGTTGAAAGATCGCTCCAGGTAGGATTCGCCAAAACAATAAGTGTATTCTTCTTTGAGCGACGCCACCCCTTCAGCTCCTTCTCGCGCCTTATCGCGTCGGTCACATCGTCATACTCCTCAAGATGAACCAAGTCATGTAGTTTGTATTTTTTAGTAAATGCGCCGCCAATTCCTTGCCGATGTTCATCAACGCGTCTCCGGATGTCGTGCGTAATACCGATATACAGTGTCGTGCGCCAAGCATTTGAGAGAATATACGTATAGTACATAACTAAAGGATGGGGTCCCTCAAGCCTGCCCTGACGTTAGGAAGGGTCGGACTCCTCGGGATGACAAAAATTAAGAATACTTATGATCACTGACGAATGGGTGTCACTCTCTCTTTTATATTGTCATCCCGAGTGCAACGAGGGACCTCATCGATAACACGTTGAGTCTTTTTAAATTTCGGATGGGGTCCCTCGTCGTCGGACTCCTCGGGATGACAAAAATTATTTGATATTCGCGAAAACGGACTCCTCGCAATGACGCATAAGCGTCAAACACAAAACGGCGCTGCTACAATCACTCCCGATGCATTGGAGACTATCGTGCATCGAAAGTGAGAGCAGCGCCGTAAGCTTGTTGACGTTACGGAATGGTCACGATGAGGCCGCAACCGCTCGACGACGGATCGTCGGCGGTGAGGACGGAGACGGACGTGCCGCGGTACGTTGCGGTTGACGTGCCCTGCACAATGCCCGGCGGGTACGGCGCGAGACACGACCACGTGGTGGTGCCGTCCACGACGTATTCCACAGAGAACCGCAGGCTGTCGCCGGTCGCTGCGCCCGCCGCCTCGTAGGTGAACGACGCGTCGCCGAGAGTGCTGCCCAGGTTTTGCCAGCCGTCCGACCAGCCACCGCTGTGCACGTACTCGCCCGACAGCGTGATGCGGTCCGCAGCGTCGCCCGACGGCGTCGACCACGTGAG
>JBBTZZ010000050.1:0-22377 GCA_038061135.1 Patescibacteria group bacterium
TCGCTGCTGGCGCTGTGGCCGTACGCGTTTCTTCCTCCGCGACTTCGGCCTCTGCCGTATCTGCTTCCGCGAGCTTGCCAACGTTGGTGAGATTCCGGGCATCCGTAAAGCGAGCTGGTAATATGATGACCGATCCAATCTCCGACATGCTCACCCGCATCCGCAACGCTGCACGTTCCCGTGCGCGCGAAGTTGTGATGCCGCGTTCGAACATGAAATTCGCCCTCGCAAAGATCATGCAAGCCGAGAAATACTTGGTGAACGTGGATACCTTTGAAGACGGCAGTCACCCAATGCTCCGCGTCAGCCTTGCGTACGACGAGTCCGGCATGCCCGTGCTTTCGTCTATTACACGCGTCAGCAAGCCAGGGCAGCGCATCTACGTCAAATCCGACGGGTTACATCACGTTCGTTCCGGCATGGGCCTGTCGATCGTGTCGACCCCGAACGGGCTCATGACCAACCACGAGGCGCGCAAGCGTCATCTGGGCGGCGAGCTCATTTGTGAACTCTACTAATCCTCTATGTCGCGTATTGGTAAAAAGCCGGTGACCATTCCTGCGGGAGTGACTGTCACCCAAAACGGCCCGACGCTCACCGTCAACGGCCCGAAAGGAGAGCTTACGCTTGACCTGCATGGTCACGCGTCTGTCACGCAGTCGACGAACGACGAGGGTGTCAACATCCTTGAAGTAACCGTCCGTGATGGCGACCGTGAGGATCGCGCTATTTGGGGCACCATGCGTGCGCTTGTGGCGCAGATGGTAAAAGGCGTCGTGGAAGGCTTTACAAAAGCCTTGGAATTGAACGGCGTTGGTTTCAAGATGAACCTTCAGGGTACGACCATTGTGATGGCACTTGGTTTCTCGCACGAGGTGCGGTACGAACTGCCAAAAGAAGTTGCTGCAAAGATTGAAGGCAACGTGCTGACGCTCACATCGGCAAACGCTGGTGTGCTTGGTCAAGCCGCCGCAGAAATTCGCGCGCTTAAAAAGCCAGAACCATACAAGGGCAAGGGCTTCCGTTACACCGACGAAATTATTCGTCGCAAGGCGGGTAAGGCGTCAAAGACGTCCGAGTAATCTAGGTATATGTTGAATCCCATCATGAAAAAGCGTGCCGCGAAAACTCGCCGCGCTATCCGTACTCGTGCACGTATTCGTGGCACCGAAGCCCGACCGCGCCTTACCGTGTTCCGTTCGAGCGCGCATATTTATGCGCAGGTTATTAATGACGACACCGGTCGTACGCTTGCGAGCGCTTCTGACCTCACGGTCGACGGCGTGAAGGGCAAAAAGCCACTTGAAATCGCTACGCTTATTGGTGCCGCGGTCGCAAAGAACGCGGTTGCTGCAGGTGTGACAACAGTGGTATTTGATCGCGGTTCGTATTTGTACCATGGTCGCGTGAAAGCGGTTGCGGACGCCGCACGCGCTGAAGGCCTTGTATTTTAGCCTTATGACTGACGAAAAAAAGACAACAAGTGCAGCACCGGAACGCGCAGCCCGCAGCGGTGGCGCAAACCGCGGTCGTAGTGGTGCTCCGTCCCGTGGTCCAGGTGGGGCGCCCGGTGCCGGCGGTGGACGTGGTGGTGATCGCCGTGGCGGTCGTACCGAGCGTGAGCCAAAAGAGTTCGAGCAGAAAATTCTCGAGCTTGCTCGCGTCACGCGTGTGACTAAGGGTGGAAAGCGCATGCGTTTTCGCGCCTGTCTCATTATTGGTGATCGCAAGGGCCGTGTGGGCATGGGCGTCGCCAAGGGTGCAGACGTTGCGATGTCGGTAGAGAAGGCATTCCGCAAAGCAAAGAAGAACATGGTGACTATTCCGCTTTTGCACGAAACCATTCCGCACATTGTCGACCGTAAGTTTGCTGCAGCACATGTGTTGCTCAAGCCCGCACCAAAAGGTACCGGGTTGAAGTGTGGCGGTGCAGTACGCGTCATTCTCGAACTTGGTGGTGTACCAAACGCAGTGTCGAAGGTGATGGGTTCCAAAAACAAAATCAACAACGCCAAGGCGGTCATTGAAGCGCTTCGTGCGCTCAAGATGCCCGTGAAGGCAAAGGACACATCCGTCTAATATGGCTATTACACTCAACAACATTAAGGCAACCCAGGGGTCGCGTACGACCAAGCGCCGCGGTGGTCGCGGTCTTGGCCGTAAGGGTACGACCGCAGGTCGTGGTCAAAAGGGGCAGAAGTCGCGCACCGGTGTCGGTGGCTTGAAGCGTCTTGGTATGCGCAAGCTTATCTTGTCGACGCCAAAACTGCGTGGTTTCCGTTCATTTGCGACGGGCGAAGCTATCGTCAACGTTGGTGATTTGAATCGCACATACATCGCAAACGAAGTGGTGTCGCCACGTACGCTTCTCAAGAAGGGGCTCATTACGTCGACAAAGCACGGCGTTAAGGTGCTTGGTGGCGGTGAACTTGCTGTATCGGTAACGGTGAAAGGTTGTACGGTTTCGGCTACTGCTGCCGCGAAAATCGCGAGCATCGGTGGAAAAGTTGCTTAGCATATACCCATTATGGAAGCCTTCCTGCGTATCTGGCGAATTCGTGAAATTCGCGAGAGTCTCCTGTTTGTCCTGCTCGCGGTGACCATCTTCCGCGTCGTTGCGCATATTCCTGTTCCGGGAATTGATACTGCAGGGTTGTCGGCACTGCTTGTCGGAAACCAGTTCCTTGGGCTTCTGAACGTGTTTGCCGGCGGTACGCTCCTGAGTTTCTCAGTAGCGGCACTTGGCGTTGCGCCGTACATTACTGCGTCGATTATCTTCCAGCTGCTTGGCATGATCTTCCCAAGTGTGGAAGAGATGCAGAAAGAGGAGCAGGGTCGACAGAAACTGAACCGTTGGACGCGTTTGGCGACGGTGCCGCTTGCACTCCTCCAGGCATACGCGATTACCAAGCTCATCGCGCAACAGGGCGCGCAGTTTGGTGTCACTATTAACTTGACGGGATTTGAGTGGGTGACGGCGCTTGTGTCCATGGTTGCGGGTACCATATTCCTCATGTGGTTGGGTGAACTTATTACCGAACGCAAGGTAGGAAATGGATTGTCGATCATGATCTTCGCGGGCATTATTGCAGGGTTGCCAAATTTCATTGCGCAAACCGCAGCAACGTACACATCGGGCAATTTGGTGAATATTATCCTGTTCATCGTGCTCGCGATTATTACGGTTGTCGGTGTCGTTGTTATTACCGAAGGTCAGCGTAATATTCCGGTGCAATACGCACGTGGTGCACGGCTTGGTGCAAGCAAGGTACAGTCAACCTTGCCGATCCGTGTGAACATGGTGGGCATGATCCCAATCATTTTCGCGCTGTCGATCGTCACCCTTCCGCCACTTTTTGCTCAGTTCTTTATCAACGCGCGTACAACAATGGTTCGTGACGTCGCAACGTTCGTTATTCAACTGTTTAGCGACCAGACATTCTACGGCGTGTTGTACTTTGCTCTTGTGGTCGCATTCACGTTCTTCTACGCGTCGATTGTGTTCCGTCCGGAGCAGATTGCGGAGAACCTCCAGAAGCAGGGTGGGTTTGTTCCGGGTATTCGTCCTGGCGTGCAGACCTCTCAGTACTTCCAGTGGACGATGAACCGTTTGCTTCTTACGGGCGCTTCATTCTTGGGTATCATTGCAATCCTTCCGACTATCGTGCAGCAAATTACCGGCAACACAAACTTTGTCGTCGGCGGTTCGTCTGTTATCATTGTCGTGTCGGTAGTTATTGAGATCATCAAGCAGGTCGAGTCGCAATTGACAATGAGAAACTACGACGCGTAGAAAAAAAGATAAGAAGTAAGCAGTAAAAGGAAAAAAGTAAGGAAGCTCGATATGGCCAAAATGCTTCGTGTGACCGACAGTGATGTTGCGAATGCTGTACGGATAAGCGCGTCGGGCTCGCGCACTGCGAACATTATGCGTTCTGGGCTTGAGGTGGTTATTCGCTCTGGTGGTAGTACGATCTCGCTCGACTTCATTGAACGCGCAGTCGACTCACTTATTGACTACTTCATTAGCTCTGGAGAGGCAACGAAGTGTAAACGGTACTTTGAAAAACTTTACGACGAACAGCAGGAAGAAAAAGTATAGCTATGCATAAAGTTCTCATTCTCGGTCCGCAGGGGTGTGGTAAGGGCACGCAAGCCGTCATACTCGCAGAAAAACTCGGTGTTCCAGAGCTCTCTATGGGGGCGCTCCTCCGATCTGCGGCAGCCGAGGATGGGGATTTTGCTTTGCGTATTGCCGACATTCAGAAGCGTGGCGAGTTGGTGTCCGACGTCGACGCGTTGACCGTGCTCAAGAAACGTCTCGCGCAACCTGATGCAGCGAATGGGTATGTGCTTGATGGTTATCCACGGAATGAGGAGCAGTACCTTGCGTATATTAGCTTTGACGTTCCGACGCATGTGATTGTTATTTCCGTGCCCCATGACGTGTCGATGGCACGGCTTCTCAAGCGTGCCGAGCTTGAGAAGCGTGTGGACGACACACCAGAGGTGATTGAACGACGGTTGCAGATTTATCATGACGATACACAGCCAATGATTACGCACTTTGCCGAGCGTGGTATTGTGCATGAAGTTGATGGAACGGGAGGTATTGCGGAGGTTGCGGGGCGGATCGGGAAGATTTTTTAGCTATGGCGCTTACAAAGACAGACGCTGAGGTAGATGCAATGCGCCGCGGGGGAGCATTGCTTTCGCGTGCGCTACAAGCGGCGGTCGATGCGGTGCGTCCAGGCGTCACCATGCGACAGTTGGACGACATTGCGACGAAGACTATTGAAGACGGCGGAGGTAGGCCGTCGTTCAAGGGTTACACGGCCGGTGGAAGCATTCCGTTTCCAACAACCATGTGTATTTCTGTGAATCATGAGATTGTGCATGGGCTTGGCAACCGCGATATTGTTTTGAACGAAGGCGATATTGTTGGCATGGACATTGGGTTGTGGCTGGAGGGGCTGTGTACGGACATGGCGGTCACCGTTCCGGTTGGCAAGATTAGTAAGGAGCGACTCGCATTACTGCGCAATACGCGCGACTCCATGTATGCGGGTGTCGATGCCGCGGTGGTCGGTAATACGGTCATGGATATTGCAGGTGCAATTGAGGACGCAGTCGACCAGAAAAAATACGGTATTGTCACGTCGCTTGTTGGTCATGGTGTTGGGCATAAAGTGCATGAGGCGCCGCATGTGCCAAACTATCGTGGTAAGCAATTTCCCAAAGTAAAACTTGTGCCAAACATGTGCTTGGCGCTTGAGCCAATGTTGACGACCGGTGGTGACGATACAGTTACTGCTGCTGATGGATGGACTATTGAAACCGCGGACGGAAGTGATGCGGGGCATTTTGAAGTGACGATTGTGATAACAAAAAACGGCCCGGAGATACTTACTCCACAGCCGGAAATTCGCTTGTAAAAAAGGAGAAAGGGGAAGCATCGGCACGATGCTTCCCCTTGACGTCGAACGACCGCGCTTCGTTCGTCAGGTCCTTATGGATTCCTGATTGCTCCCGCTGTAACCGTGGAAGATGTGTGAGGCCCTTTTGTGTTGGGGGCGTCCATCCGTCCGGTGTACCGTCGAGCTGAGCAACTGCATCGACCGAGTACAATACCATATTTTTAGCTTTCTGTCAATACGGCGTCGCATTAATTTAGCGAATGTTAGCCAAATATTGAGCTAATTTGCGAAGTCGTTTATACTGTGCAGGTATGCGAAATCGAGACAACGACGAGCAGTGGGTTCGTAGCAAGATCCCTAAAACTATAACGGAAATGGTATACGTTACACCTAATCATTACGACGCCGGGTACGAAGTGCGTGTGGGGACGGTCGACTTTTTCGTTGACTACGAAAGCATTGACGCAAATGATGACGGAATAATTCAAAAATATTTGTTGGTCATATGAGCAAAGGGGATATTCTTGTTGCGGGTGTTGTCGTGGTGTTTGTCGCACTTCTCGGCTATGTATTTTTCTTTGCGGATAGTGCGCCAAGTGGCGTTGCTGACTTGGGTTACGCACCGGTTGACGTACCCGGAGCACAGATGCTTGAAGCATATGCGGCGTCGAACGAGGCGATGAATGTTGTGGTGGATATTCCCGTAGAAAGTTGGGTGACGGTACACGCGGCGATTGGCAGCGCGCCGGGTCCGATTATTGGCCAGTCGGGATATATGGAATCAGGGGGGCGTATGACGTCCATGCGGATTGAACCGCTCATGGTGACGGGAGTGACGTATATTGTGCTTGTACATAAGGATGACGGGGACGGGTCGTTTGATATCAATAAGGACTTGCCGATCATGGCCGACGGTACGGTGTTACGCGCGGATGTTGTTGCGCCACAGTGGTAAATGTAAGAGGCATGGCAACGCCGTTCCTGTAGAGTATGAAATTTCTTGGTATTGATTTTGGGCTCAAAAAAATTGGACTCGCAACCGGTGATAACGTCACGGGTATGGCGTTTCCGTTTGGCATGATTGCGGGTGGTGATGATGCGGTTATGCGCGTGCTTGCTGTCGCAAAAAACGAAGGTGCCAATGCGCTTGTTGTCGGCGTTCCTATCCCGAACGAAGACTTTCATTCGACAACGCAGCTTGACCTCACCATGGCGTTTGTTGACGCGTTGAAAGCTGTAACAACGTTGCCGGTGTCGGTTGTTGACGAGCAGTTCTCGAGTGCAGAAGCACGACGTTTGCAAAAAGAGTACGGCATGGAACAGTCGGAGGACGCGATTGCGGCAATGATTATTCTCCAGGCATATTTGGATGAGAATGGGCTGTAGGGGCGGGGCATGCCCAGCCCGTACGGCCATGGCATATGTGGTCATCCGTCAAAACCGAGGCAATTGTGTTGTCGTCGTATGCCATGCGTGAAGCAGACCGGCGGTATTGTGCGTTGACGCCTACGTTTGGCAAACTTGAGTTTGTCGGGCGGGGCGCGCTGAAACCGAAGGCGAAGTTGGCGGCGCACTTGGAGCCGTGCGCGATAGTTGAGCTCGAGATTATTCGTGGTCGATCATCAACCACGGTGATTGGTGTTGAGCGACAGTATGCGTTTCGTCGTGCATCGACGAGTGTCGATCATCGGTTACTTGTGCTGACGTCGCTGTCGCTGCTCGACAAGATGATGCAGCCCGACGAGGAGGACACTGTCTTGTACGGTGAGCTGCTCGCGTGGTTGCATTTTGTGGAGTCGCAAGAAACGCTGCACCCAACGCGAAGCACGTTGCTGCTTGGCGGGTTTCTTCTGCGCATTATGCGTCACTTGGGTTACGACTCTGCACACTTGGATGAAAGCCCCCGGCACGCCGGTGCCGCAATTCTTATTCGCGTTGCACGGACAGCACCGTACGACGACATTATTGCATTGCCGCTCAAAGGCGCAGATGTGGAAGCATTTGCCGTCTACGTCCACGAACTTCTCGGCTACTACGTTCCCGGTTACGCCGACCGTCCGTTTTGGGTGGGGATTACGTCGACCACTTGTCAGCCGATTGTGCAGGCGTTATAGTGCAGTTGGGCATTGACGCGGCCGAACAACCGCTGAGCTCAAGACAATTGGGAAAAGAACAAAGTAAGGTGGCACCGCGAAGGATTCTTCGCCCTTACAACGTCGTGATCGATTGATCGTGATTTTGTAAGGGCGAATATTTTTATTCTATGCAGACAACTATTAGTAAGCTCGCCGAACTTGTCGGCCAAGAAGTAACGCTCAAAGGTTGGGCGCAGAATTTTCGCAGTAGCGGAAAGATTGCGTTCTTGCAGCTGCGTGACGGTTCCGGTTTTGTGCAGGTCGTCATGAGCGTGAGCGACATTCCTGCGCCGGAGTGGGAGGTGTTGCAAAAGCTCACCATCGAATCTTCCGTAGAAGTGAAAGGACTTGTGAAAGCGGAGCCGCGTGCGCCGAGTGGGTTTGAAATTTCGGGGACGTCGTTCACTGCGCTCCACATTGCGCCGGAAGACTATCCGATTGGCAACAAGGAACATGGCCCGGAATTTTTGTTCGACAATCGCGATTTGGCGCTCCGCACTAAGACAACATGGGCGGTGCTGCGTATTCGCGATCGCGTGTTCTACAGCATTGAACAGTTCTTCCACGAGGAAGGGTTCATTCGCTTTGACACGCCAATTCTGCAACCGACGAGTTGTGAAGACACGACGCAGTTGTTTAGTGTCGACTATTACGACACACAGATGTTCCTCTCGCAGTCTGGTCAGTTGTACAGCGAGGCGGGGATTATGGGGTTCGGCAAAGTGTACGCCTTCGGCCCGGTGTTTCGCGCGGAGAAGAGCAAGACACGTCACCACCTGAGCGAGCTGTGGATGATGGACGCGGAGATGGCGTTTTACGACCAGGCGATGAACATGGACGTGCAAGAGAAGATGGTGAAACGCATCGTGAAAGACGTGCTCGATAACTGCAAAGCAGAACTCGCGATATTAGAACGTGACACGACGATTCTGCAAAACCTTGTGGACAATCCGTTCGTGCGACTGACGCACGCACAGGCAAAGGCAGAGCTTGCGGCTGACGGCATTACTGTCGACCCGCTCGACGACATGGGAACCGAGGAGGAGATTTACCTGGGTAACAAGTACAAGTTGCCAATCTTCATTGAAGACTATCCCGCCGCGGTGAAAGCGTTTTACATGAAGCGCTACGTTGACAAGGACGGAGTGCTGCGTGCACGCAACGCTGACCTTATTGCGCCGGAAGAGGGGCGCGAAATCATCGGCGGCAGTCAGCGTGAGGAGAGTTACGATGCGCTCAAGAAAGAGATTGTCGATCGCAACTATCCGCTGGAGGAGTACGAATGGTACTTGAACACGCGCAAATATGGCACCGTGCCACACAGTGGGTTCGGCATTGGGCTCGAGCGCACCGTGCGATGGATTACCGGCGTGCACCACATTCGTGAAACGATTCCGTTTCCGAGAATGCTTAACCGCTTCCGCCCCTAATATGCAAAACAGAACACTCGTAAAAGACCTCGCAGGAAAGTTGGGAGAAACCGTCGTCATGGCGGGTTGGCTCAGTAATCTGCGTGACATGAAGAACTTTGGGTTCGCCATCTTGCGCGACCGCACCGGCTTGGCGCAGGTTGTGCTTGAGGCTGCGCACTTGGAGCAACTGAAGGGCTTGCAGCTTGAGACGGTGATCAAGGTGACAGGGCTCGTAAAGGAAAAGAAATCAAAAGACCCGAATGCAAAAGAAGTTGAGGTGCAATGCGTCACGCTCGAGATTCTCTCGCCAGTGGTCGACGTTGTCCCGGTAGAAATTAGCAAGCCGGACCTCGATCTTCAGTTGGACACCCTCATCGACAATCGCGTCATTACGCTCCGTCATCCCAAGCAGCGCGCAATCTTCCGTGTGCAGGCCGCGTTGGTGCATGGCTATCGTGCGTACATGGAGCGCCAAGGGTTTACAGAAATTGTGTTCCCAATCCTTGCGGGTGCGGCGAGCGAAGGTGGTGCAGAATTCTTTAAGGTCGACTACTACGGTCGCGAGGCAACGCTGTCGCAGAGTGCGCAGTTGTACAAGCAGATTACGATGGGCGTGTACGAAGGTGTGTACGGTTTGTCGTATTCCTTCCGCGCAGAAAAATTTGCGACGTCGCGTCACCTTACCGAGTTCAACCAGTTCGAGTTTGAGATGGGATTCGTGGAGGACATGGACGAAGTGATGGCACACGCAGAAGGCTCGATTAGAGAAATGCTCGCGACGGTCGAGCGTGACTGTGCGACGGAGATTGCGCTTCTCAACGTGACGCTCCCGCCACTCGGTGAACGGTTCCCACGTATTTCGCTGCACGATGCACTCGCAGCCTACCGCGACGAAGGCGGTGTCGACGAAACAAGCGAACCGGACTTGTCGCCGGCAGGGGAACGCTGGCTGTCGACCGTGTGGGCGCCCAAGCACCACAATTGCGGTTTTGTCATGGTGACGGACTACCCGACGAGCAAACGCCCGTTCTACGCAATGCGCGACCCCAAAGACCCGACGAACACCATCACCTTCGACCTCGTCGGCTTCGGCAGCGAAATCATCAGCGGCGGCATGCGCATTAACCGTTACGACGAGCAGGTGCAGGCACTCAAAGACAAAGGCCTCGACCCGGCGCAGTTCGAAGACTATTTGACCATGCACAAGTTCGGCATTCCCCCCGAAGGCGGGTTCGGCATGGGCCTCCAGCGCCTCACGCAAAACATCCTTGGTCTCGCAAACATCAAAGAAGCAACAATCTTCCCCCGCGACGTTCAGCGTTTGCGGCCATAAAATGCCTGGAATAAGGCAAAAAGTGGGGCTTTTAGATTGACAAAAGCCCCACTTTTTGCTATTATTAGCCAGTTCTTGAGTAGGGTATGAAACCCCAAGACTTGAACAGAACAGCGTGTTGTTGGGTGACGGAGTGACTTGCGGTTATTCTACCGTATAAGCTTTGTCTGCCGAGGCACGTCTTTCTTTCGCAACTGCCTCACGGAGGGGTTGCAGAGGAGTTCATCATGAAAAGCAACGGAATCGCTCACCTTTTGAGCGAGATCAAAACTCAGGTTCGGACGGCGGAAGACGCCGTGACGGTCGCGGAGGCCGAAGTCGCGCGTCTCAACGCACGGCTCGTGGAGCGTGAGAATGGTGAGGGGGTGTGGTGGACCTGGCGTGACCAGGCTCAGCACTTCATCTACGAGCAGCACTCGGCATTTCCCGAAGAGATGATGACGTGGTGGAACAGCCACACGCCGTGGACTTCGCTTGAGCAACGGCTCGAGTACATGAAGCGGTTCGAAGCGGTGATCGCAACGAATCGTGACGTGTGGATGAAGAAGCGCGTAGAAAAACGTTTTGCGAAACGCCGCAAGACGGATGTGATGCTCTGGGGAAGCGTTGATGGCATTCGTGACCTGATGAGGAAGGCTCTGGGGCACTGCGGAAGCGGCGCTACTAATGAGGAAAAGGTGACGGGTGATCTTGCGGCACTTGCCGCTTTGGACCGCCTGGCGACCTTGTTCTCGGCCGGGGTGTTCTTGGATACGGAGCACTCGGATAAGGAGGCTATGCCTTGGTGGGTGTTTACCTATGCGACGGTGGAAAGCGAGATGGTGGCAAGCGTCCCCATGCTGCATGAGGTTCTCAAAAACCTCATGAGGCACCGGTCGACGGAGCTTCTCGCCGTCATCGACAAGTTCCCGCCCGAGGCGGCGCGGGCGATGATGCGCCTCACGATCGCATTGCCAACGGAGAAGAAGAGCTAGCTCGTACGGAGCTGGCGTGTGGGGGTCGGGATTGAGCAACACCTGTTGTTCTCCCGGCCCCTTTGTCGTTTATTACGTTGACGAGTCGCCGTCACCTCCGTGGGACGGCGGTTGTGTTACAATGTGACGGCTATGGAGTTTGCGGTTACGCAGGAGGGTTTTACGGGTCCGTTGGGGCTGCTTTTGGAGTTGATTGAAGGGAAGAAGCTCGATATTACGAAGGTGTCGCTTGCGGCGGTTGCTGACGAGTTTTTGGTGCGGATGGAGGAGCAGAAGTTGCCTCCTGATGAGCTTGCCGACTTTCTTGTTGTTGCCGCGCGGTTGATCTATTTGAAGAGTCGCGAGTTGTTGCCGTATCTCCGGATTGACGACGAGGAGCAGGGCGCCGACGCACTTGCTGAGCAGCTCCGAATTTACCGTGAGTTTGTTGCTGCGGCCGAGAGGCTGGAGGCGCGGTTCATGCAGAGCAATTTGTACGCACGGCCTGTTGCGCGTCGACAGATTGTGCCGACGTTTGTTGCACCGCTTGCGTTGACGGCTGCTGCACTTGCAGAGACGTATCGCGTCGTATTGAAACGTCTTGAACCGTTCTTTGCACTGCAGGAGGTGTCGATGGAACGCGTGAAGTCGGTGGAAGAACGAATTGAGGAGCTGCAAGGGGCAATTGCGTCGCGGGCGAGTATGAGTTTTAACGACATGACGAAAACCGCGGGGAAGAAGATTGACGTGGTGATGAGTTTCCTTGCGCTGCTCGAACTTTTGCGAAGAAATATTGTTCGCGTGACACAAACGGGAACGTGGGGAGAGATTATGATGCACAGAATCGACTGATATGGAAAACCTGCAAGCAAAAATTGAAGCGATACTTTTCATCGCGACGAAGCCGCTGAATGTGAAGCAGCTTTGTCGTGCCGTAGATGGGGAAGAGAAGGACGTGCGTGATACCGTCGCTGCGCTTGTTGCGGTTAAGAACATCGAGACATCGGGGACACACATTGTGCAGAATAATGATGACATCCAGATGGTAACGAACCCGGCGTGTGCAAAGTTGGTCGAGGAGTATCTTGCGGTCGAACTCGACCCCGAGCTGACGAAGCCGTCGGTGGAGGCGCTGACGATTATTGCGTACCGCGGACCGATTACGAAGCCGGAAATTGAGGCGATTCGCGGTGTGAATTGTTCGCTTATTGTGCGAAACTTGTTGCTTCGCGGTCTGATTGTCGAACACGACGATGGCGTGAAAATGCAATCCGTCTACACGTTGTCGACGGACGCGTTGCGGTTTTTTGGTGTGCACGGCGCAGAGGAATTGCCCGACTACGGCGAGTTGCATACGAACGCAAAGATTGAGCAATTGCTTGCCGCGCTGTCGGCAACGCCCACCGTATGATCGCCGAACTCTTGAGCCACATTATTTTCACGTCGTCGATGCTGCGCGTTATTCCCGTAGATGCGTCGGAACCCATGGTGCGACTTGCGGCTGCGCCGAGTTATGGGTTTGCCACATTGCCACGTGCGGCCGACAGAAAAGTTGGACCGCGCAAAGTACACGTTGACAGCTACGGCGTGGTGACGCGTGCGCAGAGTGCGATTGTGGTCGACGCGGCAAGCGGTGCGGTGCTTTACAGCAAGAACGCAAATGACCCGCGTGCAATTGGGAGCATTACGAAGCTCATGGCCGTGTACACGTTTTTGCAAACAAACCCGGAGTTGAACAGCAAGGTGACGTTGGTGTACGACGACTACGTTGCGGGCGGCAGAGTGTATTTGCGGTTTGACGACGCGGTGTATGTGTACGACGTGTTGAAAGCGAGTTTGATTGGGAGCGACAACACCGCAACGGCGTCACTCGCACGTCTTGCGGGAATGACGGACGACGACTTTGTGGCGAAGATGAATGCGAATGCTGCAGCGCTTGGTATGACGAGCACGCACTACGCGGACTTGAGTGGTGTGAACGCGAGCAACACGTCGACGGCGTTTGACCTCACAAAGATGTTAGCGGCCGCAGAAGGGAACGCGACCATGGGCAACATTATGGCCATGGACGCCGTGACGGTGTCGCAAGCAAGTGGCTACAGCGTCGACATTCACGCAACGAACGAACTCCTCGACAGCTTTTTGAACACGGACACGTACCACATTGTCGCAGGAAAGACGGGGTACATTCCGCAGGCGGGGTATTGTTTGGCGACGTCGGTGGAGCACGGCAAAGGCCGCGTGCGCGTGGTCGTCCTTGGTGCGCCGACGATTGGGAGTAGGTTTGTGGACGCAAAGGGACTGGCCGCGTGGGCGTTTAACACGTTTAGTTGGGAATAGTATGGTGGAAGCGCTCGTACAGTTTTTTAGCAGTTGGCCGACGCCTCTCGCGACGGCAGCACTTGCGGCGTTGCCCGTGACAGAGTTGCGGCTCGCGATTCCTATTGCGATGCATGTGTGGTCACTCGCGCCGTTCGATGCGCTGTTGTATGCATTCTTGGGTAATCTTTTACCAATTGTTCCGTTGTATTTTGGTCTCATGAAGTTGCGCGATGTATGTGAGAAACGGTTACCGCGTTTGGTGCGACCAATTGATGCGATGTTGGGTCGTGGGGAGCGAAAGCTCAAGTCACAATACGCGCGTTACGGAGCCTTTGCGTTGTTTCTCTTCACCGCAATTCCATTACCATTGACGGGGGTCTGGTCGGCGACAGTTGCTGCAGTCGCATTGAAGATCCCTTTTAAGTCGGCAGTCCTAGGGATTGCATTTGGTGCGCTTGCTGCAGGCGTTATTGTCACCGTGCTGAGTATTACCGCGGACGTGGTGTTGCAGTAGTTTTTAAATCTCGTGGATACCAAGATCGCGACAGATTTTCTTTACGAGAAAGTTGTTGATTTCGTTGTGACGAGGAACCGAAGACACTCGACCAAGCGCTTCATGCAAAAACACGCTGTGTCGAGCGCCTTCGCGCAAGAGTACACAGCCGTGCTTTCGAAGATGGTGAATGAGGTCGTGTCGCTTCACACGCGGACCCGGATTTTTTCGCGTATCGCTCTTCCTCGGGGCCTGGCACGTTCGGCGAGCATGCGGTTTGCTTCAAGTATCATTATGAGCGCGTCCTTGAGATTCGCTTTTGTCTCCGCGAGCGTTTCACCCTGGGTGTTGACGCCTGAAACTTCCTCGACCCAACCGAGGTAATGATTTCCGTGTTTTTGGTAAACCGCAGTGAAAGACATAGTTACTACGAGTATAGCGGAAAGAAACGGAAAACAAAAATTACGCCCCGTGGGGCGTAATTTTTGGTTGCAGGGACTGGATTTGAACCAGTGACCTTCGGGTTATGAGCCCGACGAGCTGCCAGGCTGCTCTACCCTGCGACGGTAGTATGCCGAAAAAAGGGAATAGTGTCAAACAAAAACACCGCTCGAAAGCGGCATTCTTGGTGGCTGGGGCGGGGATCGAACCCGCGACAGCAGGCTTATGAGTCCTGTGCTCTACCAACTGAGCTACCCAGCCGCGGCGTGTGAACGGGAGGGAATATATCAGGGAAGACTTGATTTGGCAAGGTGTTTTTGTTACAGTACCCACGCGTTTCCACCCTGTTTGCCGCGGTGGCGGAATGGTATACGCGACGGACTCAAAATCCGTTCCCCGCAAGGGGTTGAGGGTTCGAGTCCCTCCCGCGGCACCAAAAATACTCCCTGAATGGGGAGTATTTTTGTGCCGCGGGAGCAGGCCAACTGCTTGGCCTGCGGAGGGATGAGAACGCCGGAGCCATATGCCGACACCAGTCGGCATGGCGAGGCGGTGGCCAGGCCGAGGGAAGTGACGACGACCCGAGAGCCGAGGCCGAGTCCCTCCCGCGGCACCGAATTTACCTTCGTTCAGGTTTTTTTGACGTCCTTGATTTACTGAGGCAGAATGAAATCACGAGGAGGTGTTCGAATGCCCGAAGTGCAGGACTCTGTAACTGATGAGGAGCGTGCGGCGTTGTTAGCTCGATTTCGTCAGCGTCTCATGAAGCGTACCGTCGAGGTCATGAAGGCGGCGAAGGACGAGTGGGTGCCGAAAAGGTGGACGCAGATCGTCGCGTGGAGACGTTTGCGGGGAATGCCATTGTAGAGCGTCGTTGCGCCGTGAGTAAAAACTCATGGCGTTTGTGTACAAGCCCGTGCTGCATCAGGCCGCTGCTGCTATACTACTCCTGCTATGGCGCATATTGTTTCTGTCGTGAACCAGAAGGGTGGGGTGGGGAAGACTACGACGTCCATGAATTTGGCCGCGTATTTGGCGCATTTCGGGAAGTATGTTCTGCTCGTTGACCTTGATCCGCAGGGGAATGCGAGCAGTGGGTTTGGTCATGACGTGAACGACGCGCTCGGCACGTACGAGGCAATTTCTGGCACGCACAAAATTAAAGACCTTATTAAGGCGACGCCGCACGAGGGACTGTCGCTTTTGGCGGGGAGCCCGAACTTGGCAGGCGCTGCCGTCGAGTTGGTCAACGAGTTTAATCGCGAGCGCAAACTGCACAGTATCCTCCTCGAAGTACGTAATGACTACGACTACATCATTATCGACAACCCGCCGTCGCTCGGGCTGCTTACCATCAACGGGCTTGTCGCAAGCGACAGCGTGCTCATTCCGGTGCAGGCGGAGTATTATGCGTTGGAAGGGATCGGTCAGTTGCTCCACACGGTCAACCTTATTAAGGCGAACATTAAGCCCGAGCTCGAGATTATGGGCGCGGTGATTACCATGTTCGACACGCGCACGAACTTGAGCAACCAAGTGTTGCAGGAGCTGTACAAACATTTCCCCGGAAAGATTTTCCGTTCCGTTATTCCGCGCAGCATTCGACTAGCAGAGGCGCCCAGCTTTGGAAAGTCCATTTTGCACTACGACCCGGAGAGCAAAGCGGCCAAGGCGTACGAACGACTCGCACGAGAATTTCTTACTCGAGAAGACAGCCAACCCGCTAGCGCATAGCATATGAGCAAACCCATGGGAGGACTTGGTCGCGGACTCGGATCACTCATCCCGCAAGCGCCAACGCAACCGGTGGCGCAGACTTTAGACAATAGACTTCAGACTTCAGAAATTGCTGAAGCGAGTTTGCGTGTGGTCGATATTGCACCGTCAAAAATCGTCGCGAACCCGTACCAGCCGCGACGGACGTTCGTGCAAGAAGATCTCGATGATTTGATGGCGAGCATTAAAGAGCACGGCATTTTGCAGCCGCTTGTCGTTACGGAAATTGGTGATGGCACGTACGAACTTATTGCGGGCGAGCGCCGTTTGCGGGCGAGCAAGGCGATTGGTTTGGCGACGGTGCCAGTGATTGTGCGCGAGGCTGACAGCAAAAAGAAGCTGGAGTGGGCGCTGATTGAAAACATCCAGCGACAGGACTTGAACGCGGTGGAAGAGGCGATTGCGTACAAGCAGCTCATGGCGGACTTTGGGTTAACGCAAGAGGCAGTTGCTGAGCGTGTGGGGAAGAGCAGGTCGCAAGTGGCAAACACGGTGCGGTTGCTCGACTTGCCTGCGGACATTCGCAAGGCGCTCGAGGAAGGAAAAATTACGCGCAGTCATGCACGAACGTTGCTCGCGGAAGAGAACCCATCACGCCAGCAAGAACTGTTCGAACGCATGTTGACGGGTGCGGTCACGGTGCGCACGGCAGAAGCGATGGTGCAAAGCCACACACGCAGAGCACAGCAAGCCAAGGACCCGAACATTCTAGAAATAGAAAAAACCCTGCGCGAGAAAATGGGGACGAAAGTCGAGATTAAAATGACGACGCCTGCAAGCGGCACCGTCGTTGTGCATTTTTACAGCAAGGAGGACTTGAAGACGCTGATTGAACACTTGCAATAAGAGAAGCGGGCGGGCACAAGGCCCGCCCTTACTTTTTTCGTTTGACGTACGCGGTGACGCTGGAGAGAAACGATGGTTTTGCTGTTTTTTTGATTGCGTCGCGAATTTTTTGGCGAGCATGGTGCGTTTTGACGAACTTGAGCCAATGTTCGCTTGGTGACTTTCTATTTTTGTCGGTTTCAATTTGGCAGACGTCACCGCTTTTGAGTGGTGTGTCGAGAGGCACCACCTGGCGGTTTACTTTTGCCATTGTTGCTTTGTCGCCAATGTCCGTGTGCACGGCGTACGCAAAGTCTATTGGCGTCGAGTCTTCGGGAAGGTCAATAACGTCGCCCTTTGGTGTGAACACGAAAATACGGTCGCGGAACATGTCGAGCTTCATGTCGTCCAAGTGCTGCATGAAGTCGTTGCCCGTCATCTCCTTCTGAATCTTTGCAAACTCTTCCATCCACTGCACCTGGCGCGAACGCTCCTCGCCCTCTTTGTATCGCCAGTGTGCCGCGATACCGTATTCGTCTTCTTCGTGCATTTGATGCGTGCGAATTTGGAATTCCAAAATTGCACCGTCGTCGTCAAACACGGTGGTGTGGAGCGACGTGTAGCCGTTCGGCTTTGGTTGCGCAATGTAGTCTTTAATACGACCGGGGAGCGGCGTGTACAGGCTGTGCAAAATGCCGAGCGCGGCGTAGCAGTCGGCGACGCTATTCGTGATGATACGGAGCGCCATGACGTCGTACACTTTGTCGATGTCGTTGTTGTACTTGATGAGTTTTTTGTACAAGCTGTAGCAATATTTTATGCGACCGTGGATGTCGACGAACTTTACGTTGTGGTCGACGAGTGCCTTCTCGACGGCAGGAATGGCGCGGTTCATTGCCGGGCCGAACTTGCGAACGCGTTCTTCGAGCAAATGCTGCGTCCATGTGTATTCGCGGGGCTTTAAGTATTTGAACGCGTGGTCTTCAAACTGGCCTTTGTACTCGCCCATGCCGAGTCGGTTCGCAATGGGTGCGTAGATTTCCATGACCTCTCGCGCAATGCGCAAACGCTTCTCCTCCGGCCGCGCGTAGAGCGTCTCCATGTTGTGCATGCGGTCGGCGAACTTGATGAAAATAACGCGCACGTCCTCTGCCATCGCAATAAACATCTTGCGGAGGTTCTCAATGTAGCGCTCCTCGCCGCGGTACTTCACCTTGCCGAGTTTGGTGCAGCTTTCCACCATGTGCGCAACGTCGTCGCCAAACTCTTTTTGAATCTCCTCAAGCGTGTGCTCTGTGTCCTCCGGAACGTCGTGCAGCAGACCCGCGGCAATGACCTCGCTCGGCAATCGCAACTTTGCCAGCTTCATGGCCGCCTGAAACACGTGATTAAAATACGGCTCGCCCGTGGAACGCGTCTGTCCCTCGTGCGCCGACTTCGCGAAATTGTATGCGTGTTCAATGAACATCAAGTCCATCTCCGTATACCGCGGGTCGAGCGCAACCTTTAACTCCTCAAATGACGCGACGCTCATAGTCATTCCAAAGTACTGCCAAATGGATAAAAACACAACGCCCGTCCGCACGAATGGGACGGGTCGCTAGGAGGAGAACGTGACGCCGTATTTTTCGGCGAGGAGTGCATGTACGCGTGCTTTGAGCGCGACCGAGTTGAGGTCGTGGCACGAAATGATGTCGCCCTCTTTGAGCACGCGTAGTTGAGCGCCACGCTGATCGGCTTCCGTGTACGTCGACCAGAGCACGATGCTCTTGGGGAACTCGCGCTTCATTGCGGTCGGTCCGAGGGTTCCTTCGTTGCCGATGATGACGATGATGTCCGGGTCGGTGATGTCGCCGAAATTTGCGGAGTACGTTGCGGGTTGGATGAACTGACGAAGACCCTTCGTGTAGACGACCGGTTCGGTGGCCTGCTCCTCCACTTTTTCGCATGGCAAATGGAGCCAGGTGAAGAGTGCGCTGAACGCGATGAATTCACGCATGAGCGTTACCAGACCGTTGCGGGTATACTCCTCGTCGCAGCGGATGAATTGTGGGAGGTACTGGTCGTGCCGGTGCGACTTCGGACAGAAGGCGATGTGGAGGGTAAAGACGTTTCGTGCCATGGAACTCCTGTGCTCGGCGTCATGCCAAGCGTGCGGAGGTTAGCATTTTCCCTTGGGTTTTGTCGAGTTTGTGATGTAGGAAACTGAGTTTCCTCCATGGTTATCCACATCCTCAGTCCCGATCTCGGCGAGATCGGGACTGAAACGTGAAACACAACGGACGGCATCACGCGGGATTGCCGTCCTTGAAGATTGCTTCGAGATCGTCGTAGAAACCTTCGAGCGAGTTGAGCATTTCTGTCGCGCCTTCCGCAACCCGTGCCTGGTCATCCGGCAGGAAGTTACCGACGACCGTGATCATCGTCGCCTCGTGGTCGTGCTCTGCGCCGTGTTCGCCTGCGTGCTCCTTGAGGTAGGGCACGTCGTCGAGCGTCAGCCCGTAGAAGCCGCTGTCGATGAACGCCGCGACCTGTCCCGGAATGATCTGCCGGTTCGCCACGATCTCGACGGCGAGCATACCGCCGAGTGCATACAGTGCGTCATCCCAACTATCGGTTTCGCGAAGCGTCAGTGTGCCTATGGCGTCATGCGTTCCGTCGGTGATGCGCTCATAGATGTCGTCCTCGTCGAGGCGGTTCAGGGGTTCGAGGTGCGTGCTACCGATGAGCAATGCGCCCATGGCCTGCAGTTGCGCTTCGTGGCCTTGTTCGCTCGCGAGAATTTTGTCGATCGCGTCACAAGCATGCCTGCATTTGACCGCGTCAAATTCCTGAAACATGGTGCCGGGCCAACGCGACGCCGCGCAGAACGTCGCCATGTTCACGAGGTAGTTGGTGAGGACTTCGGGCGGGTACATGCGTGCCGCCAGTGTTTGGAAGACCGTGTGCCGAAGCGCTGGGTGCGCCTCGATATCCGAAAGAATTTTCGGGTTGATCATTGTGTGTCTCCGTGTGAGGTTGCACTGCGACGCTATCATTTTTCGGCGGTTTTGTCGAGTTCGCGATGGCCGCGCCTCAGGCGCGGCCAGTTATCCACAGGATTACGGAGCCTGTCCTGAGGTACGAAGGATCGTCGGACTTCTCGCAATGACGACTATATAACACAACGCCCGTCCGGTTGAACGAACGGGTCGCTAGGAGGGGAACGTGACGCCGTATTTTTCGGCGAGGAGTTCGTGTACGCGTGCTTTGAGCGCGACCGGACTGAGGTCGTGGCAGGTCAGCACGCCGTTCGCGGTGAGCACGCGGAACAGTTCGCCATTGCGCTGATCGGCGTTTGAGTACGTCGACCACAGCACGATGCTTCGCCGATACTGCCGTTTCATCTCGACCGGTCCGGATGTTCCCTCGTTGCCGATGATGACGATGACGTCGGGACCGTCGTCATTACTGAGTTGAAGAAGGGAGCAAGGGAGGCCAGCCATGTATACGACGGGCTGGGTCGCTGCACTCTCGGCTTCCTCGAGTGACATTCGTGGCCAGGTGAAGAGCGCGTTGAACGCGACGAATTCTTGCATGAGCTTCACGAGGCAGTCGCGACCGAACTCTTCCTTGTAGCAGATGAACTGCGGAAGGACTGGGTTATGCCGGTTGGACTCCGGCATGAAAGCGATGTGGATGGTGAAAACGTTTCGTTTCATGAAGCTCCCGTGCCCAGCGCCATGCCAAGCGCGGTGGACATTAGCATTTTCCCTTCGGTTTTGTCGAATTTATGATGTCGGAAACTGAGTTTCAAACAGTTATCCACAGAACACAAAAGCGAGGTCGTGATGACCTCGCCGTTTGTTATTCCGCAATGTCTGCGTCGCTCTTTTTCTTCCGCTTGCCCCAGGCTTTCTTGGGGGAGGCGCGTTTTTTGATGAGCATGGCGATTGCTTGCTCGAGGGTGACGGTGAGCGGGTCCGTGTCTTTGGGAACGGTCACGTTTGTTTTGCCGTCGGTGACGTACGGTCCGTATTGACCGGTCTTGATGATGATCTCGTTTTTTGTTTCCGTGTCTTTGCCGAGCACCGCGAGCGGCGTCATGAGTATCCGTTTCTTTTCGACGCCTTCCGTACAAATCTGGATTGCGCGTTCGAGCGTAATGTTCGCCGGGTGGTCTTCCGGGTTCGGCGGAAGCGAAATGTTCACATCGCCACATTTGAGGTACGGGCCGAACCGTCCGAGCGCGGCAATAATGTCGTTGCCGTCCGTGTGTTTGCCAAGCGTGCGGGGGAGTTCGAGTAACTTGAGTGCTTGCTCAAGCGTGACGGTGTCCATCAACATCTCTTTTGCAATCGACGCGCGTTTCGGCTTCGGCTCTTCGTCCGTCGGTTCACCAAGCGACACGTACGGACCAAAACGGCCGGTGCGCACAATAACTTCTTTGCCACTGACGGGGTCGACGCCAAGATTGCGCTGCTTCATGACGTCCGCGCGCGTGAGGTCTACGCCTTTTGCGACGATGTTTTCGTGGAACGGTCCGTAGAATTCGGCGAGCACCTTCTGCCAGTTCTGCGCGCCTTCTGCAATTTCGTCCAACTTCTTTTCCATGCCCGCGGTAAACCCAAAGTCGACAATGTTCGGGAAGTGCTCCTTTAAAAGATCCGTGACAATCATCGCGATGTCCGACGGGAACAACTTCTTGTTGTCGTCACGCACGACGTAGCCGCGGTCGATGATGGTGGTCAGTGTCGGCGCGTATGTGGACGGGCGACCAATGCCGTACTCTTCCATGGCCTTAATGAGCGTCGCGTCGCTGTAGCGCGCGGCCGGTTCGGTGAAGTGCTGCACCGCGTCCATTTTGGTTGGTGTGCCGACGCTGTCGCCGTTTTTGAGTTCTGGCAGCAACTTGTCTTCTGACGCGTGCCACACCTTCATGAAGCCCGGGAACACGACGGTGCTGCCGTTCGCGCGGAACGTGTGACCGACACCAATAAGGTCGACGGCGGTGCGGCGAATCTTTGCGCCGGGCATTTGGCTCGCGACCGTGCGACTCCAAATGAGGTCGTACAGTTTCCACTCGCCGCTTTCAAGCGTTGCCTTGAGCGACTCCGGCGTTGCGGTGACGTCGGTGGGGCGAATTGCTTCGTGCGCTTCTTGTGCACCCTTACTCTTCGTCGCGTACTTCACCGCGCCCTTTGCGTACTCGTCACCAAACTCGGACTTAAGAAACTCCTGTGTCGCGGTCGTAAACTGTTCCGCCAAGTTTTGTGAGTCGGTACGCATGT
>JBBTZZ010000051.1:0-7710 GCA_038061135.1 Patescibacteria group bacterium
GGTAAGAAGCGCCAGTTGAAGTCGCTCGCGGACTTGCTGAAGGGCAAACAGGGTCGTTTCCGTCAGAACTTGCTCGGTAAGCGTATTGACTACTCCGGACGTTCCGTCATTGTTGTCGGTCCGCACTTGAAGTTGAGCCAGTGTGGTTTGCCAAAGAAGATGGCGCTCGAATTGTTCCGCCCGATAGTTATTAGTAAGCTGATTGCACGCGAATACGTCCACAACATCCGCAGCGCAAACCGGTTTATTGAAGCCGACCGTCCGGAGGTCTGGGACATTCTCGAGGAGGTAACGGCAGCGTCGTACGTGCTCCTTAACCGTGCGCCAACGCTCCACCGTTTGGGTATTCAGGCATTCAAACCAATCCTTATTGAAGGAAAAGCAATTCAAATCCACCCACTTGTTTGTGACGCGTATAACGCAGACTTCGACGGCGACCAAATGGCCGTGCACGTCCCGCTTACGGAAGAGGCACAGCGCGAGGCAGGAGAGTTGATGGCGTCAACGCGCAACTTGCTGAAGCCGTCGTTCGGCGGCCCAGTAGCCACGCCAGGTAAGGACATCGCATGGGCAAGTTTTTACATGACGACGGCGCCAGGAACGCCTGACGAGAAGAACCTCAAGTCGTTCGCGGATGACGAAGAGGCAATCTACGCGTACGAGGCGGGGGGTATTGGGTTGCAGCAGTGGATTCGTGCACGTATCAAGGGCGTGATTATGATCACGACCGTTGGCCGTATCATTGTGAACCGCAAGTTCCCAGAGCGTATTGGTTACCAGAACGAGGCAATGGGCAAAAAGCAGCTGGCAAACATTGTCCGTGACGTCTTGGAGTACTTTGGACCAGAGTTTACGTCCGTGTTGCTCGACGATCTCAAGGAACTCGGTTTCCACTACGCAATGTTGTCCGGGTACTCGTGGGGCATGAAAGGCTTGCCAGAGATCCCGCAAAAGAAGGCGCTTATCGAAGAAGGCGACCGTCGCGTGCGTGAGGTGGGCGAGTTCTTTGAGCAGGGGTTGTTGACGGCAAGTGAACGTCACACGCAGATTGTGAAAATCTGGACGGAAATTAAGGAGCGCGTTGCGGAAATTGCAAAGACCATTCTTCCTACCGACAGTTCCGCGTCCACCATGATCGAGTCCGGCGCACGTGGTAGCTGGACGCAGATGACGCAGATGATCGGTATGATCGGTATGAAAGCGTCGCCGTCGGGTGACATTATCGAGCTTCCGGTGAAAGCGTCGTTCCGCGAAGGTGTGTCGGTGCTTGAGTTCTTTATCTCGAGCCACGGTGTACGTAAGGGTTTGACCGACACCGCACTTCGTACCGCAAACGCAGGGTACTTGACGCGCCGTCTTGTCGACGTTGCACAGGACGTTGTCGTGCGCGAGGAAGACTGTGGTGACGACCAAGGCGTGGTGCTTACGCACACAGAGTCGGAGGAGATCGGTGAGCCACTCCTCATTCGTATTCTTGGTCGCTTCACATTGTCGCCGGTCATGTTGCCGGGCAGTGAGAAGGAACTGCTTGGCGCGGGTGAGATGATTACGGAGGAACACATTCGTACACTCAAAAAGGTAGAGAAGTCGGGCGGTCCGCTTATGGAGGCGCACGTGCGTTCCGTTATGACGTGTCACATCCGTCGCGGTGTGTGTCAGAAATGCTACGGTTACGACCTGGCGTACAACAAGTTGGCCAAGTTGGGTGCTGCCGTGGGTATTATTGCCGCGCAGTCCATTGGTGAACCGGGTACACAGTTGACCATGCGTACCTTCCACACGGGTGGTGTCGCAGGAAAAGACATTACGCAAGGTTTGCCACGTGTTGAAGAGTTGTTTGAGGCACGCACGCCAAAGCGCAAAGCAATCATGAGCGAGGTGTCGGGTAGTGTGGAGCTTGAAAAATCGGAACGCAGCTTGGAGCAAGCAGGCACGGGCAAGCAAATTATTGATGCAACGCCAGGACAGCGTGTGGTGCGCGTGCAGTTCACTGCAGCGGACGAGAAGGTGCACACCATTGGCCGCGGCGGAAAGATTCAGGTGGAAGACGGCGTGAAGGTGAAGGAGGGCGAGTTGCTCGCGCTCAAGGCCGACGGCGAACGCATTGTTGCCGAGCATGCGGGGATTACCAAGGTCACCAAGACGGCCGTGGCAGTCATGCACGACGCGGAGAAGATTCGCGAGTACATCATTCCGCAAGGCTACACGTTGTACGTAAAAGACGGCGACGTGGTGAAGGCCGGTGACGTGCTGACCGACGGTCACTTGGACTTGCAGGCGCTCTACAAGTTCCAGGGCAAAGACGCGGTGCAGAAGTACTTGTCCAAAGAAATTCAGTACATCTACTCGTCGCAGGGCCAGAAGTTGAACAACAAGCACATCGAAATCATCGTGAAGCAAATGTTCAGCCGCGTGCGCATTAGTGACCCAGGTGACACGGACATGTTGCCAGGTGAGCTTGTCGAGCGGGCAACATTGCTCGACGAACAGGACAAGGCGCGTGCAAAAGACGGGCAGCTTGCCGACTACGAGGAAATGTTCCTCGGTATCACCAAGGTGTCGTTGTCGACGGAAAGCTGGTTGTCGAGTGCGTCGTTCCAAGAGACGGCAAAGGTGCTCATCAACGCCGCAGTCAGCGGTAAGGTGGACAACCTCTCCGGCCTCAAGGAGAACGTCATCATTGGTCGCCTTATCCCCGCAGGAACGGGCTTTGGCGACAACGCGGTGAGTTTCGTAGAGGAAACACGCCGACGTCGCGAGGAACGCATGCCGCGCATGGAAATTGTCGTCGCAGCAGACCAAGCAGTAATCGACGCAGAAATCAAAGTAGAAGGCCCAGCAATGGGTGTCGTGCCAGAGGAGGTCGCGCCGGAGAAAGAAGCGTAGGGTGCGACCCTCGTGGTCGCCCGCGAGAAACGCAATAGGCGGGGTCCCTTGACTCCGCCTTTGTGATTCTCAAAAACAGAAACCCCGCACCTTGTGACAGGATTGGGGTCCTGTTCGGGCGCGGGGTAGTTTTGTCGAGTATTCCTACGCCACCTTGGTGAGGCGCGCGTTGTTCTCCTTGATCAGGTCGATCATCGCGGCACGGATGACGCTTCGTGCATCGATATGAAGTCGACACATGCCACTCTGACGCGTGTACAGCTCGCTACCACTTTTGGTCAGATTACGTTCGTCCATGCCATCGAGCATGGATGCACGCATCTTGTCGATGTCGGACTCGCCGTGAGCAATGATGCGACCGAGTGTCTCGGGCCTGAGGTCTTGAAGTTCGCGATAGAGGGCGTAGGTGAAGTCGTCCTCAAAGATGATGTCGATATCGCGCACCATCTGGAGGCGGCTGAGAAGGTCGTTGAGGACCTTGCGGGCGATCTTCACGGCGAGGGGAACGCGGTTCTTGCTGGGCATGATGTTCTCCGAACGAATTCCGTTATCATATGTCGCTTGTGCGACACCATCCCAGGGGTGGGACGAACGGAGTTAACGTCTTTCACGCTAACGAAACATAATAGCATATTTTGGGCGAAAAGTCAATGAAATATGCGTATTTCTTGTGTATTTGGTATTATTCTGCCATGCGCATTCTCGGCATAGACCCTGGTTATGAGAGGTGTGGTTTTGGCGTCATTGAGGGCGGCAAGGCGTTGGCGTATGGCGTGATTACGACGCCCAAGGGGGAGATTGCGGATAGGTTAAGGGAGATTGCCGTGGATTTGCGGGCGATTATTAAAAAGCACAAGCCGGACGCGTTAGTTATCGAAGACTTGTTCTTTAGTAAAAGCGTGACGACGGCGATGAGCGTCGCCATGGTGCGCGGCGTTGTTATGTTGTTGGCGGTCGAAAACGGGATGACGGTGCTTGAGGTAAAACCCAACGAGGTAAAGCTCGCCCTCACCGGCTACGGCCGTGCGGACAAAAAGCAGATGCAAGAGATGGTGAAGGTCGTCTTCAAACTCAAAACCATTCCAAAGCCCGACGACGCTGCGGACGCATTGGCAATAGCGTGGTGCGGGAGCAATAGAGTGTAGGTTGTGCTAGAATCGATGATATGGCCTCTGCGCGAGAAACCGTCATCAAAATTGCTAATGCGGTTGCGGAGCGCGGTGGGCGTGCGCTTTTGGTTGGCGGGAGTGTGCGTGATGACCTGTTGGGATTGGAGCCGAAGGACTTTGACGTGGAGATTTACGGTATTGTGCCGGAGGACGTGGAAAAGCTTTTGCGTGAGTTTGGCAATGTGTCCGACGTCGGCAAGGCGTTTGCCATTTTGAAACTCGTCGTCGATGACGTCGACATTGACGTTGCGGTTCCACGAAAAGAACGGAAGACGGGGCAGGGGCACAAAGGGTTTTTTGTAGAGGCCGACCCGCATTTGAACCCGAAGGACGCCGCGCGACGTCGTGATTTTACCGTGAACGCCATTGCGCAAGACCCACTGACCGGCGAGATTGTCGACCCGTTTGGCGGGGTGCAGGACTTGAAGGGCGGCGTATTGCGCGTGGTTGACGCGGCGACGTTTGTTGAGGACCCACTGCGTGTGCTGCGTGCAATGCAGATCGTTGCACGTTTTAACCTCACGGTTGACCCTGTGAGTTTCGATGTTCTGCGTGCGATGGTGCCGTCACTGTCCGAAATTTCCGCAGAGCGCGTTGGCGACGAATGGCGCAAGCTGTTACTGCTTTCGGAGAAGCCTTCCCTCGGATTGGCGTTTGGTATGGACGTGGGCGCGTTTGCGTTGTTACACCCCGAACTCGTAAAGCTCGCGGAAACGCCGCAGGAGCCGGAGTGGCACCCGGAGGGGAACGTGTGGATTCATACGATGATGGTGGTCGACGAAGCGGCACGGATTGTGCGACGCGAAAAACTCGACGGCGACCGCGCGCTGACCATTATGCTCGGCGCGCTGTGCCATGACTTTGGCAAGCCGTACGTGACAGGAATAGAAAATGGGAGAATTCGGTCGCACGGACATGAAGACGCGGGGGTTACGCCGACGCGGTCGTTTTTGGACGCGTTGTGGGTGCACGCAAGTACCGTGGAGGAAGTCGTCGGCATTGTCCGCGACCACATGAAGCCGTACCGTTTGTGGCATTCGGAATGCGTGGATGGTGTACACGTGAAAGACGGTGTACTGCGGCGACTTGCGGCGCGCATTGACCCGGCGACGTTGTGCGACTTGGTGCTTGTGACCGAAGCGGATTATTGCGGACGCGGACCGTTCACGGCGCCTCAGGCGCCGTATGCGGCCGGTGAGTGGCTGCTTGGTCGTGCAACGAGCCTCGAACTTTTGCATGGTCCCGCACCGCACATGATTACTGGCGACGAGCTTATTGACTTCGGTTACTCCCCAGGGCCGTTGTTTAGCAAAATCATTGCACTTTGCGACGACCTCCGGGACGACCATGAGTATTGCCATTACAACCTGGTCGAAGTCCTCAAAGCCGTCCCTCCTGATTCATTCGGTGAACGTAGTCCCAAAGACGCCATTGCACGTCTCAAGAATGAGCTGGACTAGTACTCGGCTTTTTGTTAGTATTCTCGGCAGCCGTGCAGCCAATCGTTTCGTCCGACGAAACGAAAGCGAGCGGCGGACTGACGACAGCGACGGGCGACCAACGGAAGCCCGAGCGCAATCAGTCCGGTAAGCGAGCGGGTGTCGTATAACGGCTATTATTCGAGGTTTCCAACCTTGAGACGCGGGTTCGATTCCCGCCACCCGCTCCAGAAAAACCGTCAGCCTTGGCTGGCGGTTTTTCTATTGCAACACAAGGCCCAGCCGATGAGGGCTGGGCCAGGAAGTTACGGGAGTCTACCCGTGGATGAGGACGTTCGACGGTCGGTGGGCACGTCGCTCGCCGAGTGCGCGCTTGTCTGTGGGCGACTTGGGTGAAGGAGTGTCGCCTTGAGCTGGTCGTGCGACAAGATCATGCCATTGATGACCGTGACGACGAAGAGCTCTACGCCACACAGCTGGCACGCCACAACGTGATACACTGAAATTTTCGTGTAGCCAAGCGCGATGTGCCGGTAGATGTTGGTGGCGCGTTTACATCCTGGGCACGTGACCACGGACTTTGCCGGAGAAGACGTTAGGCTCATGTTCACCTCCGTACCTAGTCAATCACGCCGATGCGTTCGGTGCAAGTGGCGAGGCGTGCAAAAAGTTTATGTCGTCATTTTCGTTGATGACGTGCGACGATGAACTGAGAACTTCGGACTGCGAACTGCGAAGAAGACGCCACTGTCCGTCGGAAAACTCAAGATGTGCGTTGTCGACTTTAAAACCCGCAGCGAGTTTGTGCCCGCCACCACCGTATTTTTCTGCGAGTGCGGCAACGTCGCGACCACGGCTGCGAAGACTGCCTTTGACACCGCCGTCTTCCGTTTCGCGCAAAATGAGAATGGTATCCGCGTGGTCGAGGGTTTCGTTCAAGAAGTTACTAATGTTCGACGTTTCAATGTCCGGCTTGCCGAATGCCTCCCAGTCCTTGAGTGTGAGCGCAGTGGTGAGTGCGTCAAATTCTGTGTTGTGATGCAAACGCTCGAACAATAGTCCCCACACATGGAGCATGGGAATTGGCCGGCTTGCGACGGTGTGACGAACAATTTCCGGCAGCTTTGCGCCACGCTTGGTGAGGTCGACTGCAGCGTGCAGTGCGTCGACCGTGGTGTTCGACGTCGAGAAGAGCGACGTGTCGGTGCAAATGCCCGTCAAGAAACATTGCGCGGCGTGCGGGCTCACAGGGTAGCGCGCAGCTTTTACAAACCGCCACACGACGTCGGCCGTACTTGCGGCGCCGGGTTCGAGTACGTTGATGGTGCCGTAGCTTGGGTTCGTTGCGTGGTGGTCAAACATGACGAGCGGCACAGCGCGCGGCATTGTTGGCAAAAGTGACTGGATATACAGCCCGTCTGAGCAGTCGCAGATAATCGCGAGGTCGACGGCGGGGTGTGCAAAGATTGCGGCGTCCGTCTGCACGAGCTCGATGCCCGGGATGAATCCGAAGTGTGCAGGCACAGCACGCGGGGAGAACACGCTCACGGTTTTGCCGAGGTCGCGCAACACGTGCGCAAGGCCGAGTGTCGACCCCAGTGTGTCACCGTCCAACCGTTCATCCGTCAACAGCAAAATATGCTCCGCCCGGCGGATTTCGTTCATGACCTTTTGTGCAACAACGGACGGCATAGCAGCCGACTACTGTACGGGTTATGCGGTGAGGGGTCAAGGATAAGCAACTCGTCCAGGTGGCGATTACCGTGTACAATCATGCCAGCTATGTATCTCAAACGCCTCGAGGTTCAAGGGTTTAAGACGTTTGCCCAAAAAACGACGCTGGAGTTTCCGCCTGAGAGTGCCGACCGTCATCATTTAACCGTGGTGGTGGGGCCAAACGGGAGCGGGAAAAGTAACTTGGCCGACGCCATTCGGTGGTGTTTAGGTGAGCAGTCGTTAAAGTTGCTTCGCGGGAAAAAGGCGGAGGACGTCATTTTTAGTGGGTCAGAAGGCAAGTCGCGGAGTGGGTTCGCAGAAGTTTCTTTGACGTTCGACAATGCGGACAAAACCATGCATGCGGACTATAGTGAGGTGACCATTACGCGCCGACTGTACCGTGACGGTGAGTATGGCTACATGCTCAAAGGTAAGGACGCGCGGTAGTCCGACATTCAGTTGCTGCTTGCGGAGTCGGGTGTGGGGCAGCGGAGTTATTC
>JBBTZZ010000052.1:0-1185 GCA_038061135.1 Patescibacteria group bacterium
ACTTCGTTCGTGGTGCCGTCCTCAAGAGGGTAGGCAATGGTCACGAGCGAGATGTTGTTCGCGTACAAGGTATCGTCACCTGCAGTTGCGGAACAGTTGGCAGAAATTGCCGTGTTCGCGAGCTGCGTTGCGCTCTGACCGGAGAAACCACATTGGTCGTCTTCCGCTTCTTCTTCAGAGAACGAGAGTGTCTGGACCTCGAAGTCTTCGTTCGTTGCGGTGAACGTGTACGACGCGACATGGTTGTCGGTCGAGCTCGTCAGCACGAAGTCGGCATTCGGGGTGCTTGCGCTTGCTGTTGCAGCAAGCGTACCTGCGTTCGCGAGTGTCACGACGTTTGTCGGCGTGGTCGTGCCGTTTGGCGCGTCCGTCGTCGGGTCTACGTCGTTACCGTCCTCGTCCTGGACCACCATGTCCTCGGAGAGGTCGGCGAGGTCAAATGCGAAGTAGTTCGTGTCGGTACCGTCTGATGGGTTGGCAAAGGAGCAGTACACCTTGAGGGTGTCGGTTGCACCTGCTGCCAAGTCCCAGTCGGTGTCCGTTACCGTGAACGAGATACCTGTGCTAATGAACGACTCCGCGCTACCAAGCTGGTTGCCCGCGCTGTCGGTCAAGTAGCAGGACTCCACGAAGTCGTTGAGGTCTGCGCCACTGACGTCACCTGCGGTAAATGCAGGCGTACCGTCTTCGTCGGCGTAACCACTGACCTTAATGGAGCTGATGTGCAAGTCACTTGCCGTGCCGGCACTTACCGAGAAGGCGTTGACAAGAACATTGTTCGTACCATCCACCGAGGTAACGTCACCTGGCGTGCTTGCCAATGCAACGGTCATCGCTGCCGCACGTGCGGTCTGCGTGCTACCGGTGATGTCGCCCGACGGAACGATTGCGGTTGTTGCAACCGTGTCGCCGTTGCCGTCCTCTGCGACGAGACCACTGATGTCAAAGATTGCCACCAATGTTTCGTTTGCCGTGAGGCCGTTGTCAACGTCTGCGGTGAGCGCCAAGTTGCGCGTTTCACCTGCATCCATTGTCCAGTCGTCGGTAAAGTCGATGATCTGGAGCGCGTCTTCTGCAGTACCAGTCAAGCTGGTTTCGTCCGACGCATCGTCGGTCGTCACGTCAAGCTCGAGAGGACCCATGACTACGGCACCGGTGTCGGTGTCAATAATCTTAATGTCCTTC
>JBBTZZ010000053.1:0-15537 GCA_038061135.1 Patescibacteria group bacterium
TGCAAGCTTGGAGAAAAGTATATTCATGTCCGTCACAATGATGCTACGGATCCTATTTTTTCCTTTGCTCGACAGCGCCTCGTGATGCTCGTCGGTCATGTGTCGGTCTTCAATTGCGCGGTATGCATCGTAACCAATAAGCTGAATAATATCGCCTTCTTGGCACTCGTATTCACGTTGCATGTTCCGTAGCCCGTCAATGCCCTCAATGTACCGAATTTTCGGCTTTGCGTTATGTTGCGCGCCAATCGCAAGCAGCCGTGGCAACAAACGCGACGCAACGTCTTCGCGTGTCGACACTTCGCGCCGCTGCAAGCTTAAAACAGTCAAAAGGCGCTCCGGCGGTTCTGCGCTAAACCGTCGTTGCCCGGCCTCCGTGTACGCCGTCACCAGCCCTGCGCGCCCCAAGTGGTCGAGCGTGTCGTGCGTTGTTGGCCTGTTCAGCCCTGTCGCGTCACCAATTTCTGACGCACCCGCATTACCCAGACGTAACAGTGTGACGTACACCGACGACTCTTTGTCCGTAAACCCCAGCCGCATCATTTCGCGAATCAACTCGTCAAACATACAGCGCTTCCCACGTCTTCTTTGCCGTTTCCGCCCACGAGAACGCCGCAACGCGTGCGTTCCCCTTTTCCACACACTCGGCACGGAGCGCGGACTCGAACACCATTCTCCGCATTGCTACCGTCCACCCTACAACGTGGAGCGGCGAAACAAACACCGCAGCGTCGCCCATCACCTCGCGAAGCGCAGGAATGTCACTGGCGATTACCGGCGTCCCCGCAGCTGCGGCCTCCAGCACCGGCATGCCAAACCCTTCGTACAAGGACGGAAAACAAAACGCCAACGCACCGGAATACAACGATGCAAGGTCTTCCTCGGGTGTGAACCCAAGTACACGAACACCGTTATTGTTCACTGCAAGCGTTTGCTTGATTGCTTCTTCGCCATACCCCCACTTTCCTGCCAGTACGAGTTCAATCGGATGACCGACGCCGAGGTCCTTCTTCAGCTCTGCAAACGCGCGTAGCAACGTCACCACGTTCTTCTTTGTTTCCAGCCGTCCAACGTACAAAAAGTATTTCCCTGCAGATAAACGGTAACGATTAAGCACTTCGCTTTTCTGTTCTGGTGTGACGGTAAAGTCAGACGCATTGACAGCAAGTGGCGTGACGACAATCTTTGTTGCGTCAGCATGCGCAAGCTCTACCAGATCATTCTTGGTCGCTTCTGAAATAGCGAGTAACTTCGTCGCCTTCATAACTCCGCGAGCGATTGCGATTTTTTGTCGACGGCCGCCTTTTGGCGAATACGCGGCGGGCACACGGAGAAACGCAAGGTCGTGCACGGTCGACACAATGCGTGTCTTTTTGCTGACGAACGCGGGAATTTCGTGCGACGGATTAAAAAACACATCGGGCGGGTTACGAAACAGCTCCCAACTCAAACGCAAATGCGTCCAGCCTTTCGGCAATGCAAATGGCAACAGACGGAATTCCCAGTTGTTGGGTAGTTGGTAGTTGGTAGTTGGTAGTTTCGCGACGTACAGCCGCACCGTGTCGCCCTGACGCAGTGGCACCGTCATCATTGCCCGCACCAAGCAGTCGACATAGCGCTCAACGCCAGTCTTGTTCGGAAGTGTGAGGCAATTGACGTCGATGCCAAGTAGCATAGGTTGTAGGTTTTGGGCTTTAGGCTTTGGGTTGGGACAAAAACCCAACGCCCAATGCCTAGTACCCAATACCCTTTATGAACTAAACACACTGCGCTTGTACGCGTCGAGGTTTTCGAGTGCCAAGCCGGTTCCTCGGGCAACGCATAACTGAGGGTCATCGGCAACGTACGTAGGAACGCCCGTCGACTCTGCAATGAGTCGGTCCAAGTTGCGCAACTGACTACTGCCACCTGAAATAACAATGCCTTTATCCATAACGTCGGCTGCAAGCTCTGGCGGCGTTTGAAACAGCACCTCCTTCAGCGTCGTCAAAATCCCTTCCAAAAGCGGCTGAATTGCCTCTGTCACGTCGTCACTACTCACCTCCACAAGCTTCGGCAGCCCCGTAATCATGTCACGCCCCTTCACCTCCATGCGCAGCTTCTCGTTCAAATACATTGCGCTGCCGCAACGAATTTTGATCTCTTCTGCTGTGCGTTCGCCGACGGCCAAACCATACGTACGGCGGACGTGCTCCATAATTGCGTGGTCGAATTTAACACCACCAATGCGCACCGACGTCGACGCAACAATGCCGCCAAGGCTAATAACCGCCATTTCGCTTGTTCCGCCACCAATTTCCACAATCATGTGGCCGTTCGGACTGCCAATAGGAATGTTCGCGCCAATCGCCGCGACAATCGGTTGCTTAATAATGTACGCCGCCTTTGCACCTGCCGCGATGGTGGCGTCAATAACTGCACGCCGTTCCGTTGACGTAATACCGCCCGGCACCGCGACCATCACCTCCGGACGAAAAATACGCACGCCACCAAGCGCCTTGTTAATAAAATAGCGCAGCATTGCCTCCGTCGTGCGATAGTCCGCAATCACGCCGTCCTTTAACGGGCGTCGCGCAACAATCGTGTCCGGCGTGCGACCAAGCATATCTTTTGCTTCTTTGCCGACCGCAAGGATGGACTTGTCGATTTTGCTTACCGCAACCACCGACGGCTCGTTAATCACAATCCCGCGCTTTGGCACATAGACAAGCACGGTCGTCGTCCCCAAGTCGATGCCGATTTTCTTGTTGAACATAGAGAAAAGCCTACCCAAGTTGGTCATCCGCGGTGTCGGCCGTCCGGTCCTCGCTCACCGTCCAGGCTTCAGGACGCCTCGCTTCGGTCCTCCGACCTCCTAGCGCCTGACGCAACTTAGTAGGCTTTCTAGCTATGCAAGTTTAATCTACCCGGCCGCGGTTTACAACCCAACAAAAATCCGCTAGTGTTTGGGGGCTAACAGGAGCACGTCATGTCGGATTTTCAGAATGAAGCCAGGAAACTCGGTCCACAAATCAAGGAGGTGGTAGATAGGGTCAGGAAAGAGATCGCCACGGAGAAGACGCGGCAACGTGCCGAGGCCGAAGCGATCGCACTGCCCTATCTGCAGCAGATCGTCACCAACGTGGAGAAGGCTGCAAGAGAGGAGAAGCAGCACGCCGAAGTCATGATACTCGAGGGCAAGTGCGCGCTACTTCCTGGTCACGAAGAATACTGGAGGAGCACGACTTCATCTGAGTACCATGGCTGGCACCTGCAACTCATCGATGGAGCGCCCTACGTTCCATCCGCAGTGATCGTGGTGATGCATGCCATCAAAAGCGCTGGCTTCCAAGCTGACATCGCCGGCCCAAAGGAACTCCCGCGACTGATCTTTGCACTTCCATCGACGCCGTAATCACCCTCCTCCGCGCCTCGGTCACTCCGGGGCGTTCGTGTTTATTTGGAAATGTTTACATCGAACACTTTGTCTGTATCGAGTGTTGTCGAAATGTCGTAGGCATTGTCGTTATAGTGTGCAGCGCCCTCGGCCGGTGTGGCGAAGTCGACTTTTGACGGGAATTCAAGATGGAGGGTTAATCCATTGTCGGACGCGCCGAGTTGCTTGAGGACACGAAGTTCGTAGCTGCCACCATCGATGGCGTCGGTGACGGACTGCGGGAGGGCGTATGTGAGCGTAAACGTTCGCGTTTCACCAGGCGCAATGGTGAGGTACGTCCCGAACGACGTCATGCCGAGGTCGTCGACAGTAACTGTGTCCTGCGGACCATTCACGAACGTACTACCAAGCGGAGCATAAACTCGCGTGTACGTTTGATACCGCGTTGTTTTCCATGTGTAGCTGCCGTTGTTGGTGTAGGTCAGTGCAACGGTCGCGTTGTACCCCGTTGACGTGGGTTCGATTGAATACGAAATTTCCCGTTCCATCACCGCGTCGGTTTTGAGCGCACCCAAGTTTGCGTCAACCACCATGAGCACGTCGTCGGCCTTTTCCATTGCGACACTTCCCGACCAGCCTGCGTCAACATACACCGCTTGCGTTTCTGCCGTCGGACTCCACAGCGCGACCTCTTTTGCTGCAAAGCCTTCCGTGAGTGTCGTAAAGAGCGACGGCCACGACGACGACGGGAGCGCAATGAGACGGTCGACCACGGTGTCGGTCAAGCGCGCGACAATGTCTTTGCGCTGTGCGGACGGAATGCCCGCGCCAACGTACCCCTGCTCCACCTCGTACTCGAGTTTATCCGCCACGTTGTCGGGCGTAAACGTCTGGCTGTCAATGGTGACGGGGCCGATAAGCGTAAGCAGTCGGGAAATGAAGGTCGGTGTAAACATGAGCGCACCATGCACATCGGGAACGGGTTGGCCTGCGGACGCGTACTCCTGACGAAGTAATTGCACGCCGTCCAACGTACTTGTCGCAAAGTCGGGCGACCAGTTGCTGTCGCGGAAGTACCAACCATCGACGCCAAGATGTGAGGAGATCGGCACTGGAGCGGTAACGTGGTAGCCCGCAGCAACCGCGTGGTCGACGCTGTATACGTCGCTCGTCGACATCTGCACAATCTCACCGTCACGCGTCACCGCAAGGCCGAATACACCAAGAAACCCGCCACCTGGGCGCAGCTCTGTATCATTCGCAAAGAGCATAAGGAACTGTCGGTCTTGCCCAAGCCCCGCGAGCTCCGGAACAACAGCAGCAAACGGTGTCAACAAATTCACTGCCTCCTGCAACGGCAGCAAGATTTCCGCGAACGGAGCGACGGCTTTTTCCAGCACGGGCGACACGTTCAGGCTCCGCAGTCGAGCGATGTCGTCGGCTGCGAGCGCAAGTTTGACTTGCATCTGCAAAAACTCGGGGTACGCGTCGTGAAGCGCAGAAAGCATCGCGGTGCGCGCCGACGACGACAGCTCGTGATACGGCACGTCACTGTCCGTAATGCCAAGGAGCGACTGCGCGCGAGCAGTCACCTCTTGCACGCTGCGCATGATGCCGACCGCGTCGCGGAGGGCGGTTATGGTCGCACTTCCCGCGTCGAGTGTGTAGCCGAGTCCGACAATTTGCGTACCTACCCACGGCATGATGCGCAAAAACGTCACGAGCGCCAAACCGTGCTGCGCGTCCGTAATCGCGGTCTGTGCGTCAGTAAGCGCGTTGTCGGTAGCCGTAAAGTCGCCATCTTTCAGCGCGGTCTGTGCGGTGCCTGCCGCGTCCTGCAAACGCGACATTGCTCCCACAAGCTTACTTGCAGCAAACGCGGTGACGCCGATAATCACGACGATGCCGACAGCGATGACCACAAACAATGGTTTTTTCCATCGTCTTTTGGCATGTGGTTGGCGGGCGACCACGAGGGTCTCCCCTACGTCAATCACGTCCGTCGCGTCACGCGATGGTTCCGGCTGCGGCGTCACGTTTGGCAAAAAATTCTGCACGTGGGTTTTGCTTACTTGCGTATTTGCGGAAGTAATAAATTGCACTGCGAATATGGTGGCGTGTCATGCGCGAAAAGAGTTGACGGAGCAAACTGCCGTCACCGGACGCACGTCGGTGGTAGTGTACCATGGAAACGTTAGGGTTGTAGACGACGCGATGCCCCGCCTCCCAGAACCGTCGACACAAGTCCGTGTCCTCGAAGTACATGAAAATATTGTCGTCAAACACGCCGACCGCGTCGAGCGCACTGCGACGCGTGAACATCGCACTCCCCATCACCCAGTCGACGTCTTCTTGGCGACTGTGGTCAAAGTCGGCCATGAGAAACCGATCAATGGCAGCTTTGCCCTGCGAGAGTTTGCCAAGTGGTGTACGACGGTAGACGGGCGTCATACGTTCGTGAAAACGGTAACACGAGTGCTGCAGTGTTCCGTCCGGGTTTTGTAGCCTGGGACCAACAATGCCGACGCCCGGGTTTGCCTCCATAAAATCGTACAACGACTCGAGTGACCCAGGTTTGACGACAATGTCAGGGTTGAATACTAAAATATACTTCCCTGTCGCCGTGGCGAAACCCTTGTTCATCGCCGCGCCAAAACCGCGGTTTTCGTCCATCATTGCGTAACGTACGTCGGAAAAGTCACGTTTAAGCACGTCATGCATTCCTGCGTCAGGGTTATTGTCGACGACAATCACTTCGTAGTGCAAACGCGGCGCTGCACGGCGAATACCACGCAACGTCTGGCGGACGAGGCGCTTTTCAAAGGTATGAACAATAATTATGCTCAGGTCCATGGGAGAGATGAAGAGATGGAGAGAGACTAGAGATGACGAGAGAGGTAGCTCCGCAGAACGCTCGAGGGCTCCCGTCGCAGTGCCTTTACGGCTCTGCGCTTACGGAGCATCGACGGCAGGAGCGCGGGGGCTTTCAAGAGGAGCTTGCGGGTTTCTGGCTCAAAAAGCAAGCCGAACACACAACGACCTATTTCGTGAAAAAGTATCCACGGCGCAGACAATACTGCGTCGACGAACGTAAGGTTCTTCAAAAGCACGAATAACTGATTCCGCGTGGCAAGCGCCGCAAAAAACGGCCGTTGCTTTTTACGGTTCCACAAGCGGTTCCACAAGCTTGCGTGGTCTTTGCCGTACATGCCGCGGTAGTGCCACACCTTTGCTGCGGGAACGAACGCGCTTTTGTGTCCCGCCGCATGAAACCGCCACGCAAAGTCGCAGTCCTCGCGGTACGCAAAGAACTCGCCGTCGTACAGCTCACCGTTCACAAGTACGTCGCGAATGGCCGACGCACGAATAAGTGCGCACGCGCCCGTCACGGCAAAAATGTCCGTCGCGTTGTCGTACTGGCCTTTGTCTATCTCCCCTGCGCCACGGTCGCTCATTCGCCAACCACGGGCAACGCGCAGTCCGGTGGTGTCCAAAATATCCGACTGCACCGTTTCCTCTAGCGTTTCGTCACCGACGTGTTCACCAAACGCGCGGTACACCTTGGGCTGTACTGCGTCGACGGTCGAGTTCGCCTGCAGTGCCTCAACAAGACGCGCAATAAGCCCAGGATCTGCAATCATGTCCGCGTTCATAACAAGTACTGCTGCATCACTGCCCTCCGCCTCCGTCATGTGTTCAAACGTAAAGCGTAGTAGCTGGTTATGCCCGCCTGCAAACCCAAGGTTACGAACGTTTCGTGCGACGACGGAATGCGCAAAATGCTCCTGTAAATACGCGTAGCTGTCGTCCGTGCTGCCGTTATCAAGTACGCGCACCGTCACATTTTTGTATTCCTGTGCTTCAAGTGATGCAAAGAGGTCGGGCAAATACCGACGGTCGTTCCAGACAAGAATGTGGACGAAGACGCGCATAGGGTATGTAGCTGAGTAGTTGGTAGTTTGTAGTTGGTAGTGGCTCCCGCTACCCCGCTACATACTACACCGCTACCCCGCTCTTCGAGACTCTGCGTGTTTCTTTGTCACGTTAAATCCAAGGTACTTGCCAAAGATGAATCGCGTTTGCGCATCAATTGCAGGGAATGCACTAAACAAAATGGATGTAACGGGAAGCAGTATCCATTGCGCAAGATACACGATCCACGTATGCCAGCCGCGATGTTTCGGCCGTGGTGGGAGGAAAAAGAAGCTCAAGCCGCCCGTCACAAACACGCCAAGTGTTGCAATGCGCATGATCCACTGGAGTGTAAACGGCGAATTAGTAATCAGCGCGGACTGGGACTGCCCCACGGTAAAGAACGGCAAGTAGCCGAGAATGAAAATGAGGATTGGCGCCATTGCCCACGTAAACATGCCCTCCATGTGGTTGAACACATATTTTATTTTTGTGCGCATTGGCAGCAGCGGATGCTGTCCAAACTTCTCCAGCATGTACGCAAAGTGCTCCACGCCCCATGCCCAACGTCGCTGCTGCTTGTAGAGCGCCTTGAGGCTTTCCATGTACGTTGCGCCCGTCACCGTGTCCATGGACACTGGCAAGAACATTGGCGTCACGCGATAGTCCCCGTCGTAATGAATAAGCCCCTGGAGGAATATGCGCGAGTCCTCGCTCACCAAGTCTGGCTCCCAATAGCCCACATCGACCAGCATGCGCCACGGCATGGAGTGCGACGAAAACGTCCACAAACGCTCCGGTCGCACCAACTCCGACAACAACCAAAACGTAGTACCAAACGCCGCAATGCGGACGGGCGCCGTGGCGTTCCAAATATTGTTCGAGAAGAGCGTCACCGGTTGGTACGACGTTCTGAGGGGGTTTGGAACAGTACAAAAAAGGTACGCCAATCGCGGAAAGTATTGCGCGTGAGGAACGGTGTCAATGTCGAACGCAGAAACCACGACGTCGTCGTACGGAATTGCACGCGCGTCAATAATCCCCCGCACTTCGCCCGCCATGTAGTGCAAGTTGGACCCCTTGCCCGGAATCTCCCCCTCCATGCCGCTTGGGTGCACCGTAAACAGCAGCTCCGCGAATACGCCACTGAACTCGCGTTCGAGTACCGCGCGGTGCGCCGAAAAATCTGCCGCGTCGCCCTGCTCGCCGCCTACAACCACGATCATGCGGTCCTTGCGGTACGGCGTGGCTGCAATACTTCGAAGTGCCTCGCGCAGAATGACCAGGTCTTCCTGAAACGTCGGCAACATCACGACGTGGTACACACGCTCCCAGCTGATGACTTTTTGAAGCAAGGCGTACCAGTCGACCGCCATGGTTGCGCGATACGTCTTGTACCCGCCAAGGAGATGAATAACAAAATAGATCACCCGCAACAACCAATAGATATCAAAGATGATAATGAACACGATTGCCGCAACAGGAGCGAAGAACGACGCGAGAATTGCAGAAATAAATGTGCCCCAGACCAAAAGCCCGGGGATTGACTCAAGCACGCGGTGTTTGCCGTATTGACCGAACTTCATAGACTACGACGAAGATTATCCTTCTTGCTTGGTGTTATTCGCGCCTCGTGCGCATAGATCGGTTCGGTGCTCCCGAGTACAGGAATACCTTTGGCGTACGCCAGCGTTTGCGCAATTGCAATGCTTGCGCGAAGTGCGGTTGCAGATCCTGGGCCACACGCCACAGTAACCGCCGTCACGTTTTCCGCCCCTAAGAATGCAACAATGTGCGCCAAAAAGTCTTCGGGACGAGTGACAAACGTCTCTTCACGCACCGTTTGACCCGCGTCATCTTGCAGTGCAAGCGTCAGCTTTGCAATGTCGGTTCCGTTTATACACAATATCATACCGACCCCAGCGTGTTCACGAGCACGATATGTTTTGCAGTGAGCACCGTGTTCAAAAACCGGTCGCCCCATTCGCGACGGTGCATGAAGTCGTCTTTGGGCATGTAGGTGTAGTTCACCTCGCGACCGACGGTTTTCTCGAATTCCGCAACCGCCTGACGCACCGCGTCCTGGTCTGCCTCGCCAACGATAAGTAAGTCAATAACGACGTCGGGTGCGTCCGTAAACTTTCCGGTTAACAGCAACAGGTCGACACGACCCTTTGTCTGCAGCGACCGAACAAGTTCGTTATTCATGAGTACCAATGCCTTCTTCATGACTGCGCGCAAGTCGTCAAAAAGTGGGAATGTTTCGCACGCACGGTAAAATTTCTTCTTTTCAACTTTCTCTTTTTCGTCACTACCATCGCGTTCATTTGGCAAAATCTTTCCCTCTACTTCCAGCACAATGCCCAGGTCTACAAGGTTTTTAAGCTCGCGACGCACGGAATTGAGCTGTGCATCAATCTCACGCGTCAACTCACGCACGTAGTAGGCACGCTCCGGATTGTCCAGAAAGAGCGACAAGAGATGTGCGCGCGTTTTTGAACCAAATAGCTGTTCAATGCGGAAATCGCTGACGTTTTGCACGGGCGCCAAATTGATGAGCGTTGCCATAGGTGGGTAAATTGCTTGTCGTGAAAGCTACTTCAGCTATACTGTAACTAAAAATGTGTCCAGGAGCAAACATGGCTGAACAACTCCCGACAATCAAGGCTGCTGACCTCGTCACCCCAAGTGGTACAGAGGAAGGTACGCTCATAGACACCATACTACTTCCGGTCGCTGATGGACGGGCAAAAGTTTTTGGTTTGTTTGCAGTAAGCCACGAAAACCATGGTGTACGCGACGCAGTAGGCCGTATACTTCGCACCCACCTCGACCTTGCGCGTACCGCAATGGCGGGTGACGCAAACATTGCCCGTCGGTTCGAGTCCATGCTTTCTGACCTCAACGCGTCGCTTGCAGAAGTCGCTGCTGAGTCCGGCGCATTCCCCATGACACAGTTTGAGGCAGTCATTGGCGTCATAACTGAACACCAATTGTTCACAAGCGGCATCGGGAACCTGAACGCATTGTTCTTGCACAAAACCGCGGAACGTCGTTTTGTCATTTACGAACTCCATGCACAGTTCCGTACCGACACCGAGTCGACATGGGACAAGCCGTTTGTTACCGTGCTCGACGGCGAAATCCACCCTGGTGATATTTTCTACGTCGCCACGCGCACACCGTCGTCAGCCATTGCGCTCGCCGACTTGCAAGACGTACTCATTACCCTTCCACCGCAGGGTGCACTGCAACGTATCCGTCAGTTTTTACCCCACGACACCGCGTACGGTGCGCTCTGCTTCAGCGCGAGCGAAGAGGAAAAGAGCGGCCCACCAAAAAAGACAAATCCCATTACGTCCATTACGCAACTTGGCGACATGAAGCACGAAACGTCCGACTTGCTTGGTGAGGAAGGCACAAACATTACCGGGTTCCTCCGCCGTGGCGTGGCACTTCTGTCAAATAAGCTATCGTCCCCCGGTTCACGCGGCTACAAGGCAATGGCAAAGCGCGTACTTCGTGTGCTTGTTCAAGTGCTGGGCATTCTGCTCATTGGCATCATGCAAGGCGTAAAGATACTCACCAAGCTGGTATTCACCCTCGTGGGAAGGATCTTCGACGCAAAGAAAGCAACGGGAGGGACTACAAGCGCGCTCCGTACCAACCTTGGTCACCACGTGGGTAGACTGCGCAATATGCCCCGTCACCGTAAGTATATTATTGGCGGGATTGCCGGCGTCGCACTTACGATCTTCGTCGCGTTGACAGTTATGGGGAGCGCAAGCGAACGGCGCGACGCAGAAAATGCATTTGCAACAACGGTAAGTCGCGTCGAAGAAAAAACGTCTGCCGCGGAGGCAAGTCTTATTTATAACGACACCGACAAAGCACGCGGGTTACTTACCGAGGCCGCAGCACTCCTTGAAACCCTCCCAAGCGACAACAACGGCCACGAAGCAAAGGTTGCAGAACTTTCTACGGCCCTTACCGCGCTCCAAGCAAAAATTCGTAAAGTCGTCACAGTTGAGCCATCGACGGTTGCGGAACTTGGGAGTAATGACGTGGGACTTGCAACGTTTGTGAGCGCACAAGGAACACTCTACGCCTTTGCCATGGACGCGAACGTACTTCGCATCAACGAACTTGAACACGCGATTACGAAAACCGCGACGTCAAATGGAACAATGAGCGGGGTGAAAAGTGCGGCAGGAGAAGGAACAAACATTGTGTTCATCGACGGCAGCAAACGGCTTGGACGCGTGGACACCGTGCTCAATACACTGAAAGCAATTACAAGCGGTGTCGACGGCATGGCAAGTGCAGACGACGTCGTGTCATACAATAATGCGCTCTACGTCCTGTCCGCCGCAGCACAACAGGTTGTCAAAATGCGCGCGCAAGGCGACGGGTACGAAGCAGGCACAACGTGGATTAGTGCGCGGTCGTCGGACTTGACTGGCGCACGTGCCATTGCCATTGACGGTAGTATGTTCGTGCTCACCGCAACGGACGTCGTGCAATATAAGAGTGGGAACGAGGTGGCGTGGGTCCATGACGCTGCAGAGCCCCAGCTCAAAGACCCTAAAGACATCTGGACGGACGTTGACTCCAAATACCTCTACATTCTCGACAGCGGCGAGGGACGCGTCGTTGTCTACGACAAAGAAAGTGGCGACATTGTCACGCAGTACGCGTCGACCTCGCTCAACGGCGCCATTGGGTTCGTCATTCGCGAAACGGACAAGCAAATTCTCGTTGCGCTTCCAAATAAAGTTGTCACGTTTACCGCCACACACTTGCTCCAGTAGTTTATGCACATTGCCAGCCGCCTGGCATAGGCAGATAATACCGGTGTCATTCTTCACACACGTTTATGGAAGGAGCATGTGCAGCTTGCGGGAAAGATTGTGCGGAGTGCGTTGCGGCAATGGGCGTGCCGGGTGACGAGTGTCACTGTGGCGCCGAGGTAGAAGAAAAATGTGAGGAGTGCGGCAATGCGATGAGCGGCTGCACCTGCGCAGCATAAGGGTGGGATTCATTCCACCCGAAAACAAAAACGAGCCGTGAGGCTCGTTTTTGTTTGGTTACTTGAGAGTAACCGTTGCGCCTGCTGCTTCCAGCTTGGCTTTTGCGTCGTCGGCTGCTGCCTTGTCGACACCCTCTTTAACTGCCTTTGGTGCTGCGTCCACAATGTCCTTTGCCTCCTTAAGGCCAAGACCCGTGATTTCGCGCACTGCTTTGATGACGTTGATCTTTGCGTCACCTACCGCGGTAATCTCTACCGTGAAAGACGACTGCTCCTCTGCTGCTGCGGCGCCTGCTGCTGCCGGTGCTGCCATCATCATGGCCGGGGCTGCTGCGGACACACCGAACTTCTCTTCCAACACTTTGACGAGCTCGGAAAGGTCGAGGACCGACATCTTTTCAATCTCGCTTACGAGAGCCTGGAACTTTGCCGGGACCTCTACTACTTTTGTTTCGTCAGACATAATGTAAAGTTAAACTTTCTTTTCTTTGACGGCATTCAAGACGGTCACAAGACCGCGCAAGTTGCCCGCGAGGACGTTCACGAAACCACTGACCGGCGCATTGAGCGTACCCACCAACTGACCAAGAAGCTGCTGCTTGCTCGGAAGTTCTGCGAGACGCGTCACTCCTGCTGCGTCGACCAACTTGCCCTCGAGAAGGCCACCAAGGAGCGACATCTGGTCGTTCGTTTTGGTGAGTTCTTTGAGGAGCTTGGCGGCCGATACTTCGTCGCTGTATGCAACAGCGGTGAGTACCGAACCATCCAACATGTCGTCGGTCAACTGCGGAAGCCCTGCCTGTGCGGCTGCGAGCTTAAGGAGTGTCTTTTTTGCAATGAAGACGTCAACGTTTTGCTCCTTTGCCTTCTTACGAAGTGCATCTGCCTGGGGCATGGTGAACCCCGCAACAGAGGAGAACGCGACCGCTTTCATGCGTGCGAACTGGTCGGCGAGCTTGGTGACGATCTCGGCTTTTTGTGCACGAGTTTTCGGCATAAGTTCTGCCTTAGTAACAAATTACGGCCAAAGAGGCCGCAAACAGGGATTTTGAGTTGAGTAGTTGGTAGTTGGTAGTTGGTAGTTCAGAAACTACCCCGCCACATACTACCCCGCTACCCCGCTAAAAATGTTCCTCGCCAGGACTTACCCCTCACGGGAACCCGGTGTCTGCGGATAAATTGGTGCCTGGATAGTAATGGAACCATCGAAATACGTCAACTATCGGCGCCTAAGGGGCTTTAGAACAAAATGTTTTTTCTGTTTATATGGATAGACTTCACCAACCGCTCATTTTTCTTCGCATATTCCACATAACGAATAATCACGAGCCGTTCACCGAGATAAAAATAGCATTCGAAAAATTTGCCGGACGTTTTTCTTCCAAGCACCTTTGAGGAACCTAAAAGTTGCCTGACCGACAAAAACAAAGAATCGAACAGTGATTGAGCAGAAAGCTCGTACTGTTCGAGAATAACTTTTTCTGACCAAATGCCTGTGTGAGAATACAGCTCGCGATATCCTTGTCGGTAGGCGTCTACATACCCCAGCATCTGCTTCAGGGCTGCGTCACTAAATTGAACGAGAAACATACGCCCTTTGCGCTCTGGCTTTTAATGTCAGTGCAAAAGAAGTCGTCTTCGCCCCTCGTAACTCACGTCGAAGTGTCGCAACAGATTTTTTAATCTGTTTATTGACGATCGTTTGCGCTTCGTCGAGTGTGTACGTCTTCATATACTCATAATTTATCATACGATTTCGTTGTGGTCAAAGCACCGCCGCTCGCCACCAAGAGGTCCTTCGTGTTGCTCAAAATAGGCTCTCTATCCCCATCCTGAGGAGGTCTGACCGACGAAGGATCCTTCGTTCCTCGGGATTGGCTACAAAAAGCGCGAATATTAGCCTCTTTTTTCGTGTTTTCCCTTGACAAAACCCTCTTTTTCTGCTATACTGAACAGCGTTACCTGGCTCTGAAACCCTATTGAAACTGGAGGAAACATGTTGACTCTGCTTGCCCTCTACGGTAGCGACCGGTGGTATGTCACCATCGCCACCGAAATGGAGCTGCCCGTGCTATGCGGGCGAAAGAACGCGATCATCGTGTTCTCAAGCCGTGACCATCAGGAGCTCGAGCAAAAGGGCGGTGCGCTCCTCATGCACATCACCCGCACGGCCATTGCGGAACCGACGCTGTTCGGTCGCGAGCTTGTCCTCGCCGCAGTCGACAGCTTCATGCGGCTCCCCGCGGCACCGCACCGCATCACCCCCGCGCTCTACTGAACCTCCCTTCCGTGGCGCGTCGACCAACCCTCGACGTGCCGCCCTAATAGCTCTGGATGCAATCGAGGACTGCTAGGGCGAACGAATACTCGGTCGCCAAAACTCACCTGCAACTTTGGAGTCACCGTGAAGATCATCGACGAAAGCAAACTCCTCACCCCCGAAGCGGCGACGACCGTGAGCCGCTGGGCCTCACGAAACGTGCCAAACGGCACGTACGAGACGTGGATCAACAGCGACATAAATCTGGCACTCATCGCGCCGGGTGAGTACAAGACGAATCCCTTCGTCCGCGGCTACGTCATCCCCACCAACTCGCTTGGGCTCGTGGAGGATTGGTTTGAGGAAGGAATCATGTTCCGGCGCATCAACACGCCAGAGAAAAAGACGTCGTTCGTCGAGGCGCTCGACAGCACACGCGGCATCGCGTAGTACCCGTCAACAACCGTCGTAGAGGCGTCAGACAACATGACGCCTCGCCCCCATAGACTTCAATCACGCATTGAAATCTGCGGGGGCTGACACGATGTCTGCCACAAATTACCTCTCAAAAAAAGGAGTGCACATGCACCGCTACGTGATAAGCATCATTTTCAACAAAGTTAAGGGTAGCTACGCCCACAACTCGGCGGACAGCTACGCCATGTCGCACGACGTGGAAGGTTACGCTGGAGGAGTGGCGCTCGGCATGACCAATAACGAAGACGCGGCGGTTCGGATGATGTGTGCGGTGAACAACTACATCGCAAAGAACGTCACTGGCCCGGGGATGTCTCTTGATCCCCTCCTCGATGTTGTCCGCCTCGCCGAGGCGAAGACATCGACCGACGAAGTAGTCCAGACCTACAACTTCGCGGACTAGCCAACGGCGCTGCACGTGACGCAGCAAACTGGCGAGGAGAGACAACTCTGTCTCCCTCGCCGCACCCCCAGAGTTTTCGA
>JBBTZZ010000054.1:0-17507 GCA_038061135.1 Patescibacteria group bacterium
AAGCGGCTGGGCACATGCGTCCTCCCTCCGCAGTTTCCTTACTCGGGAGCAACCAAGGCTCTTCCACTCACAAAAATTCTATGGACATCTACGCAAGCTACAAGTGGCTCAAAGACTACGTCAAAACGGACTTATCGCCCGACGCGTTTGGACGTGAGGTGAGTTTGCGGTCCATGTCGGTCGAGAAGACGGAAGACGTCGGCGCACGGTTTGCGCATATCGTCGTCGGCCTCGTGAACGAAGTGTTGCCGCACCCGAACGCGGACCGTTTGCGCGTGGTTACCGTCAACGTTGGTGCAGAGACCACGGAAATTGTGTGCGGTGGCGTGAACGTTGTCGTCGGCATGAAGGTATGTGTCGCACTCCCGGGAAGTCGCGTGCGGTGGCACGGCGAGGGGGATTTGATTACGCTCGGCGAGACGGAAATTCGCGGTGTAAAAAGCGTCGGCATGATCTGTGCGGCGGGCGAGGTCGGGTTTCCGGAATTGGAAACGGGCGACAAGGAGATTTGGGACTTGTCGTTCTTGCCGTACGCAAAAGCTGGTACGCCACTTGCGGATGCGCTTGGTTTGAATGACACGCTGTTCACTGTCGAAGTAACCACCAACCGCCCGGACGCAAAGGGGATCGTCGGCATGGCACGCGAGGCTGCTGCGGCAACGGGTGCGGAGTTTGTTGCGCCGAAGGTGCCGTCGATGCAACTTCTTGCGGGCGGAAATACGTTAAGCGAGGAGAACGCAGAGATTGCTTTTTCCGTGAGCATCGACGACCAAACGCGTTGCTTCCGCCAAATGGCCGTCGTTATCGACGGTGTCAACGTTGCGTCGTCGCCGTGGTGGTTGCAGTCGCGATTGTTGCTTGCGGGCATTCGTCCCATTAACAACGTCGTCGACATCACGAACTACGTCATGCTCGAGTACGCGCAGCCGCTCCACGCGTTCGACTACAACGCAATCGACGGGGGAGAGATTCGCGTGCGCGCGGGTAAGCCCGGCGAGAAAATCGTCGCGCTCAACGGCAAGGAGTACGACGTGAATGGCGTCCTCGTGCTTGCCGACAGCGCAAAGCCGCTCGACGTTGCGGGCATTATGGGCGGGCAGCATACGGGAACGACGGCGGCGACAAAAACCGTCGTGTTGTCCGCAAGCGCGTTCGAGCCGGTTGCTATTCGTCGCACCGCACGCGCACTGAATTTGCAAAGCGATGCACAACTCTTGTTCGAAAAAGGTTTGTCGACGGAAGCGTTGCCACGTGCGCTTGAACGCGCTGCAGAATTAATGCTCGAAATTACCGGAGGTCACGTCGCGAGCGTACTCTGCGACGAACGCACCGCGCCGTATGCACCGCTCATGTTTCCGCTTCGCCCCGACAAGGTGCGCAGCCGTCTTGGCGTCGACATTGCGGACGACCGGATGGTGACGATTCTCACGTCGCTCGGTTTTACCGTCGATTTTTCCGTTGATCGGGCTGCAAAGCCGTGGCAAGTGACCGTCCCGTATTGGCGCGACCACGACATTGAGGCAGAAGTCGACTTGGCGGAAGAAATTGCGCGCATCTACGGCTATCACGAAATGCCGTCGACATTGCCGAGTGGCGAACCGCCACGGACTATCGAGAACCCGACGCTCACGTGGGAGCGATGGTTGAAGAACACCGTCGCGGCAAGTGGCTACGACGAGTTTTACAGCAACTCGTTTGTGTCGGCGAGCGACATGGTGCGGTACGGGATTGACGCCGCAACTGCGTATGCAATTTTGAACCCGCTGTCGACAGAGCACACGCACATGCGCACCAGCCTCGTGCCGTCGGCGCTTATTGCAATTGAACAAAATCAAGGTCACACATCGACGGGAAAATTCTTCGAGTTCTCGCGCGTGTACCTGCGTCGTGAGGCTGATATTCCGGACGAACGCATGCAGCTCGTCGTGGGTGAGTACGGCTACGACGACGCGGAAGCGGCGTTTATGCGCACCAAGGGCGTGCTCGACGCGATTGCAGCACAAGCGGGGATCGTGTTTGTATATGTTCGCGATGATGTCGACAGTCGATGGCACGCAACACGCACCGCACGCATTGAGCATGACGGCGTGATCGTTGGCCGCATTGGCGAAGTATCGTCCGTCACACAGTCCGCGTTCGGCGTCGACCGTCGCGTAATGCTTGCGGACATCGACATGGAGGCGTTGTTCCCGTCCATGCAACTTACGCACCGTTACGTGCCCGTTTCCGAATTCCCATCGATGACGCGCGATATTTCCGTGGTGCTTGGGGAGCAGAAGACGTTCGACGATGTCGTCGTCGCGCTTCGTACAGGTTTGGTGACGCACGTGCAGCTTGTCGACATCTACCGCGGCGGCGTGATTGGCGACGGCAAGAAGAGCGTTACACTCTCGCTCACACTCCAAGCCGCCGACCGCACGTTGACCGGCGACGAAGCACAGCAGGCGCTCGACGCAGCAGGCAAGGTGCTTGAAACGCAGTTTGGCGGTATACTCCGAACATAACGTCTTCACTATGCTCGAGTCTCAAGACATTCTCTACATCGTCCTCGCATTCTGCGCGCTGTGGTTCACGGCGTTCCTGTGTTGGCTGATGTATCAAGTCGTCGCAATTGTCCGCCACGCACACGAAGTGCTCTCCGCCGCCGAACGCAAACTCGACCTCCTCGAGCGTTCCGTCACGAACATCAAAGCAAAGTTCGAATCCGGTGCCGGCATGTTCATGACCGTCGCCGACGGCCTGAAGCGTCTTGTTGATTTGGTGCGACGTGACCGCAGTGAATAAGCGAAAACAAAACCCTCCCGCAACAACGGGAGGGTTTGTGTTATGCAGCTTGTCGTGCAATGTGTGCTGCCTGCTCGCGTACTTCTTCCCATACGCCGACGGCGTGGCGAAGTTGCATCTGCGCAAGTTCGACGACGTCGTGCGCAGACCGTGCGAGATTGCTGAGTTCTCGGCTATGGTCGCCCGCGTATTCACCAATAAGATGGGTATCAACGCGAATAATGCGCGGGAGCACTGTTTCGGCCTTTTGCTGTGCAGTCACGAGACGCATCTGCGCTTCTTGGAGTTGTTCGGTCACGATGGGCATTGCACGGGCAAGGTCGCCAAACTCTGCCTGTCCGCCCCGTGTGGCGTTGCGGACCATTGCAGTTGCGTCCTCGACACCGGCCATTGCAAATTGGAGATACTGACGCCATTCCTCCGTTGCCTCTCGTACATCGCGCACGCCAGGTACGCGAACGCCTTCGAGAATCTCCACGGCGCGACGGATCCGCGCGATAGCGACCATGCTTGCCTCATGTACCTCGTTGTCTGCGGTTTGCAACCTTCGTGCGGCTTCGTCCGCGTGCTCCACGAACTGCCGCTCCGACTCGCGATTGCCATGTTGTTCTTGTGTTGCCTCATTTGCGTCGAATTCTTCCTGGCTTGCTACGAGTTCGGCGCGGAGTTGACTGCGGACGTCCTGCCTGCCGAATTCCACATCATCAAAATCTTTGCCGAGCGCCTCGAGCGACGCCTTCGCCTTCGCTTTTGCTTCACGCCACGCGTCGTCCGCGCGATTTCCTTCCTGCATTGCGGAGTCGAGCAAGACAGTGTCGCCAGCCTTTTTTGCGGCACGCACGTCACGTCCAGAGCGGCTCCTCACCTCAAACGCTGCGTCAACGGCGCTGACGTTCTCAAGATGCGCGGCCAGCATGGTGCGCTGTTCACGGTTCAAGCGGCGGACGTCAAGTGGGGGACGAGCAGCTTCTACCGGTTTTGACTCCTCTCGCTTTTCGGTTTTTTTACCCCTTTGCGCGTCAATCACCATGCGTTCTCCTCTCATCATATGCATACAGTGTATCAGATAATAGCTATGACACAAAAGCGACCACATGGCCGCTTTTGTGCTGTATCGGCAAATTACCCCTAGTTTTTGGTGAGATGTTTCAGCTCTTCACGATGGCGATCCTGTAGTGCCTTTAATTCTTTTCTGTGTCTGCTCTCAATTTTTTTAATGTCTTCACCTGCGGGTAGCGACTCAGGGATAATCCCTGTGTTGATAAGCGCGCCTCGTACATTGTGATTGCTCGCCACGTGTCGGTGCTTGATGTGGGTTTCTCCCTGAATATTTTCTCTGCGTACGTTTTCTATGGTCATTGCGGTGGCCAAATCTTTTGCCTTGAGCGTAACATCGGGAAGGTAGTCGGCGAGTGGTTTTTTGTTTGGTACACCAATGCGCGCCTTCATCTCCTCGGTCGTGTGGCCGCCGAAGAGTGCCTTGTCTCCCGCACTACGTACCCGTGCAATACCTGGACTGTCGACACCACGACTAAACGCAAGGTTACTAAAATCTTTTTCTGTAATCTTCAGTTTATCGCGCGCATCAATGCGTGCCATCTCCTGCATTTTTTGCGTGAGTACCTCAAACGTACGGGTTCGGGAAACAAAATATGCCTGCGCAAACGCAACCTCTTCTTTTTTGGGGTCACCATTGAGCGCAATAAGATAGCAGGCGTACCTATCCAGTTTGATGTCGAGAACTGCCTTCGCTGCACCGCTGCCTAAGGCGACCATTTTCGTCACCTCCCGAAAATGGTCGGCCACATTGCCGTTTGAGGCCAAACACGAGTCTTTTGCTCGTTGTATCGCGGGTTCGAACCCGTCCCAACGTGTGTAGCCGAGTATAGGGAAAAGCTCGCGCGCAAACCAATACTCGACCCCATTTTGGTGCCGGATGTCGTCGAGAGTCTGCTGGAGTAATTTGAGCTGCCTGTCTTCCATACGAGTAAAGATTACCACGTTATCACACTTCATTCTATGTCGTTGACCCCACGCCCCCGTGAGAAACAAAAATCTCCCCAATCGCAAAATGCGATAAGGGAGTCTTTGACCAACCAGGAGCAGGAGTGTCCATTCCTTGCCCGACTTATATCCAACATAGCACCGAGCTTGCTCAGCGTCAATGTGGATAACTGTTCGAAACTCAGTTTCGGACACTACGAAAATCCAGAAATCTGCTACCATGCGGGCAGCCATTGTCGATGGTTGTATGGACCCGAAGTCTTTTGTATATCTCCACAATCATTCGCACTATTCTCTGCTTGAGGCATTGCCCAAGCCGAAGAATTTGGTGAAGCGTGCGAAGGAATTGGGCATGACCGCGATTGCGTTGACGGACAACGGATCGTTGTACGGCGCAGTCGAGTTTTTTAAGGCGTGCAAGGACGCCGAGATGCACGCAATAATCGGCATGGACGCGTTCATTGCGCCGTACCGCATGACGGACCGCCGGCCGCGTGTTGACGAGCGTGCATTCCGTTTGGTGCTGCTCGTTAAGGACGACGAAGGCTACCGCAACTTGCTTGCCATCACCACGGCGGGGTTTCTCGAGGGCTTCTACTACAAGCCGCGTGTCGACAAACAATTTCTTCGTGAACACGCAAAAGGACTTATTGCACTCTCCGGCAGCGTCAACAACGACATTGCGTCCGCGTTGTTGTCCGACGATATCGATAAGGCAAAAGCGCTTGTCGCCGAGTACCAAGAAATTTTCGGTATCGACAATTTCTACTTGGAAATTATTCATCACCCCGACATGCCGCGGCAGATGGAGGTGAACGAGGCGTATAAAAAATTGAGCGTGGAGTGTGGTGTGCCGCTTGTTGCCGGTCGTAATACGTTTTATTTGGAACCCGATGACCGTGAGGGGTACGAAGCGCAACTGTGCATTCAGCGCAGCCGCACGCTGGAAGAGTTTCGTCGCACCGCAATTGACGACGTCGACTTGTCGTTCGGTACGCCGGAGGAAACCATTGCGTATTTTGCCGACGTTCCCGAGGCGCTCGAGAACACGACGCGCATTGCGGAACGCTGCACGTACAGCATGGAGCTCGGAAAAAACTATTTGCCGGTGTTTCCACTGCCGCCCGGCAAAACCGACAACGAGTTCATGCGCGCCCTGTGCATCGAAGGATTGAAAAGCCGGTACGCCGACCCGATTCCCGACGCTGTGATGGAGCGGTTCGACTTTGAGTACGCAACAATCATGAAAATGGGGTTCGCGTCGTACTTCTTAATCGTGTCCGACTACATTACGTGGGCAAAAGACAACGGTGTGCTCGTCGGCCCGGGTCGTGGCAGCGCGGCGGGAAGTATTGTTGCGTTTGCGCTTCGCATTACTGACATCGAGCCACTGCGCTACGGTCTCCTCTTTCAGCGCTTTATGAACCCAGACCGCTTGAGCATGCCCGACAGCGACACGGACTTCGCCGACCGTTGGCGCGGCAAGGTGCTCGAGTACATTACGCAAAAGTACGGCGTCGACCATTGCGCCGGCATTATCACGTTCGGAACGCTCATGCCGCGTGCAGCAATTCGCGACGCGTCGCGCGTGCTGGGCTTGTCGTTTCAGGAAGCGGACGTCATTGCCAAAGCCGTGCCACCGCCCGTGCAAGGCAAACACACGCCGCTCAAAGAGGCGATTGTGGAGTCGCCGGATCTGCACCGCATTTACGAGGGCGACCCGATTGCGCGCCGCGTGATTGACCTCGCCATGAAGTTGGAGGGCAACCCGCGTCACGCAAGTCAGCACGCATGCGGCATTGTTATTGGTGACCGTCCGCTCGTGGAGCGCGCGCCGCTGCAGCAAGGTCAGCACGAAGACATGGCGTTCATTACGCAGTATTCGTTGAACTCGGCCGAAGCAGTTGGGCTCGTCAAAATGGACTTTCTTGGGCTGTCGAACTTGACCATTATTGAAGACGCGCTCGAGATTATTCGCGCAGTGCACGGCGTGACCATAGACATTAACACCATTCCGCTCGACGACAAAAAAACGTTCGAGCTGCTTGGGCGTGGGGAAACGACGGGCGTGTTTCAGTTGGAAAGTGACGGCATGAAGCGTTACATTCGCGACCTTCAGCCGACGATGTTCGAGGACATTATTGCAATGGTGTCGCTCTACCGACCGGGCCCGATGCAATTCATCGAAACATTTATCAATCGCAAGCACGGTAGGGAACGCGTGGTCTACGAGCACCCGCTCATGGAGAACGCGTTTAAGGAAACGTACGGCATTCCGGTGTACCAGGAGCAAGTCATGCAAGTGAGTAAGGACTTGGCCGGGTTCACGGGTGGTGAGGCAGACACGCTCCGCAAGGCGATGGGTAAAAAGATTGCAGAGCTCATGGCGAAGATGAAGACGAAGTTCGTGGAGGGCGCCATGAAGAACGGTGTACGTGAGGCGGTCGCAGAAAAGATTTTCCAAAAGCTGGAAGACTTCGCCGCATACGGGTTTAACAAGTCGCACGCTGCGTGCTACGCGCTCATTGCGTACCGCACCGCGTACCTCAAGGCGTATTACCCTGCGGAGTTTATGTGCGCGCTCATGAACAGCGACTCGGGCAATTTGGACCGTATCACTATTGAGGTTGCGGAGTGTGGACGTATGGGCATGCAGGTATTGCCGCCGGACGTGAACGAGTCGTTCCCAGGGTTTGCCGTGGTGCCGGGCACGCGCAATATTCGTTGGGGGCTGCAGGCAATCAAGAACGTCGGTACGGAGATTGCAGAGCTTATGGTGAAGGAGCGTAAGAAGGGCGGAGAGTTTGTGGACTTGGCTGACTTCTTGGGCCGCATTCATGCGAACACGTTTAACAAGAAGACGCTCGAGGCGCTTGTGAAAACCGGGGCGTGCGACCGTTTTAACGACCGTGCGACGTTGTTTAGCAACCTCGACCAATTGCTGCTTTACAACAAGCACATCAACAACAGTCGTGATAAAAACCAAACGTCGCTGTTCGACTTGGCGCCGACGATGGTAGAGGCGAAGATTAGTTTACGCGCCGCACCGGACATTTCGCGGAGCGAGATTTTGGGTTGGGAAAAGGAGCTCCTTGGCATGTATGTGAGTACGCATCCTGGCGTCATTTTTGCCGAGGCGTTTTTGGGGAAGGTGAAGACGTGTACGGAATTACAGTTGGAAGACGACGGCAACGGCGTGACGGTCGCGGGCGTCATTGGTACGGTGAAGCAAATTTTTACCAAGAAGAAAAACGAACCAATGGCGTTTGTGCGACTGGAAGACGCGACCGGCGGGATTGAGATGGTGGTGTTCCCTAAGGCGTACGCAAAGATGCGCGAGAAGTTGGTGCCGGACACGCTGGTGCTCATTAAGGGGAGTGTGTCGGTGCGCGAGGCACGCCGAAGTTTTACGCCAGGAACTGACATCGACGCGGCTGACGACGCGGAGCCTACCGCGCAGCCCGCACTTGAGCGTTCCATTTTGTGCGACGCACTCGTCGCGTTCAAAGAAAGCGAAGTGCCGCAGTTGGCGCAGTTGCTGCAAGCCGGCGGCTGGCCAGATGAGGCTTCGCAGTCCGAAGCGCGTAGTGCGCAGTTGGATGCTGACGGCATTGTCATCACCGCACCAGAAAAACCGTCGCAAGAAATGATCGGCCAACTCCGCGATATCTTCCGCAGCGCACCCGGCCGCGAACGCGTCTACCTCCTCGTCAACTCCGGCGGCACCATGCAGAAAATCGCCACCGAATTCACTGTCGTCCGCAACCGTGACGTCATGGAACGCATCGCCACCATCGTCGGCGCCGGGAACGTACGGTAGGGGCGTATTGCATACGCCCTGTGATATCATGAAATTATATTCTCTCGATCGTATATGCGTCATCCCGAGCGACCAAAGAGCCAAGAAACGAAGCTGAGCGCTGCCGTGTTGGACGACCTGCGGATCGGAAGGTTTTACGACGATAGCCAGATTGGACCCCTTGACGAGGTGTCGGTCGGCGATACCTTGCGGGATATTCCAGAGAGTCTGTTGCAAGGGAAAGAAGTGCAAAAAGTGATTGCGCAGGGCTTTGGGTATGTGCTCTCGAGCAGGGACGTTGGGCGGATTTCACGCACATGGGCAATCATGGAGCGTTATCATGTTGCGCCCGAGGTGATTGAGGAGGCAAAGAAGCATGCGGTGCGTCAGGATTTGCAGTATGACATGAAGCGTGCGGGTGGGCTTGCAAGAATGCTTGGTGTGACGTCGTGGTTTTTGAGCGAGGAGATGCGGCCGCTTCGCGTACAGGCGCTTGCGAAAATTATGGAGCTTCGCAGCGATGAGTACAATGCGGGACAGACGTGGGGCCCTTCATTGGGGTTGACGAAGGACGATGTGCCCGAAGCAACTCGGGTTGTCATCGCGAGTAAACTCACTGAAAAAGATGTGGAGAGTGCGTATCGCTTCGCGATGGAGGGCAAGGTATCGCTCGAAGACGCACGAGATATTTTTGCGGTCGCGGCAGCGGATTGGAAAAATAAAGGAGTGGGTATTGCGATGTCGATCGAGGCGAGCGAGTGGCTCGGACAGATCCGTTAGCGCACTTTGTAATAGACATCCCTGCTTTTGTGATTTCGAATCTGTCATCCCGACGTTGGGAGGGACCTCATCGGCTCGTCGTGTTGCCCCCGAGCAAGGAACTGCTCGTTCGGCATATGTGCGACGCCGTTCGTACAGGGTGCGTTCATACAACGCCTCAAGCGGCTGGGCACATGCGTCCTCCCTCCGCAGTTTCCTTACTCGGGAGCAACCAGGGCTGCGTCCGCCCTACTTCCTACAACCTACAAGCTACCACCTGTGCTATACTTCCTCCATATGGTAACAAAAGGCGCACCAAAAAAGTCGGGTGCGGGGAGGAAGCCACTGTCACGGTCGCTGCGCATGTACCAACGGATTGCCGTCGGGTTTGTTGTGGTGACGTTGCTGCTCCTCGTCACCGTCCTCTACCTCTCTATTTCTCGCGCGACGATTCACGTCGTGCCCGTTGCAAAAAATGTCGACGTCACAGTGCCAGTCACGGTGGTACCAAATCCAGTCGAGGACGGGCAAATGACGGGCGTTGTTGCTGCGCAGACGTTTACCAAGGCGCAAACGTTCACGCTCCCGAGTACGGGCGGCACGCCGGTGGAGCAAAAAGCGGGCGGCATGGTGACGCTTATTAACAAGACGAACGCCGCACAGCCACTTGTTGCAACGACGCGGTTGTTGTCGGAAGAGGGTGTGTTGTTCCGTATTGACGCGACAACGACGGTGCCGGCAAACGGTAGCGTTGACGTTATGGCGCACGCGGACAAAGCGGGGCTGTCGGGCGAAGTTGCGGCAACGCAGTTCACTATTCCTGGGCTCCCGGCGTCGTCGCAGAAAGATATCTACGCAGTCAGTGTCGACCCCATGGTCGGTGGCGTGCAGTATGTCCACGTGCTCACGGAACAAGACCTCAACGACGCCGTGACGTCGCTCACGGACGCTATTACGCTTGAGGCAAAGGACGCGCTTGCAGTCGGTGTTGACCGTACGGTGTTCCCGGAGAGTGCGGTGCAGACGGAAGTGTTGGAACGCAAGAGCGACACGCAGCCCGGCACAGAAGCCGGCATGTTCACCGCGTCGCTTACCATTCGTGTTGCTGCGGTGTATTACGACCCCAAGCTGCTTACCGACTACTTGCAAAGCCGTTTGCTCGCGCAGTTGCCAAGCGGTTACGAGATGTTTAAGACGAATAACGACGCAATACAGGTGACGGTCACTGCCGCCGACGCAGCAAAAGGTACCGCAGCACTCGACGTGTATGTGGACGGTGTTGCTGCCATTGCTGCAACGGCAGACGTGTTTAGTAAAGACCGTTTTGTTGGTCGCAGCGCACAGGAGGTGATTACGCTCTTGTCGGTGCAGGGCGCAATCAGCTCGTCGTCCGTTACATTCACTCCATTCTGGCTTAAACGCGTCCCCACACTTAAGGACCACATCATGATTGACATACAGGAGCCCGCGCAATAGTATGGAGGTATCGCATTGACCGGGCTACCAACCCGCGAGCGAAAAGACAAAATGTAAAGTGGCATCGTTGATGCAATTCGGGTGGAACCACCTCGCGCCCGCGGGGTCCCGATTCACGCCTCGTTGAGGTTGGATCGGGTATTTTTTATCTTCATGTATGCACCACGACGAACTTCAGCACCTCCGTCACTCACTTGCACACTTGCTTGCTGCTGCGGTGCTCGACTTACACCCCGACGCAAAGCGCACCATCGGTCCCGCAGTCGACGATGGGTTCTACTACGACTTCGCGTTCGCGTCGCCTATTTCGGACGAGGAGCTTCCTAAGATCGAGGCGAAGATGCGCGAGTTGATGCCAACGTTTACGGAATTTGCACGGAAGGAAGTTTCGGCTGACGAAGCGCGAAGCGTGTTTGCCGACAACAAGTACAAAACGGAACTCATTAACGAGTTTAGTGGCGACGGTCAGTCGTTGACGCTCTACACGAGTGGCAGCTACATCGACCTTTGTCGCGGTGGTCACGCCGAGCGTTTGGATAACGTCGACCCGGAATGTTTTACGTTGACGAAGTTGGCGGGCGCGTACTGGCGCGGTGACGAAAAGAACGACCAGCTCACACGTATCTACGGCGTGGCGTTTGCGACCAAGGCGGAACGTGACGCACACTTGGCGATGATTGAGGAGGCAAAAAAGCGCGACCACAAAAAGCTCGGGCCCGAGCTCGACTTGTTCGTCTTCTCTGACTTGGTGGGAAGCGGGTTGCCGCTGTGGACGCCGCGTGGCACACAGCTGCGCAACACGCTCGACCAAGTGGTGTGGGGACTGCGCAGTGCGCGTGGCTACGACCGTGTCGAAATTCCACACATCACCAAAAAGGACTTGTACATCACGAGCGGTCACTGGGAAAAGTACCAGAACGACTTGTTCAAAATCACGACGCGCGAGGGCCACGAGTTCGCCATGAAGCCCATGAACTGCCCGCACCACACGCAAATCTATGCGCGCAAGCAGTGGAGCTACCGCAACCTGCCACAACGCTACGCGAACACCACAACGTGTTACCGCGACGAGCAGTCCGGAGAGCTTTCCGGCTTGTCGCGCGTGCGTGCGTTCGCACAAGACGACGCCCACGTGTTCTGCCGCATTGGTCAGGCCAAAGAGGAGATTCAGAAAATCTGGGACATTGTCCACGCGTTCTACGGTGCGTTTGGCATGACGCTCAAACTACGCTTGTCGCTGCGTGACCCGGAACATCCAGAAAAATATCTCGGCGACAAAGACCATTGGGACAAGGCAGAGGCGGTGTTGCGCGAAGTTGCAGCAGAGAACAAGACGGAGTTCGTCGAAGGTTTGGGCGAAGCAGCGTTCTACGCGCCAAAGTTGGACTTCATGGCAAAGGACTCGATTGGTCGCGAGTGGCAGGTGGCGACCATTCAGTTGGACGTCAACATGCCGGAACGGTTCGACCTTACGTGCATTAACGAGGCAGGGGAGAAGGAGCGCATTGTCATGATCCACGCCGCAATCATGGGAAGCATTGAGCGCTTCTTGTCGATCATCATCGAGCACTTGGCAGGAGCATTCCCCATGTGGCTTGCGCCGGAGCAAATCCGCGTGGCGACCGTTGCAGAGGAGTTCTCACCGTTCGCCGTCGACCTCGTCGCAAAACTCCACGCCGCAGGACTGCGTGCAGAACTGGACGACAGCAACGAACGTGTCGGTAAGAAAATCCGCGAGGCAGCAATGACGAAAATTCCGTGGACAATAGTCGTCGGTGCAAAAGAGGTAGAAGGTGGTGACATGAACGTGAACGTGTTCGGAGCAGAGGAGAAGTTGGTCATCGCACAGTCCGAGCTTGTAGCAAAGGCGCTCGAGGCAGCAAGGATTCCCGTGTAGGGACGCGATTCATCGCGTCCGCAAAAAAATCCCACGTCGATAATCGGCGTGGGATTTTTGTTATGCCTGCAAACTTCCACGTTTCTTTTTTGACTTTACTGCATCTTGTCGCGCCATCTCCCTCACCGCTTTGCCCATCTTGCGATGGTACCACCATCGTTGAATGGTGCTTGCACGTTTGAGATTCTCGAAGTTGAAATCGATAATATTCGTTCGTGCGCGTGCTTCGTTGAAGAGACTTACGAACTCCTCGGGACCACCAAAGTCTTTGGTAAAATTGAGGTACCACTTGGGGTTGATTTTGGGTGTTTCCTCATAGGTCGTGCGGAGGTCCTTGTTGCTTTCGCCCTCCTTCATCCACTCTTCCTCGGCGATCTCACGGTTTTTTCTCGTTGGCGTTGTTGGACGGTCACTTGTGCGAAATGGTTCAGGTTCTGCTGGAGCAATATACGTATCGCTGTTGAGATCTGCGAGCCGCTTCTCGAGCCTTGTTCGTCCTTCTCCCGTTCGGCGAGAGGCTGCGACGTGCGCCTTGTTACGTTCGCTATCGCGTGCGAAGTCCTTCAGTGGGGGAATTTTTAGCGCGCCGAGTTGTGCATCCGATCCCAATCCTCTCCCATCGTCTTTGCTTATTGTTCGCGGGGGTGAGAGTCGTTTTATTGTTGGGATGTGTTGCTCGGTGACTTCTTCCTCGTCCGACGATTCTTGCAATGGTGCAGTCACTTCATTCGCTTGAGTAAGGACAATACGACGCTCTGCCATGAGTTGCTTCTCGCGTTCGCGAAGACTGCGAGTACGTTTAAGATATACGTCAGCTTCTGCGCTATTTTTATCGCCCTTACCATGCGCGCGCCATTGCTGCTCGACAAAACTTAAATCGTCGTCGACTTGCTTCAGCTCTGCGTCGATGTCGGCGAGCGGTCGTTCGTTGCCGATAATGTCCGGAATATCGCCAAGAATTTCGTTGCGCAAATCGGGCTCGAGCACAGCAAGCTCCGCGACAGTTGCACGCGCGGCGGCAATATTCTCAAGTTGTACTGACGAAATGGTCCTCGTGTGTTCGACGTAGGGTGCACCACGATCAACGACCGATGGGTCGCTTGGACCAAAACGTAGAGTGCCGAGCATGTTGTCGGCGTCCGCAATCCGTACGGCGTCGTCGGGCGTAATGCCGATGTAGCGCTTTGCCTCCGCAATCTCCTCGCGTTTGCTGCGGTTGACTTCCGATGTTTTCGCTTCTGCGTCAATGCGAAGCTGCGTTCCGTGCACGGCGCCGAGGAGTTCGCGTGCAGGGTCAGCGTCAGGGTTTGCAGCCATGCGTTCGGCCGCGAGGAAAAGTATGTCGCCCCTGTGTGACTTGAGAAACGCCGCGGTCTCCTGTAGGTCATCATCATCCGTCATGTCCGCAACGGTGCCGACGGTTTTTTCCCACGCGGCGTCTAACTGTGGCGCGAACGTTGCTGCGCGTTCCTCCAGCGCAACTTCCGTCTCGTGCATCATGGCACGCTTGCCGCTTTCGCTTGTGAGAAATATTGTGCCACGGTCGTCGATGCTGTTTACGGTCCACTTTTCTGTACCACCGTTTACGCCCAGGCGCTCAATAACCGCACCGTCTTCGTACGTGCTGACACGTTCGTTCAATAAATCTAAAACTTCCGCCTGTGGCTCCTGCGCACGCAGTACTTCTGCTTTAGGTTTCACGGGAGTGAGCTCCGGGTCGTAGGGTTTGGAGTCTTTTGCATGCTCCGTGAGTTCCTGTGGACCGTCGGGTGTACGTCGTGGCATATATGCAAAAAGGATTACGCATAGTATAGCATATTGACGAAAGTCGATTTTTCTGCTACCTTCAGCATACGTTCAGGAGGACGTGATGACCACGAATCTTCGTTTGGTCTACGATAACCACCGGATTGCGAAGCTGGTGGCTGCAGAGTTCGGTGACGCACCGCGTTTGGCGCATTTTCTTGCGCAGTGCTTGACGGCGTTCGACGAGAAAAGCGTCGCAGAGGAGATTGGTCGCGACGTGTATCAGGCGGTGCTTCGGCACTTGCGTCAGGAGCTCGCGCTACGGTTTGGCCTGCTTGCGGGTGGCAAGATGCTCTTGCGTGATATTAGCGAGGAGCGTTCGCGACGGGTGCTTGCGCAGTTTGGGCCTCACATCGCTCAGGCGCGTGAGTGTTTCGACGCGAAGGTGACGGAGAGAGGTATCGACAAGATCTACGTGTTCGAGGCGATGGCAAAAAGGCTGCTCGTGAGTAGCCTCGTCGCAGCGTCGCATGATGTCGAGTATCCTCGCGATCGCGACAGGCTTGCGCGCATCGCGTTCCTCGCGTGGATGGCGTCGTCTCCACGGCGGCCGGCGGTACTCGGCAATACTGCGACGGGTCTTGGTGTACTCGTCGACAAGCTGCTCGCGGGCGACGGGGAACTGACGGGGGTGACGTTGCCCGCGCCGGCGCTCAAGATCGTCCAGCCCGTCCCACGCCTTCGCCTTGTCGAGAACAATGACTGACGACCCTTGCTTTACCGCGAGGGTCGATGTGTTTTGGAAGTGAAAAGTGAAAAGTTGAAAGTGAAAAGGAACTCAACTACACTCTGCACAGATATGAAAAAAATCCCCATCATCGCCGTCGTCGGACCAACAGCCTCGGGCAAAACCGAGGTGGGTATTCGGCTTGCGCAGGCGTTCGATGGGGAAGTTATCTGCGTTGACTCCCGTACTGTCTACCGCGGAATGAATATCGGGACGGCGAAAATACAGGGGAAACAGATTCCAGAAACCGAGTTTCTTACTATCCACAGTCTGTTTGCCGAGAAGCCAATCGTGGTCGACGGCGTCGCGCATTGGGGTGTTGACCTTGTTGACCCGGACGAAGCGTTTACGGTTGCGGATTTCAAGGAGTATGCGGAGAAGAAAATTAGCGACATCGTTGGCCGTGGGAAGTTGCCTATTTTGGTCGGCGGTACGGGGTTGTACTTCCGTGCGCTCTTGGATGGACTGACGCTGACCGACGTGGAGCCTGACGTTGCGCTGCGGAATGAGCTTGACGCAATGAGCACCGAAGCGCTTGCAGAGATGCTCGGCGCACTCGACCCCGACGCGGCGTCGACCATCGATGTCGACAACCGCCGTCGTCTTGTGCGTGCCATTGAAATTGTGCGCACAACCGGCGAGCCGCTTGCCGCGCGACAGCAAATACACGACGTGCCGTACGACGTGTTGTACGTTGGCATGGACGTAGAGCGTGACGAGTTGTATGCGCGGATTGACGAGCGTGTTGCGGCAATGATTGGTGGGGGACTCATTGACGAAGCGCGCAGCTTGTACGAAAAATACGGCAGCACGTCACAAGCAATGAGTGGCATTGGCTACCGTCAGCTCGCTGCGTTTTTTGAGAACAAGCTCCCCCTGCGCGATGCCGTGGAACGCATCCAGTTCGACACGCGCCACTATGCCAAACGCCAACTGACGTGGTTTAAGGCAAACCCGCGTGTGCACTGGGTGACGAATGTGAAGGACGCGATTGCCACAGTGCGCAAGTTTATTTCAGTGCATCCGTAAGTACTTTCATTGTCAGACTTGGGTCCGCATTGCCTTGTGTTGCTTTGAGGACGAGGCCAAGAAAGAACGGTGCCAACTTTTTCTCGCCAGCTTTGTAGCGCGCGACCTCGTCTGGGTTTTCTGCGAGTACGGTGTCGACAATGGTGCGCAGCGCAACGACGTCGTCCATGCGCGTGGCACCAAGTTCTTGCATTGCATGTTCTGGGTCTGCGCCGTCGTCGAGCATACGGGCGAGTACTTCCAAACCCTTTGGCCCAGTAAGCCGACCTGTCGACAGCATGACCACAAATTCTGCGAAGTTTTCCGGTGTGAGTTTTGCGACGCGAATGTCACTCCCGCGCTCTGTGAGGAGGCCGGGGAGTTTGTTGAGGAGCCAGCTCGTGAAAAGCTTCATGAGCTTTTTCTTTTCTGCATCAACCGTTTCCGACGTCACGTCTGGCTGTGCCTCCAGCCACGCGCCAAGTTCCGACAACGCTGCCTCCGCAAAGTTTGCGAGGTTAGGGTCGTCAATAATCTGTCGGACGTCTTCGCGCTTCATGCCGTATTCGTCGGCGAATCGCGCGCGTTTTGCGGCGGGCAATTCTGGCATGCGTGCGCGGACGTCGGCGACAATAGGCGACAAGTCGAGCGGTGGAATGTCTGGTTCGGGAAAGAACCGGTAGTCAGCCGCGTCTTCTTTGGTGCGCTGTTCGTCCGTGCGCTGCGCCGTGTCGTTCCAGCCGCGTGTGGTCGTCACCGTCGGCGGAGTGCCCGCGTCCCACAGCTTGGTCTGCCGCTGAATCTCGTACGCAATTGCGCGCTCGACGTGACGGAACGAGTTGATGTTTTTAATCTCTGTTTTGGTGTTGAGTGGTCCGGTAAAGTTTCCGTCGTCGTCTGCCTCACGCAGCGAAATGTTCACGTCGCAACGCAACTGGCCTTTCTCCATGTCACCGTCAGAAATGCCGAGTGTGCGCACAAGCAAACGCAGTTCTTGCAGATATGCCTTCGCCTCTACCGCACCACGAAAATCCGGCCGCGTGACAATCTCACACAGCGGCGTTCCCGCGCGGTTGAAGTCAACGTACGTTTTGCTATCGTCACCATGAATGTTCTTCGCGGCGTCTTCCTCAAGATGCATGCGTTCGAGCCCAATACGCGGTGTACCTTTTGCGTCGGGTAAGTCGAGGTCGACGTAGCCTTCCGTCATCACCGGCAAGTCAAACTGCGAAATCTGGTACGCCTTG
>JBBTZZ010000055.1:0-1740 GCA_038061135.1 Patescibacteria group bacterium
TACGATAGGGCATTTCGCCCAAAAAAGTAAGACCAAAATTCCGGAAATCTACGGCGACCAGGTGTTTATCGTGGAAGACCGTATGAACGCCCGTTACCACAAGAAGGTTGACATCTGGATGGAAAACCACTCGGATGCCATCGTCTTCGGCAGCAAGAACATCAAAATTGAAGTGTACAACTAACAGGGGAAGCTCAAGCACAGCGCTTGAGCTTTTTCGTTGGTTCCGCTACTCTTAGGGTGTATGAAAAAAGCCTTGGGAGTTGTGGTCATGGGGTTAGCACTTGCAGGTTTTGGGTGCAGTCAACAGCCGGTTGCAGAAACGCAGACATCGGTGAACGGTACGTCGCTTGTGTCGGACGTAAAGGTAGAAGGCGTGTGGCACTTGGCATTTGACCTGCCAAAGGGCTGTGTCATGGTGCAGCAGTACGGCGAGGACGACGACAAAAAGCCCACCGACGGAAAAATCGACAACCAAATGACCGACGTTGTGCTCCAAAGCACGGACAAGATTGTGGCGCTCACAGGGTCGTCGGAATTGGCGGAAGGCACGTTCGTGACGGACGACTACACCTACATCCGCGCATTCCGCATGGACAAGAGTTCGATTATTCCTGCCGAGGCGGTTGACGTGGGCAACGGGTTTTCCAAACTGGAAAAAGGTGTGAACCTCACGTACTACATGAAAGGCGAGTTCGCGAACTACAAATTTGTCGTGTACTGGGACGAGCAGGAACAATCCGTCGCCGAAGGTGTGATTACGTCGGCAAAAGAAGTTACCGACTTCGTGACCAAAGAATAATATGCACGCAATTCTCAAGAACCGTGTGGTCGTGACGAACGTGGTGTACGCAGTCGCGCTTGCAGTTTCTGTCGCGTTGCTGAGCCGAAGTGGTGTGAATCACATGTCGCTTGCGTCAATGCTTGGCACAGGTGCTGCGGTGTTCGGTCTGTTCGACATTGCACTCGCAGTTCTTTACGGAACAGGTTACAGCTCGGTAAAAGAGATGTTGCGAGGTCAGGGCATTCTCATTGCACTACTCGTGTGGCAGCTGCTTTTTGCAGTAGTTATGCTGCTATCGACGGTGATGACCGACCCCGAGGCACTCATGGGGCTTGCAGTACTCATCCCCTCCACAGCATTCATCGTCATTGCCATCGCCACAAACATCATCATCGCTTACGCCGCACCAAAGCTGCTTGCGAAATAAAATGACGCTCCCCGGCCTTACGGCACGGGGTTTCGGCTACCAGGAGGCTACATTTCGATTCTCGTTCCTGCGCTGTCTTCCTCGCCTTGGTGCTCGATATACCTTCGAATCTGCTCCTCGTTGATCCCCACGGTCGACACAAAATAACCATCTGACCAAAATCCGATGTGGCGGTCATAAACTGTTTCTAAAAACGGAAACTTTAGGCGCATGGCACGGGCGCTGTTGCTTTTGAGGAGATTCACCGCTTTGCTCACACTCATCTTTGGGGGAATACTCGCGAGCAGGTGGATGTGATCTTCATCTGTATTCACTTCGAGCAGCTGAATATCCGGATAGTGAGTGCATACCCTCTTCATGGCACCTGCACAGAATGCGCCCATGCCTGCGCGCAAAACTTTCCGTCGGTATTTGGTCACGAACACCAGGTGATACCTCGTGTAGTAGGTGGTATGGGCTTGTTTACGAAATTCCACATACGGTGAGCTTACACGAATGCAAGGCTCCTCGACAGCTCTTGGCTCCCCCG
>JBBTZZ010000056.1:0-15854 GCA_038061135.1 Patescibacteria group bacterium
TGTGGAGTGCACGCATGGAGTACATTTTGCAAAACACTATTCTTGCGCTCTTGGACACGCCAGGCACGACGCTCTTGGGTGTCAACCGCATGCTCTCCGACAAAGACTACCGCACGTCGATTATTCAGAACGTCAAAGACCCAGTCGTCCAGCAGTTTTGGCTGAAAGAGTTTGCGCAGTACGACGTAAAGTTTGCTGCAGAAGCGGTTGCACCAATTCAGAACAAGATTGGTCAGCTGTTGACGTCGACGATCATGCGCAATATTGTCGCGCAAGCAAAGTCGTCCATCAACTTTCGTCAGCTCATGGACGACCAGAAGATTCTTATTATCAACTTGTCCAAGGGCCGCGTGGGTGAGGACGTCATGCGTATTTTGGGCGGAATGTTGGTGACAAAGATCTACATGTCGGCCATGGAGCGCGTGAACGTGCCAGAACCGGATCGCGCGGACTTTTACTTGTACGTCGACGAATTCCAAAACTTTGCAGTGGAGTCGTTCGCGAGCATTCTGTCCGAAGCGCGTAAGTATCGCTTGAACCTCATTCTCGCGCACCAGTACATTGCGCAGTTGGATACCAAGGAATCGACTGCGGTGCGTGACGCAGTGTTCGGAAACGTCGGAACTATGGTGACGTTCCGCATTGGGTCGCCAGACGCGATTTTCTTGGAGAACGAGTTCATGCCGCGGTTTTTGCCGGAGGATCTCATTAACTTGCCGAAGTACGCCATCTACCTCAAACTCATGATTGACGGTGTGACCAGCCAGCCGTTTTCTGCGGTGACGCTGCCGGCAATTTCGCAATGTACGCATAGCGGAGAAAGCGTGATCAAGCAGTCACGTGAACGCTACGGTGGTAATCGGGCAACTATTGAGGACCACGTCATGGTGTGGAGCGGGTTCGACCCGAACGTGAATGTTGCCGACGCGCTGAAAAAAGTTACCGACCAAAAGAAGGAAGACAAAAAGGCGAAGTACAGCCACGAGTACGAATGTACGCGCTGCAAAAAGAAGTTCATGTTGCCCGTGGAGCTCGACCGCTCGCGTCCAATTTACTGCGAGGAGTGTCACCCAATTGTCATGGAGGAGAGGAAGAATGGACAGAGCAAGCGCGACGATCGCGTGAAGCACACACCACCGCCTGCACCGCCGTTGAAAGTGACCGACGGTGAGATTATTGCTCCTGTTCCTGCCGCGCCGATGCCGCTTGCCGCGCTTCCTTCGCGTCCCGTTACGAGCCCATCACCCTCACAGCCTCCCTCCGACGGTCGCAATCGCAAGCGACGACATCGCGGCCGTAGCAGTGGACTTGGGCCAGGGCCACGCCCACCGTCACCGCCAACGAACGACGCCCCAATGACACTTACCTAACGCTATGTCCGTACCTTTGCAGCGTGAACATGCGGTGTGGGACGAGTTTGCGTTGTTAGACTCCGGCAACCTCGAGAAATGCGAGCGCTTTGGCGACGTCGTGCTTGTGCGTCCTGAGCCGCAAGCATTGTGGCAAAAAGGCGACGTCGAAAATAACTGGAAGACGGCATCGGCAACGTACACACGCACCGGCCGTGAAGGCGAGTGGGACGTGATTCGTCCGTTGCCGCCGTCGTGGAATGTGCGGTGGGAAGACTTGACGTTCCGCATTCGCCCCACGTCGTTCAAGCATACGGGACTGTTTCCGGAGCAGGCGAGCAATTGGAAATACGTACGGAGTATTGTGAAGCCCGGCATGAAAGTGCTGAACTTGTTTGGTTACACGGGCGGCGCGACATTGGCAGCCGCCTCGGCAGGTGCAGACGAAGTCGTGCACGTCGACGGCAGCCGACCAGCCGTGACGTGGGCACGTGAGAACATCGAGCTTTCCGGACTGGAAAAGCGCACGGTGCGTTTTATTACCGACGACGTGCAAAAGTTTACGACGCGCGAGGTGCGACGCGGCAATATGTACGACGTGATTATTATGGACCCGCCGGCGTTCGGCCGCGGTGCGGACGGCGAGGTGTGGAAATTTGAGGAGCACTTGCCGGGGTTGTTGTCGACATGCGCAGCGATGCTGAACAAGGAGCACGGCCACCTCATTGTCAACGCGTACTCCCTTGGCTATCCCGCACTTGCAATTGAAAACCTCATCAGAACATCGGTGCCGTTCGCGACAAATTTTGCTGCGGTAGAATTGACGCTCAAAGAAACGTCGACCCGCGGATTCGAACTTCCGACAGGTATTGTTGTCAGAGCAAGTTGGTAATTTTGTTATTCTCGCTTTCGCGCGAAAGCGAGAATGTACCGTTATGGAAATATTGTACGAAGACAATCACGTCATTGCTGTTCGCAAGCCGCACGGCATGTTGACGCAAGGCGACGACACGGGTGACACGAACTTAATGGACGAGGTGAAGGCGTTTATTAAGGAGCGTGATGCAAAACCCGGCAACGTGTTTCTTGGGTTACTGCACAGGCTCGACCGTCCTGTTGGTGGCGTGGTGTTGTTTGCAAAAACGAGCAAGGGCGCATCGCGTCTGTCCGAGCAATTCCGTGCGCGTCATGTCGACAAGTTGTATTGGGCCGTTGTCGAGGGTGTGCCGAGCGTGCCGATGGGTGACGTCATCCAGTGGCTGCACAAAGACGAAGTAAAAAACCTCGTGACCATCTACGACCACGAAGTGCCCGGGTCGCAACGTGCGGAGCTGTCGTACCGCGTCCGCAAATCAGTCAACGGTATGTCGCTCGTGGAAGTGCAGCCGCGTACCGGCCGACCACACCAAATTCGTGTTGCTATGATGTCGCTTGGTACACCAATTGTGGGTGACGTGAAGTATGGCGCCTCCCACCACCCCCGACCCCTCCTCCGGCAGGAGGGGAGTTCTCACGGCAACATCGCACTCTTCGCGCGACAACTCGCGTTTGACCAGGCAACCACTAAGCAGCGCATTCGCGTAATTGCGGAGCCGGAACTGGCAATTTTCCACCAATTCGACTAAGCTCATCGCCTTATGGCGAAACCCCGCGTACTTGTTGGACTCTCCGGCGGCGTTGACTCGAGTGTCAGCGCGGCGTTGTTGTTGGAGCAGGGATATGACGTCGTCGGCGGGTTCATGAAGAATTGGAGTGAGGAAGTGAAAAGTGAAAAGGAAAAAGTGAAAAGTTCTGAATGTGATTGGCGGACGGAACGACGCGATGCGATGCGCGTTGCGGCGCAGTTGGGGATTCCGTTTCACACGTTCGACTTTGAGGAAGAGTATCGCGCAAAGGTGTACGAATACATGATTGCAGAATACAAAGCCGGTCGCACGCCAAACCCGGACGTGCTGTGTAACAAGTACATGAAGTTCGACCTGTTCCTACAAAAAGCCGACGAACTCGGCTGTGACTTTATTGCGACGGGGCATTACGCCCGTGTCACCCGAGATCCTCTCCCCCTCATCGAGGGGGAGTCGGAGGGGGAGTTGGGCATCACACATTTGCTGGCTGGCCTCGACACCAACAAAGACCAAAGCTACTTCCTGTGCCAACTCACACAGTCGCAAATTTCTCGCGCGCTATTTCCCATTGGTGATTTAGAGAAACCCGCGGTGCGTGAACTCGCACGAAAGTACAACCTTCCCGTCGCGGAGAAAAAAGACAGTCAAGGTATTTGCTTCGTCGGCAAGGTCGACATGAACGACTTCCTCGCCGCACGCATTACACCACACGACGGCAACATCATTACCACCGACGGCAACATCATCGGCCAGCACCACGGCTTTGAGTTCTACACCATCGGTCAACGTGGCGGACTTGGCATTGGCGGCGGCACACCATATTACGTTGTCGACCGTAAGCCGGAAACAAACGACGTCATCGTCGCAGTCGGCGAGAACGACCCGGCGTTGTATCGCACGCAACTCGTTGCAACGAATTTGACGGAAACCATCGACGGCAATCTGCAACGGTATTTCGGAAAAAAACTCTCCGCCCGCATCCGCTACCGCCAGCCCCTCGCCGCGTGCACCATAGAAACTCTCCCCCTCACCGAGGGGGAGTCGGAGGGGGAGCTTCACCGAGTTACGGTTACGTTTGACGCCCCCCAACGCGCCGTCGCCCCCGGTCAATTTATTGCATTCTACGACGGTGAGAAGCTAGTAGGGAGCGGGGTGATTGCGTGATAAGTTTGAGTTTGTTAAGGTAATGACGCACAAGGAGTAGCGCATGGAGTTTTTCTTGGCTGGGTTTGTGATGCTGTTGGTTGCCGTGCCGGTGGCAATGCACCTCGGGCTTCCTTACCACGTGGTCGTGTACATGTCGGACGGGAATGCGATGGATCGCGCATTCGCTCACGCGGACGAGGCGTTGGCGGCCTGGGCAAGGGGCGACAAGGAGAGGGCACGCGAGAGGCTGCACTTTGCCGTCTTCTCTGCGACGGTGGCAAACACGCGACTGCGGTTTGTGACGGGGCGTTGGGTAGTCGAGCACTACATCCACGGTCGCAGGTACGCAGGCGAAGTACTCGAGGACTACGACGCAACGCAAGCAGCCCGAACGCGATAATTTCCCTCCGTCTTCTGACGCCTCCTCGTGGGGGGCGTTTGTGTTTGCATCTGTCCATTCGTGACAATCTCCCAAAAGAACGGTAAAGTACCGCCACTATGGTTCCCCAGGAGCGCATCCGCAATTTCTGCATTATTGCCCATATTGACCACGGAAAGTCGACGTTGTCGGACCGGTTGCTTGAGGTTACCGGGACGGTCGACAAGCGCAACATGCAAGCACAGATGCTCGACAGCATGGACATTGAGCGCGAGCGCGGCATTACCATCAAACTGGCGCCGGCACGCATGGAATGGAAGGGGCACACGCTGAACCTCATCGACACGCCGGGGCACATCGACTTCAACTACGAAGTGTCGCGGAGTCTTGCCGCGGTCGACGGCGCCGTGCTGCTGGTCGACGCAACACAAGGCGTGCAAGCGCAGACGATTGCGAACCTCTACCTTGCACTCGAGGAGGAGCTCGAGATTATTCCTGTACTCAACAAAATCGACTTGCCGAATGCGGACGTGCCTAAGCGTGCGGAGGAACTCATGAAACTCATTGGCTGCAAACGCGACGACATCATGTGCGTGTCCGGCAAAACGGGTGAGGGCGTTACGGAGCTGCTCGACAGAATCGTGGAGCGCATTCCGTCGCCCGTCGGTATTGTCGACGCACCCGCACGCGCACTCATCTTCGACTCCGCATACGACGACTACAAGGGTGTGGTGGCGTACGTGCGGATTGTCGATGGCGCCATTAAGAAGCGCGACAAGCTGCGCATGATCATGACGCGCGGCGAGGGCGAGGTACTGGAGATTGGCGCGCTGAAGCCCAAGTTTTTTGCGCTCGACATGTTGGAGACGGGGCAGATTGGGTACATTGTCACGGGGCTCAAGGACATTCGCGCGTGCCGCGTCGGTGATACTATTACGCTCGCGAACATTCATGACGACGAGGTGAAGGCGCTGGAGGGCTATCGCGAAGTGCGGCCCATGGTGTTCGCAGGAATCTTCCCCGACAACGGTGACGAGTACAGCAAGTTGCGTGACGCAATGGACCGTCTCAAGTTGAACGACAGCGCACTCGTGTTCGAGCCGGAACATTCGCCTGCGCTTGGCTACGGTTTCCGTTGCGGGTTCCTGGGCATGCTGCACTTGGAGATTCTCAAAGAGCGACTCTCGCGTGAGTTCAACATGGACTTGGTCGTCACGTTGCCGTCCGTTGCGTACCACGTGTTCCGCAATGGCAAGCCGGAAGCGCACGTCATTAAAAGCGCGCTCGACTTGCCGGACCCGAGTTTTATTGACCGCGTAGAAGAGCCGTGGGCAAAGGTGGACATTATCACGCGCCCGGAAGACATTGGCGGCATAATGGGACTGTGCCAAGACCGTCGCGGCGTGTACAAGAACACGGAATATCTTTCCGAGGGCAGGGCAGTGTTGCACTACGAACTGCCGCTGTCGCAGATTATCGTCGACTTTAACGACAAGCTGAAAAGCGTGTCGGCAGGGTACGCGTCCATGGGCTATGAAGTGTTTACGTACCGCGACGCCGACGTCGTGAAGATGGACATTCTTGTTGCGGAGGATGCGGTCGATGCGTTTGCAATGTTGGTGTACCGCAACGAAGCGGACCGTGTGGGTCGACGTGTGCTCGACGTGCTCAAAGAGGAGATTCCGCAAGCGCAGTTCGTCATCAAGCTCCAAGCAGCGATTGGCGGGAAAGTCGTCGCAAGTGAACGGATTAGCGCCATGCGCAAAGACGTGACGGGCGACCTGTACGGTGGTGACGTCACACGCAAAATGAAACTGCTCGAGAAGCAAAAGAAAGGCAAAAAGAAGATGCTCGCCATGGGCGTCGGCAAAGTGAGCATCCCGAGCGAAGCGTATTTGAAGGTGCTAAAACGATAAAACACAGCGGAGCACCGCATAACTCGGCGGCAGCAGAAACACACTCACCACGTCATTCGGATCGCGATTATGGACGTACTCCATGCCCTGCGTGTTCAGCTCCATCACGACGGAATTTCCGTGCATGAGGGCGTGCTCCACACCTCGCCGCTCCGTACCGTAGTGGTTGCCGTACAGCGTGACGTGCTCGAGCATACGACCGCGAGCGATCATCTCCTCGAACGTGTGACTGTCGACGAAGTGGTAGTCGACACCGTCCTGCTCTCCCTCTGCAGGCTTGCGCGTTGTCGTCGACACCGACTTCGTGAGGTGAGGAACGCGCTCCACAAGCATCCGAGCGAGCGTAGACTTTCCGCCACCGCTCGGGCTATTCACCACGAAAATCGCTCCTTTGTCCGGCTTTCGCCAGCCCTCTCTCCAGTCTTCATTTTGCACGTTGCCTCCTTGTGCCGCCGCAACGTAGCAGAAAAACACGAATGCGGCAACCCCGATGGGCTACCGCACAAGGACGTGATCGTCTTCTACCGCACGTGGCTACTCTTCGGGAGGAGCCTCTTCGCCGCCACCTTCGGGTGCCTGTTCGCCACCTTCCGGGGCCGCCTGCTCCTCGCCGCCACCTTCACCAGCTGCTTCCTCGCCTTCACTCGGATCGTACGCCATGCCTCTGCTCCCGCCGGTGTTTGTTGTGCCATGGGGCCACCAGCGAGCGGAAGGATAGCAGATACGAGAATCTGTGTACATTCTCGCAGCCCAAAATCTGCGTTAATCCTTCTATAAATGTGAACCGGCGCCCCTTGGAAGAGGCGCCGGAAGGGTTGTCGAGGACACTTCGACCATTGCCCGAGATCACGGGCTACTTGGTGAAGGTGATCGACATGTCGCTGACCTGCGACGGCCGGGGGTTGGCGGTGTAGTGGGAAAACGAATGGTTCGGGGTGATGAAGCTCGTGTGACCTCCGTTCTTGGTGGCTGGCGGGTTGAAGCTTCGCACGAGGGCGATGCCGAAAGAAGAGTAACACACGCGTTTTGATGGTACAAGAGGGAATCCCCAGGAGCATCTTGTCTCTTAGTGACAGGGCCGTGGTAGAATGGGCGTACTATGAAGCGAAGTGAAGCAAGTCGAAAAGCGTGGGCAGTTGTTGCGTCACTTATTGTTGTGTCCATGCTGTTGGCCACGGCGGTGATGGGATACTGACGTGTCATTATCTCCGGAAGCAGAATTGTTTCCGGGGGTAACGACATGTCATGAAAAGCACTTGGGTAGTTGCGCCGCGTGTTGACGACGACGTAGTGACGCAGTTTTTGTACAACAGGGGAATCGCCGACGACGCACGCGCAGAATTTTTGTCGCCAAACTGGGAGACGGGCACGCATGCGCCGTCCTTGTTTACGGCAATGCCGCGTGCGGTTGCGCGGGTGTTTGACGCACTCGACCGTGGCGAAAAAATTGTTATCCATGGTGACTACGACGCAGACGGCGTGTGCGGGTCGTCGTTGTTGTTTGAGGCGTTGCGAGAGATTGTCGAGAGGTTGCTTCCTCCATCTCTCGTAATCTCTCACGATCTCTCTCCATCTCCCATCACCGTTTTCCTCCCCGATCGCGAGAAGGACGGCTACGGCGTGGCCATGCACACCATTGAGCGCATTGCTGCCGAGGGTGCGAAGCTGCTGATTACTGTCGACTGCGGGATTGCCAACGCCGACCAACTCGACAGGGCGCACGAGCTGGGTGTCGACGTCGTCGTATGCGACCACCATCAGCTGGGCGACCGTTTGCCTGCGCACGCCGCGCTGCTTCATCCACTTGCGCCCGGTGAAGTCTATCCAAACAAAACGTTGTGCGGCACGGGCGTTGCGTTCAAGTTTGCGAGCGCGCTTTTTGACGAAGCACGACGTCGTGGCGCGGACTTTCCGGTTGGGCATGAGAAGTGGTATTTGGACCTCGTTGCAATCGCCACCGTTACGGACGTCATGCCACTTACAGGCGAGAACCGTGTGCTCGAGCATTTCGGGCTGCGCGTACTTCGCAAAACACGTCGTCACGGACTGCGCGCAATTTTGTCAGCCGCAGGAGCGGACGCGGAAAACGTCGACACCGAAACCATCGGCTTTCGCATTGGTCCGCGACTGAACGCGGCTGGCCGTTTAGCGAGTGCGGATTTTGCGTTTAAAACCGTCACCGCACGTTTTCCTGCCGAAGCCGCGGAAGCTGCCGCAACACTTGAGGCGCTGAACACGGAGCGGCAGAAGGTTTTCGCGAAGGCGTACGTGGAAGCGAAAGAGATTTTAGTGAAAAGTGAAAAGGAAAAAGTGGAAAGTAGCCTCGTTGCCGTCTGGAAACACGATTGGGCGCCCGGAATTGTCGGCCTCATTGCTGGTCGGCTTGTGAGCGACTTCGGCGTTCCGGCGTTTGCGTTTGCGCGTGTGGGCGACCATTGGGTGGGAAGCGGGCGGAGCGTCGGCGGCCTTCATCTCGTTGAGGCAATGGCGAGTTGCGGCGATATTTTCTTGCGGCGTGGTGGTCATCCGCAGGCGTGCGGGCTGAGCATTGCGAGCGAGGAGTTGCTCGGCACGTTCCGCGACCGCATGTCCGCGTTTTCGCTTGCACACTTTGGCGGCGTGCAGCCCGTGCCGACCGTTGCCGTCGACATGGAGTTGCCGCTTGAGGGCTCGAGCTTTGCACTCGTCGACGCACTTAAGGCGTGCGCACCGTTTGGCGAGGGGAACCGCGCTCCTGTGTTTGTTGCGCGGAACGTCGAAGTAATTGCCGCGGACACGATGGGCAAGACGGGCAGTCACTTGCGCATGAACGTCTACGACAGTAATCGCGCACAGCGTAAAGTCATCGGGTTTGGTTTTGGCGACATGGCGTCAACGCTCAACATGGGCGACACCGTCGACGTCGTGTATGCTCTGGAGGTGAACGAATGGAAAGGGAAAAAGGAATTACAATTTCGCATTGTCGACATATGCTCAAGCGCGGAATAATGTTTGCGGACGGTGGGAGCAGGGGCAACCCCGGGCCTGCGGCGGGTGCGGCGGTGCTGTACAGCGTTGGCGACGACGGAACAATCGACGAGAAAGTCGGCGAGGCGTTTGAATACTTGGGTGTCGCCACAAACAACGTCGCGGAATACACCGGCATTGTCGTTGGGCTACGCAAGGCGCATGAACTTGGTATTGACGAGCTGGACGTGCGACTCGACAGCGAACTTGCGGTCAAACAGTTGAACGGTGTGTATCGCGTCAAAAACCCTGCGCTCGCAAAGCTCTACGTCGTCGTGCACAACATGCGTCCGCATTTTCGACGTATCACATTTACGCACGTTCGTCGCGAATACAACAAAGCCGCCGATGCGCTCGTCAACACCACGCTCGATGACGCGCTTGGGCTGTGATACACTGTGCGTACTATGAGCCTATTCGGAGGAAAAAAAGAGGAGTCATTTGACGGCATTCTCGGCGTTGACTTGGGCCCGTCGGGTGTGAAAATTGTTGAGTTGCAGCAAGAGAAGGGGCGTATGCGTTTGTCGACGTATGGCTACTCGGAGTTTGCAGTGCAAACTGCGGAACCGTTTGCGTTTTTGGAAAACCCCGACAAAGCCGTTGCCGCAATTAAACAGATTATCAAAGACTCCGGCATGCGTGCCACGCGTGCTATTGCGGCGTTGCCAAGTGGGAGTGTGTTTCAGGCGATCGTCACCATTCCCATTCCCAAAGACGACAAAGATGACTTAAAACGACTTATTGAAACCCAGGCCGCAAAGTTATTGCCAATGCCGTTGTCAGAAATGATTTTGGATTCGAATGTACTCGACAAAGAACTGTTGCCAAAGCAAGGGAAAAATAGGGGCTCAGCGGGTCAGGAGCTCGGTGGATCAGCAGATGCCGACCCGCTGACCAGCCGACCCGCTGACCAGCTTGAGACACAGAAACACATCCGCGTCCTCATCACCGGCGCGCCAAAGGTGCTCGTCGAGAAGTACGTCGACTTGTTTAAGAAAGCAAAAATAGAGCTCGTGTCGCTTGAAACAGAAGTGTTCGCGCTCATTCGGTCGCTTGTAGGCAAGGACAAGTCGCGTATTATGCTTGTCGACATGGGGCTCGCGCAAACGCACATCACCGTGATCGACAAAGCAATTCCGTACCTGACGCGCAACATGAATGGCGGAGGTGCGGCGGTGACAAACGCGCTCGCGACAAGCACGGGAGTGAGTTTTGCGGACGCAGAGCGCATGAAGCGTGACTTGGGGCTGCAAGGCGACGCACAAGAACCGCCCAAGGTTATTAAAGATGCGTTGCAAAACGTTGTGCATGAATTGCGCTACGCACTTGAGTTGTATGCGCAACAAACGTTTCACGACAACTCGACGGTAGAGAAGATTGTAGTAACGGGCGGTTCCGCGCACTTGCCGGGGCTGGATCCGTACTTAACTGCACAACTCAACGTCAACGTGTACGTCGGCGACCCGTGGGCACGCATTGCTGCACCACCTGCGCTTCGTCCCGTGTTGGAGGAAGTCGGTCCGCGGTTTGCGGTTGCGCTTGGTTTGGCGATGCGCATGAACGAGTCATAAGTATGATAGAGAAACTCACCGTGCTCATGGTTGCGTGCGACACGTATCTTGCTGGTGCGTTTGCACGTCGTTTTGAGCGTGATGGCTGGAACGTGGTGACAGTTACAAGTGTGAAGGACGCAGAACATATTGCGGTGCGGTTGCGGCCGTCGGCATTACTTCTTCATACTGCATGCACGCGTGACGTTGCAGCAGAGGTGAAGCGACTTCGCGCATTACCGACACTACGCAGAACAAAAGTCGTACTGCTTGATGATGGTGCGCACATGCATGGTGTCAGTACGGCACTTACTGCAGGTGCGGCGGACGTATTGTTCATTGGGCATGTCGTGCCGTCGGATATGGTTACGCGCGTACGGCAGCTTGTGGGAGTGTGATATACTTGACGCAAAGTAAAAGAGAAAAGGTAAGAGGAAAAAGGTATGACTAGGACTGAGGTACTTGTAGTGCTCCTTATCATTGGTGTGCTTGGGCTTGTGTCCGGCGTTGCGGTGTTGGGCGCGCGTGAGCGTGTGCGTGACACGGCGCGGCTCGCGCAAGTTCGTGAACTTCAGGAAGGGCTGGAGTCGTTTTATACCGACCACAGCGCGTACCCCGTGTGGCCAGACAGCAAGGACAGCAACCCGCAAGAGGGTGCGTTGCCGCTTGGGCAAGCAACCTCGTTGTGCCTGTCTGACGACGGTTTTGCATGCACTATTGCGCCAGAAGGTGCGTATTTGGACGTGGTGCCAACGCCGCCAAGCACGGGGCTTAAGGAGCTGTCGACCTGTCGTGGCGTTGCGAACGCGTACTGCTACCAAAGTAATGGCGACAGCTATCGTGTGCAGTTTGAACTTGAACGCGCAAACGCTGCAATTGGTGTCGTGAAGGGTCTGAACTGTGCCAGCGAGGGCAAAGTCGACGCCGGTCCGTGCACAAATTTCTAACACTATGGACAATGCAATCCTTCTCATTGTACTTGCTGCGGTACTCGGACTCGTGGTTGGCAGCATGGTGAATGCGTTCGTGTTGCGCGCTAAGAATGGCTTGCGACTGATGTCGAGCAACAAGTGCATTCGGTGCGTTGAGCCGATTGCGTGGTACGACGCTATTCCGGTGTTGAGTTACTTCGCGCTTCGTGGCAGGTGTCGTCGGTGCACCGCGGCAATCGAGTGGCAATACCCGGCGGTAGAGGCTGCGATGGCGGTATTATTTGCGCTGTTCGCTGCTCGTGTCGTGTTTGCTATTGGCATTCCGTCGTTCGTCGACGTACACGAAACATGGATGCTGTTTGTCCGCGACGCGGCAATGTCGGCGCTCCTCGTGATCATCTTTTTGTACGACTTCCGGTTCAGCGTTATTCCTGACCGGTTCAGTATCCCCGCAATTGTCGTTGCAGTGCTCATGAATATTGCGCTTGGTGCAAACCCGTGGAGCATGTTGGTTGGTGGACTGGTGCTCGGCGCGTTCTTTTCTGTGCAGTTTTTGGTGTCGGGCGGCAAATGGATTGGTGGGGGCGACATTCGCATGGGCCTTATGATGGGGTTCTTGCTTGGCTTGCCGCTTGGCATGCTGGCGTTGTTTATTGCGTATGTTGGCGGTGCAATCGCAGGTGTTATTTTGCTCGCGGGAAAACATCGCACATTGTCGAGCCACGTGCCGTTTGGAACGTTCTTGGCGGGCGGAACGATTATTGCTCTTGTTGCAGGCCCCGCAATTCTGTCCTGGTACGTAGGTCTTTTCTCGTAATATGACCACACCCGTCCGTCGCGTGCATCGCCCCGGAAAATACATACCAAAAGCACGGGAGCTTCCTGCGCCGGAATTGCCTGTTGCCGACGACACTGAAGACGATGTCACGGAACGCATGACGCGCATTGTTCCGGTTGCACGGCCAGCAAGAATGCCGCTTCCTGCGCCGCGTACGCCGGTGAGGTTGCGTAAGCCTGAGGTGTCCGCAGTGCCTGACGTTGGTCCTGCGCCTTCGGTGTCGGAAGAGCGCCAGTATGAAGCTGCGCGTGCGAGCGCGTACGGGCTTGAGGATTTTGGCTCAGCGCCTTGTGTATGTAGTGACCCTAATCACTTTCATAATAAAAATCTCGACAATCGGGCCGTTCACCCGTCAATCGCTGCGCACAACGAAGCATTAGATCAAAAGTTTCTGAGAGAGCTGGCGGAGGACGAGCAAATATTGGACGCAGAGATTGCGCGTATGGAGAGTAGCGATGCGCCTCCAGATGCAAAGACGATCGAAACGTTCCATCGGTTATATGACCGAATGCGTGCACGAGCGAGAATCGATGTGCGCGAAATGCTGGACCCAGATGACGTGCCGCTTGAGGCAAAAGAAGCGATTGCGGAGTTGGAAGGTGAGTTGGCTGACGAGATTGCGGCGCTTGCGGCAAGTACGGCAAAAACACGAGTTACCATCGCAGAGAAGGGAATGCGGTCGCTTGAGGGTGTGCTGTATTTTGTAAAGAATGGCGTTCCTGAGCTGGCAAAAACGGGACTCGAATTAATGAACCTCAACACAAAAGAAAAAGCATACGCCGCATTGCTCGAGATTATTCCGACCGTCTCGTTTTGGTATGCGGTGACGGGGAAGCGACTAAAGTTTAAGGAGGGTGCGGGTTGGTCACAACCAGAGCTCGAGGGTATCGACACGATCGATCGTCTCATGTACCTGGCGGGATCGGTAGTTTTTGTTGGTCACGTCTATTCTGGTATACGACACGCACTTGCGAGTAAGGGGGTATTCGCGTTAGCAAGACAAGGTCGAATATTTGCTGCGGCACGTGCGCTTATTCCTGAAGCAGCAAAACTCGTTGGTCCGACAGTCGCGCGTGCGCAGCAATATGGCATCCGTCAGTTAACAAAAGACAGAACAGAGCCACCAGTTCGTAGTTCGCAGCCCGAAGATCGTAGTTAAATATATGACCATCACGCAATTCGCAACGCTGCTTGCCACAGCCCCAATGAGCGACGAAGAACGTCAGAACTGGGTCGACCTTATGCCGGTGTTGCCGCAGGCGGTCATTTTGGAACTGGGTGAGTGTTTGCAAAAAGAACAGGACGATGTCGCAAAGCTGCGCGCAAAGTACATGGCAAAGGCGCAAAAAATTGTCGACAAAGCAAAAGCGCAACGCGCAAAGGCGACAATCTAAACTGTTATTGACCGGCGCAGCTGCTTCACGCGGCTGTGTTGTTCTTTTTGTACAAGTCGTCGTTCGCGGCTTGCACGTGTGGGCTTCGTTGCAATGCGACGCACGGCGGGCGTAATGGCTTTGGTGACTAAGCGCTCGAGTCGTTCGATTGCGGTTTCGCGGTTTTGTGATTGACTGCGCTCTTCACCGGCGATGAGTACAAGTTCGCCGTTGTTGTTGATGCGATTGCGGAGGTTGTGACGAATCATTGCCTTCTGCGTGTCCGTTACCGCGGTTGATGTGTCCACGTTCCAGTGCAACTGCGCGGTCGTCGAGGTCTTGTTCACGTTTTGTCCGCCCGGTCCTGTCCCTCGCACAAACACCAATTGTATTTCGTGACGGGGAATTATCATATGTCGTCATTATAACACTTCGCCCACCGAGTTCATCGGTGGGCAGGGGACGGGGGACGGTTGTGACGAGGCTACCAATCGCTGGTGCCGTGGCGCTGCTCGCCTTCGCGCGAACCGTAGTAGCTACACAACGCGACTGGCGAACGTGGCTTTTCTACCCGTGCTGGTGGATCGTCGTCGTGACGCATGGACGGGTGCGGCTCGCCGCGCGGTGGCGCAATGGCAGGGACTGCGAAGATGTCATCGTGGTCGATCTTGCGTGGCATGGCTGAACTCCGGGCGCAATAGTGCCAGTACTGGCCAAAAAAGTCAATCATTGTCCTACCACCTACCTCCTACTACCTACAAGCTATGTTATACTAGCCAGAGCCTATGACCCACGATGAAGCCGAAAAACGCGCGGAAAAGCTCCGAAAACTCATTGATAAATACCGCTACGACTACCACGTCTTGGACCAGGCGGAGGTCAGCGACGCAGCAAACGACGCGCTCAAACACGAGCTATTTTTGCTTGAGCAAGCGTTTCCCGACATTGTCACGCCCGACTCACCGACGCAGCGCGTGGGTGGCACACCGTTGCCGAAGTTTTCTAAAATTACGCACGCAACACCGATGCTGTCCATGGAAGACGTATTCACCGACGACGAGGCAATGGCGTGGATGACGCGGGTGGAGAAACTCGCGGAGCAAAAACTCGACTACGTCTGCATGCCAAAAATCGATGGGCTCGCAGTGTCGCTTGTGTATATCGACGGAACGCTTGTGAGTGCGGCAACGCGCGGCGACGGAAAGATTGGCGAGGACGTGACGATGAATGTACGGACGATCGAGAGTGTGCCGTTGGTGCTGCGAAGCTCCCCCTCCGGCTCCCCCTCGGTGAGGGGGAGAGTCGAGGTGCGAGGGGAGATCTACATGCGCAAGGACGATTTTGAGAAGATGAACGAGCAGCGAAAGGCGAACGACGAGGAAGAGTTTGCGAACCCACGGAACGTGAGCGCGGGAAGTATTCGACAGTTGGACCCAAAGGTTGCTGCGTCGCGACCGTTGCGGTTTTTTGCGTGGGGCGTGGTGACGGACGTGGGGCAGTCGACGCATGCGGAGAGTTTGGAACGCGCGCGCGAGTTTGGTTTTGCGGTGCCGCCGTGGAGCGATGCGAAGGGTTTCGATGATGTGAAAAAGTTTTTTTTGCAGCTCGGCAAGCAGCGTGAAAAACTGGCGTACTGGATTGACGGTGTCGTCATTCGCGTCAACGATCGTCATGTTTTCGATAGCCTTGGTGTCGTCGGCAAAACTCCGCGTGGGCTTGTGGCGTGGAAGTTCCCGGCGG
>JBBTZZ010000057.1:0-2918 GCA_038061135.1 Patescibacteria group bacterium
GCCTATACTCCCGATTTTTCCGTATTCTCTACAACGCAACGTATCTGAACGACGCCATGTCCGACAAAGCACTACAAATTCTCGCAGGAGCCGACTACGCGGATGGACTCAAAGCAGGCGTACCGCAGGAAACCGCGGTTGCTCACAAGTTTGGCGAAGCAGCAGCAACACTCACCGACGGTAGTACAGGCCACGAACTCCACGACTGCGGCATTGTCTACACCGACGAACCCTATACAATCTGCATCATGACCAAAGGAAAAAACGTTGACGACCTCGCCGCGCTGATTGCCGACCTCAACAGATCCGCTTATACCTTTTCCACACGCCCGTAGTCGTCGCTAAAACGCTCAATGTCGTCTTCGCCCAAGTAGTCGCCAAGCTGCACTTCAACGAACACAAGTGGAACATCGTGGGTATTCGCAACGCGGTGCTTCATCATCACGTCAATCAAAATCACTTCGCCGACGCCGTGCACGCTGTCGACATCATCACGCGTCACCGTCGCCGTTCCTTTTACCACAATCCACCGCTCCGCACGCTGCTGATGCCGTTGGTACGACAGTCGCTGGTGCGGATTGACGACGATGCGCTTCACCTGATACCCCTCGCCGACGTCGACGACATCATAACGTCCCCACGGACGGATGTTTTCTGGTTGGGTCATATTCTCCGGGCGACCACGAGGGTCACCCCTACCGAATCACCCCGCCCCACTCGATAACGGTGAAGCCATGGCGAACGGGCGTCGCGCCGAGTGTTGGCGGGTTTGCGGCGATGGGTGCAGCAAGTTCGCTGTAGTCCATGAGGACGCGGAGTAACGTGTCGGCTTTTTGCGACAGGGTCATGGGCGCGATGGCGTTCATGACGTTCGTGCCGTGGAAGCCAATCTTGTAGTACGGCGCGGCAGTCATGCGTGGCAGCCAGAACTCCGTAAAGTCCGCAGACTCTTTTGCGTTCAAGCCAAGCTTGGCGAGTGTCGACGTAAGGAACGACGGCACGTCGGCCTTTGCAACGACCCAATACTTCTGCGGCGCACTATACATTCCGCCTCTGCCTTCCCAGAACAAGTACGGATACGTCAAACCATCGGCAAGGTTTGTCAGCGTTCCATCCGGTTGCGCGGTCACGTGCCAACCATTGCCGTACGCGGGCTCCGTCTTGGTAAACCCACCCTGTGGCGCAAGCGAGACGTCAATGTTCGTTGTGGTCGTTGGGTAAAGGTAGATGACCGGCTTGCCACATTCACCGGGTGGCACGACGTCAACTTTAGTGAACTGGATCCATCGACCAAGCGCATCTTGGTAGTAGAACAATGGGTGAATATCCGCAAACGCCTCGCGCGTTCCACCCGCATTCATCGCCGACCAACTTGCGTACTCGTCGTCAAACGCCGCAAGCGTGTAGTCCGCTGGTTCGTAGATGACGACACTTGCGTCGCTCACTGCGTAACCGACAGGCACAAGCGCGGGCACGTCTGTCACCACGTCAGAAATGTCGGAGAACCCACAACCGCCAACCTTGCCCTTCAGATAAATTGCAGCATTCGTGCTCCCGTCAATCACCACTGCCGGCACACCACTGCGACGGTCCTCTTGCGTCCAAAACGGAATCGCAACATCGTACCAGTACACATTGCCCGCAGGCGACTGTACCAAGAATGCATTGCGAATCCCGGAGAAACCATCCGTAATTACGTCGCCAACCGTATGAAGCGGACCGTACTCGGTTGCGCCAACATACGCGTAGTCGATAACGTTGACCACGTCGGGGTACATGACGTTCTCGCCGACTGCCACCTGCACGAACGTCGCATCGTCGGTCGACAACGTTGCGGGAGGTACAAGTCCATCAAGCACGACGTCAACAAGCGGCACGTCCGCGTCGGGGTAAAGGTCACGGAAGGCAACAGAGCTACCGACGCCAGCAAAGAAGCCTTGAATGACCGGGCTCGACAACACGACATACTCCGTTGACTTTCCGTCCATGTCCGTGTCGTTGGAACCTAGTGTATACACCGTGCGATAGCTCGTGCCTAAATCCGCACGTGCAACCACATTCGCGATTACGTTCCATCCAATGTATTTTCCTTCGGTGACCATGCCGACCTTCATTGCCGTCGACGACTCGACTAACAAATCCTCGTTTGCAATCGTTTCCGCGTATAGCCGTGGGTCGTAGCCGCCATCGAACTTTGTCGGCGATAACCAGTCGACAGAAATAGTCTCCGTGTCATCGACCGCCTCCTCGTCGTCAATTACCTCCCCCTCCGTCACGTCGTCGCCGACTTCTGTGTCCACAAGCTGCGCGCCGCGCATGGCAACGAAGAGCCCCGCAAGGAACGCAATAACAATGAGCATGACACTCGCAGCAACAACGGCGAGCGTGTGCACACGCATAACTGCGCTTTTTGGTGGCTGTTGTTCTGTGTCCATAGAGAAAGATTATTACACGAAGTATAGCACTATTCTCCACTAGTAAAGTAGCCAAGGATGTGGCTCGTGTTCTCGCGCCAGTCTGTCGTTGCGCCCATGTCCAAGCTACTGCCATGGTGCGTCATGTGCCACACCTGCGTCTTTCGCGCTTGGTTAAACCCAAACAGCGCCCGCAATGACGCATTACTGTCGATGTCGAGTTGCGTTTCGTAGTTTTCTCCTTTCTCGATAATCGTCATAACCTTCGCGTCATTCTCCGCGGTGTAGTCAGCGTCACGATTATGCGTCATGTCGACACTTGCAACGAGGACAGCGTCCGGAAGTTCCTTCGCGATTGCCTCTCCCAGCCGCCATGCAACGTCCGCCGACAACGACTCGTCGAGCATAATGGGAACAAGTTTTGCGTTGGGAAACGACCGCACAACAAATGGTGTCAGCGCGCCAATGCCGTGTTCGTGTGGTGCAGCAAATTCGTCATAACGC
>JBBTZZ010000058.1:0-1481 GCA_038061135.1 Patescibacteria group bacterium
TCGTCAAAGCCGCCTTCAGCCAGCGGCGCAAGGTGCTGCGCAATACGCTCAAGGGATTGGTGGCACCGGAAACGATGGAGCAGCTCGGTATTGATCCTGGCCGGCGCGCGGAAACGCTCTCGCTCGCCGAATTCACAGCGCTCGCCAACGCTGGCGCGAACTAGTCTACGTTTGGTAGTGTCTCAGTTTGACTAAAAATTAGGCAATTCCAATAGTGGGTCGAAAATGCTACTTTCCTGAACCGTATGCAGAATCTTCCGAAATGGGCAAAGGCGCTTGTTTCGCCAACCGGGCTTTTTGGCTGGTTCTTTCTGTTGTTCTTGTCTACACGCCACCTTTTGCAATTGGTCAGTGAAGTGGATTACGTTGCAACGTACCTTCCAAGTGTCGCCAAACTCTTGGATAGCGGCGCGGGCTTCGCTGCGGCATTTATTGTTGGCTGTGCGATTATTGGGTTCGCAATTTTCCGTAGCTCTCGGGTAAATGAGACGGGATCAAGCGGCGACGGAGGGTTGGCAGCACGCAGAGAAGATCGGCTCTCGCACAAACAAAGGTTGCGAGAGCTAGAACTACTTACAGAGCAATCTGCAACACGTCAAGCAGACGACGATCTTAAGTTTGGCTTTGCCAAGGCAACATTTCAGAGGTCGCCGAGCAGAGAGAATGCTCTCCTCTTGCTTACGCAGCTACGCAGAAAAGGCGTGGCAATAAGAAACGATGCGTCGGGTATTCAATTTACAGGCCAACTCGATGGGTGGGCGAGCAGAGTTGATGCTTGGCGACAAGAAGCTATCAAGGCACTCGCAGCCATAGATAGGGCAGATTCAGACTGGTTCGCTATCCTTGATATCGTGCCACCTGCGCGCGTGCCGCTACACGTTCGGTTAACTGGGGAGTTTGATGCTCATAGTTTGCAGTCTCTTTACGGACAACTTGATTGCAGGCTGGACCGCCTCGACCGACTGCTGAGAAAGTACGGGGTTGGAGTTAGCTAGTCAGTGAGCGTCACGATTTCCACCAACAGATCAAGGATCAAGGGGTCAGAATCCTTGAAATTTCTGCATCATAAGGGAGGGAGGTCATGATCCATTTAAACAAGCACCAACGATGGACGCTTATCATCGCAGTAACGATTATTGCCCTGATGCTTTTATTCCCACCGTTCCAGGTAGAAACCAAAACGGCGGGTGTCATCTATTCCGGGTATGGGTTCCTGTTCAACGCGCCGATATACAACTCGCGCCCTGCGACAATCAATGTGGGGACACTGGCTATACAGTGGGTCGGTGTGCTTCTCGTCGCGGGGCTGTTGATGGCGTTGTTCACCGGCAAGAAAGCGTCTGACACAAAGACAACCGTGCCACCGGCACCGCTGCCAGTAACCGCATCCGATCCACAAGACTTTTCCTTGGCGAATCCTTGGCCACGATTCTTTGCCCGCACTTTTGATGTGTGGTTGGAAGGATTGCCGGTGGCAATCA
>JBBTZZ010000059.1:0-22761 GCA_038061135.1 Patescibacteria group bacterium
GACCGCGCAACACTTCCGCAGTAAAGAACGCACCTGCAGAACGCACAAGCTGCGACACGATGACGCGCTCCACACCGTTAATGATGAACGTTCCACGCGGCGTCATGACTGGCAAGTCGCCCAAGTAGATTTCCTGCTCCTTGGTTTCGTTCGTACGGAGGTTGCGCAGCTTTGCTTTCACGCGAAGCGGCGCCTCATACGTCACGTTCTTCAGGCGCGACGTGACTTCGTCGAACTTGGCCTCGTCGAGGTAGTACTCGCCAAGTGCCAACTCCAAGTCGCGGCCAATAAAGTCCTTGATCGGTGAAATCTCGTTAAAGAGCTCGCGGATGCCGTCCTTCAAAAACCATGCATATGAAGCATTCTGTACTTCAATGAGGTTAGGAAGGTCCATGGCATCGCGGACCGGTACGAACTGCTTGCGCAGGGCGTTTTTTGAACGGGTCACGGGCATAGAGAGGGAAAAAGTTACCGAGAACGCGAAAATCCCCTTACCCAGTGCAGACTGGGTGGGGAGTTAGTTACTCTGCTCGCTGTTTGCGTCGGCCGCGACATCGGGGGAACCGATTGTGGCAGTCGAGAGGTGGTGGGGAGACATCACCAAACGAGGCTAATCTTTGAGTAATTTCACGATACTTGACGGGAGGAAACCGTCATGTTCTCGGAAGCGGCAACCACATGGTGGCCGAGTGGTCGGGAGTATAGCAAACCTTATCATCATCGTCAACGACGGGTGGGGACTGCTGCCTGCGCACGCCCCCTCACTCACCTCGGGCCTATCGGTTGGCAGAAAATACAGACGTCGCGTCAGCTGTCTACGCAGCTGCACGCGACGATTTTCCGCGCAACCAGACCCTCGTCTCGTGATGGGACGTGCGCAGGAATGCTGCAGCCAATAGAAAAAACCGACTAAGTTTTTCTGCAGCTAGGAACAAATCGAGCACTTCCGAGACGGCCTTCATTTGGCCGTTGAGGAAGGGCGGAGATTTGTGACAACGCTGCGGGAAAACTTGGGTCGGTTTTCCTTTCCTTGCTCTGCAGGATAAGAACAGCGATGAGAGATATGCCACGAATGCGTGAGAACGGAGGAGAGAGTTCCGCAAAACAGACGTTTTGCGTCGTTCGGACACTCGTGGAACGATATCGCGTCGTATCCCGCAAAGAAAAGAAAGGACTGTCCAATCAGTTTAGCGCGCTTGGCGATGTATGACAAGGCACGACATCAAACACAAAACCGCCAGTACGGCGGTTTTGTGAGGTGTTATTCGTCGTCCGACGGCTTCTCCTTCTTTACTGGTGGAGCGGCGTCGACGAGTTTGGACGCGTCCCAGGTGACTTGGCGGATCTTTGCGAGTGTGTCCGGGTGTTCTTTGAGGTACGCCTTGGCAACCTCGCGTCCCACACCGAGCTTCTCCTCGCCAAACACGTAGCTGTTCCCACGTTTTTCGATGGTGCCGAGTTCCGTACCCAAGTCGAGCATGTCACCGGCGATGGAAATGCCTTCGTTGTACATGATGTCGAACTCGCATGTACGGAACGGTGGCGCAACTTTGTTTTTTACAATTTTCGCCTTCACGCGGTTACCAATAATACGCTCATTCTGCTTAATCTGCGCACTACGGCGCACTTCAATACGCAAAGACGCGTAGAATTTGAGCGCATTGCCGCCCGGCGTTGTCTCTGGGTTGCCAAACATCACACCAATCTTCATGCGGATTTGGTTGATGAAGATGACGACACAACCGCTCTTTGCAACAATCGCCGTCAGCTTGCGAAGCGCTTGGCTCATAAGTCGCGCCTGAAGCCCCATGTGCGAGTCACCCATGTCGCCCTCGATTTCCGCTTTTGGTGTAAGCGCCGCAACGGAGTCGACAACAATGACGTCCATTGCACTACTGCGCACCAGCGTCTCCACAATCTCAAGAGCCTGCTCCCCTGTGTCGGGTTGCGACAAGAACAATTCATCGATATTCACGCCAATCTTGCGTGCGTACTCCGGGTCCATAGCGTGCTCTGCGTCAATGTACGCCGCAATGCCACCAAGTTTTTGCACCTCCGCAACGATGTGCTGCGCAAGCGTGGTTTTACCGGACGATTCTGGTCCGTACACCTCAATAATACGTCCGCGCGGTACGCCGCCGACGCCAAGCGCAATATCGAGCGACAAGCAACCCGTAGGAATTGCGTCGACATTCGACTGGTGCGCGTCACCAAGACGCATAATGCTGCCCTCGCCAAACCGTTGCTTAATCTGCTCAATAGCCTGACTCGCAGCCTGTGACCGCGCGCTCACACTGCCTTTTGCCATACAAAATAGTTCGTGAATAAGACGGGGAGTCTTACTCGTGTGTCCTCGTGAGTAAAAAAAGAACACAAATCATGTGTCCTCCTTCTCTATTATACAACACTATGACCTACCGTGCGCCAAGGTTGACTGCGGATAACTCTGACTTTGGCTCGAACACCACACGACGATACGTTACTGCCGTGCGGGAATAGCGACGTTTTGCCTCGACTTTAATCACGTTCAGTCCGCGCTCAAGATCGACGGTAAGCGCAAACGTATTGTCGGCATTCACAACCACCGGTTCGTCGTTAATCGTCAACGTTACCTCGCCTTTCATAACCAACCCCGTCACCGGCAACAACGCGCTTGCAGTCGCCATGCCGTCTTCCGGCGCGTACAACACCACCTCTGGTGGACGAATAAGCTCTGTCACCTGCCAGCCAAAGTATCCAACAACTCCGAGCATCACGAACGCAATCATGCCCGCAGTGACAACACGCGGCACGTTAAACAACGACCCCTTCCGCACACGCTGACGCGGCAATCGCATGGGCGTCAACAAGTCACACCGCCCACATTCTTCCTCGTACAACTCAATAAAATACTGCTCATCTGCCTCAAGCGCACGCGCATACGCACGAATAAAATTCCGCGTATACATGGGTTCCGGTAGCTCCTCGTACCGGCCGCGTTCTAGCGCCTCAAGGTACCGCCTTTGAATGTGCGTGTCATGCTCAATGACGTCAAGCGTTACACCTTGTCCACGCCGAAGCGCCCGGAGCTTTTCCCCGAGCGTCTTTGGAACGCGATCCAATTTTCTCATCACGAAGCCCATAGCCGTACGGGCACCGGCGTTGCCGTGCCCTCTTGCATTATCCCTCTGCCTTCAGCTCCTCCCCATCTTCCTCCCCATCGTCATCCGTGTCGAGTGGCGCGTCCACGTCGTCAATCTCCGGAAAATCTTCGTCGTCGTCTTCATTCTCCTCGTCCTCGTTATTCATTCCCGTCACCGCGTCATCAAAGCTATCACGTCCCATGTTCCGATCACCGAAGCCACCTTTTTCCTTTTCACTTTTCACTTTTCTCTGCCCAACCGGCGGCCATTCTGTGACAAGAATATCACGCGGTTTTGCGCCGTCCTGTGCAGAAATAATTCCCATCTGCTCCATGATGTCAATAATCCGCGCCGCGCGGGAATACCCAATCTTCATGCGACGTTGCAAAAAGCTCGTCGATGCCTTACCGCTCTCAAGCACGATCTGAACTGCATCCTCCATGAGCGGGTCGTTATCCTCACCGTTCATAGACACGCCCCCACCCGCCGACGCACCTTCTGTAATCTGATAATTGTAGTCCGGTGCGCTTTCACTCTTCAGGTAACCCACAACGCGTTCAATTTCCTTCTCCGACAAGAACGCGCCCTGCATGCGTCGCGGCTTGGACATCTCCGGCGACGACAGCAACATGTCACCACGACCAAGCAACTTTTCTGCGCCACCCATGTCCAAAATGGTCTTACTGTCGACCTGGCTTGCAACCGCAAACGCCAGACGTGTCGGAATGTTCGCCTTAATAGTGCCGGTAATCACGTCGACGGACGGACGTTGCGTTGCCAAAATAAGGTGAATGCCCGACGCACGCGCCATTTGCGCAATGCGGACAATAACCGCCTCCACGTCGCGCTTGTTCTGGCTCATGAGGTCGGCAAGCTCGTCGATAATAATGATAATGCGCGGCATGCGCTCTTTTGCCTTTGCGTTGTACGAGTCGATGTAGCGTGCACCGTGCTTTGCAAGGTGGTCCAAACGGCGCTCCATTTCCCGCACCGCCCATTTGAGCGCGTTAATTGCCTCCTCCACCTTGGTAATCGGCGGAATAAGCAAATGCGGAATGCCCGTGTAGACGCCAAGCTCCACACGCTTCGGGTCAACCATGATGAGCTTCAGGTCGTCCGGACCGTTTTGATAAATGAGCGACACGATGATCGTATTCAAACACACGCTCTTACCGCTTCCCGTCGCACCCGCGACCAACATGTGCGGAGCTTTCTCGACCGCAAGCAACTGTGTGAGACCGCTAATGTCTTTACCGATTGGTACCGTGAACGCAGTCTTGCGGTGCTTAAACTCCTTAGAGTCAAGCAACTCGCGCAAACATACGCGTCCGATGGTTTGGTTCGGCACTTCAATGCCAACTAACGACTTACCGGGAATTGGTGCTTCAATGCGGATTGGATGTGCCGCAAGCGCAAGTGCTAAGTCGTTTTGCAGTGCGACAATGCGGGCAAGCTTCACACCTTGTGCCGGGTGCAGCGCGTACTGCGTGACCGTCGGACCGACTTTGACGTCGCTCATCTCCACCGGAATGCCAAATTGCGCAAACGTCCTCTCAATAATTTCCTTACCGCGCTCGATGTCGCCCGGCTTTGCGTCAGAACTGCGGTCGTCAAGCAGGTCGGGCGGCACCTCAATCTTACGGCGCGAGGCTGTCGTCATCACCTGTTCCGCTGGCGCAACGTACGGTGCACTATCCTCGTCTTCCTCCGCAACTTCAAGCTCAACAGCAGCAACTGCCTCCGCTTTCTCGACATCTTCGCGCTCATCAAACGGTACGTCTTCCTCTACTTCCTCGCCATCTTCGTCAGCTTCCCTCTTGCGAAGCAGGCCAAGTACACTCAGGAGCGGCGACAACAACGTGCGCAGCGAGGTGTTCAGAAGTAAAATAACTGACACCAGCAAACACGCGGCAGAAATAATGAGCGCACCCGTCGTCCCCATTGCGTTTGCAAGCGACGACGAAATAACCAACCCCAGCATCCCGCCGTACTTTGCAACAATTGCGCCGTCCGTCACGCCACGTGCAAACACCATGTTAAGCAACCCGTCGAACGCCAGCACAAACATGCCGAGCGCAACAATGTTGCGAATTGTCAGCAATCGTCTGTCACCAATCACCACACTTGCGCCAAGCCCGAACAAAATAATCGGCACCGCAATACGCGCCAACCCCACGGCACTTCCCAAAAACGCGTCGATGGTTTTGCCAAACGCGCCCGCCATGCCAAAAAACGAAAGGAGCAGAATTGCCCCCACCGCAATAAGAAAAATCGCCATCACACTCTCGCGCACGTCGTCGGCAACAACTACCTCGTCCACCTCCTTTGCCCTTCGCCTCTTGAGCTTTTTTGCCATAGCGAATGCATTATAACACGAATGCCTGCAGCCACGAGGGGTGCAGGCACAGAGTCAGTTGACGCAAACGGTCGTAATGTCCCACGTCGACAACGCGGTCCAGCCCCCGAAACCGTTGGCGAATACCTCGAGGAGGTCATCACCGTCGTTCGTACGGCACAGCGCGTAGTCGTAATCTTCCGCGCCCCAGAACTCGGGCGGGGTGACACAGCGCGTGGACGGCGACGTTGCGCAGACGGGGTAATCACCGCTACACAAGAGCACCAAGTCCATCTGCAAGCCGACAATGAAGCCGTCCCGGTACGGATGGTACACACTTGCGCCGTACCCATTCCACGACAGGTCCGACGAGTCGCTGTACAGACAGACGAACGCGTCATTGCCCATTTCGTCGACGAAGTAGTACGACACGACGCATTGTGGCGGCGGGTCGGGCGCTTCTGACGAAGAGCCGGCGTAGATGGGAACGGTGGTGGTGGAGTTGGCGGGAGCGCACGTCACGCAGAACATGACGAGCACGGAAAAGAACAGACGGGAGAGAACAGCAACAGCAGGTTTCAGCACAGCATCTCCGGTGCATTGGGCACGGCTCCTAGTGTGACAGAAATATCAGAATTACACAAAACCACCTCGCGTGAGGTGGTTTTGTATTGTGCGCTAACGAAGTTTCTTCTTTCCTTCCGGCTTTTTGATGTAATTCTTCTTTGTCACCACCGAACGGCCTGTAAGCTTTTCCAATCGTTTGCGTGCGCCACCGGCAATGTCTCCGCCGGCACGGGCATCTTTTTTTAGTGCTTTTGTGCCACGCGAGTCGTTTGTGCGATGCAATTCCGTCGTTGCGCGTTCACCGAGCATATTGAAAATCAGCTCGAAGTCGTCCATGTGGTCACGGAGGTTCTCACGCTTCAGCCCCTTGAGCTTCTTGTACTCCGTCGGTGTCACGCCAAACGTGGCCTTGGAAATCTCTGCGGTGAGAATTTCGTAGTCGCGCTGTTCGACCGCGCCACGCTGCTGCCATTCGTCGGTCAGCTCCTCGCGAATGACAATCCCTCGCATGCGCTTCTCAATCCACCCGTCGCTGTAACCCTTAAGCTTATACAGCATTCGCGTACGTTTCGTCGCAAGCTCCGGGTTTTCAATTTCTTGCACACGTTCATACCCGACTTTCGCGAGCCAACGCTTCATCGGCTCCGCCTTAGGCGACGGTACCGACTGCACAATACGGAAAATGCCTTCCGTATCAGCACAGTCCGTCTCACGCATTTTTCCGTCAGGCGCCTCAAATTTCAACTGTTTACAAATTGTAAACAGTTGAAATTCACTTTCACTCTCTACACGAGCCTTCATTGCAGCCCAATACACGTTGGGCCGATCACTGTCCGTCAACGCGGCAATCACGTCGATAACCGAAAACCACCACTCCCCGTCGTGCAATGTCCTGCGTATCTGCTTCCCTTTGAACAACGCAACTTTGGTCGTCACATCGAACGTCGCTTTCTTTGTACCCATAGGCGCAAGAGTTACTCCCCTCTTACCTATCGATTCTATCACATCACAAAACCACCTCGTGCGAGGTGGTTTTGTGTTCATGACTTCGCCATCTTCCAAAGATTCTTGAAAAGATTCAGCTGTCCACGCGCAAGGTCGTCGTTCTTGATGCGAATTGCAGTGACGGGGCGGTCTTCGGTTGAGTAAATGATATTCAGCATCACACCTACTTCGGGATAGATGTGTGTGCCGGCCGGGTTTTCGATGTTATCGGGGAGATAACGAACTTCATACATGCCTTCGTTTCCGACATCAGTAGCAATTGCAGCACGTTGCGACTCGTACGCAATCATTTTGATGCGAATCCCCTGCTCTTTGGCAACCCTGTGATACTTCTTCCATATAGGACGCATTGTCTCGGCCATGAAATCCTCACCACCTGTACCAAGAACGTATTTCGTACCACCTTTTGGCAGCAATCGAATAAGTCCTGTGAGCAATGCAAGATACTCGTCATTGCCTTGGTGAACGGTAATCTCTTGTGAATCTTGTTTCGCGATTGATTCGATCTTGGCAGCGGTTTCCTTTGCAATCTCCGATTTTAGAGCGAAATCACGGGCGATAACCGACGGATCGGTAATCACAAACTGCTTTTTTCCACGTACCTGGCTTTCAATAACGTATTTACTGGCAATCAGGTGTTCTAATGCCGTGTAAACGACGTTCCGATGTAGACCGGTTTTCGCAATCAACGGACCGCTGGTGGTCGCGCCAAGTGCAGCTAATGCTAAATACACATCCGCGTCCTGCCCCACCATGCCCAGCGATAAAAGTGCTTGTTTTAGGTCTGTTTTTGCCACATTTATATATTATTATCACCCTATTTGGTTGACAAAGTAGCTATTTTATGCTATCATGCTCTTGCACAGTGTCAACGCAGAAACGTCGAGGGGAGGGTTCTGGCGGAGACGGTGGAACATACGTGCAGCAACTCGGAGCCCGATGCGAGTTCATGCTTGCAATCAAATCGGTAAACTCGGAATCGCCACATCCTCCCAACCTAGCCCCTGCACACACAGCGAATCTGTAGTGACACCGTGCACCCCTACAAGAATAGCACTACAACAACACTCCTGACAGGTAAAACTCCAAATGATCATTCTCCTTAACTGCGGCAGCTTCCTGGTGGCCGACGTGGAAACCACCGAAGATGCCATGGAATACGTGCGGAAGAATTGCTCCGGCGAGGGCGTCATCCACGCCATCAAGCTCCCGGACACCTTCGCCGGACACGCCTTTGTGAGTCTCTGCGAGATGGGCAGCGAGTCCGGTCACAGTCCTTTCGGGGACATGCTCGCCGAGCTATTCAAGCAGATCTACAAGCTCGGCAAGAAACACAAGTAGCCCGTGGCGCGAGGTCGAGTAACCGTCACTCCCTCGCGCCCAGATCTGAGCAATCGAATCCCTCAATGGTTCAGAACTGCATACCATCTGCACAACGAGGCCTACAATGTACAGCGGCGTCAGCGCGCCCGAACCAGGACCAACGATCTACGGCTACCTTCAAGAACTCCACCTCGATCTCGCGCTCGTCTCACAGACCATCCCGTTCCTTGCCGAAGGACTGAATATCTTTCTCCTCTATCAGGTACATCTGAGTGAGTGCCAGGGCAGGGACATGGTGTCGTGTGGGTTCAAGGTATTCATTGCCAAGGCGCCACCGGAAAAGTGGTACTGCATCATCGCTGACCACGGCGAGGGCTGGAGTAAACCCATCACCAACAACATCTATTGGGATAACTGGTGGGGGCGGCGGAAAGCCGAACGGCTGGAGTCATGCGTGATGATCGAGAACCTCCTTCTTCGACCCTTTCACGCCCTCAAGGAAAGGGGTGAGCGGCCTGAGCACACTCAAGAAAAGCCATACTACCGGAGGTTGATGCAATTCCCAGAAAGTCTTCCTCCGCGTCTGTACTGATCCGTGGCGCGAGCGAGTCTCATCTCGTTCGCGCCCAAACACAAAAGCACCCACGTGAGGTGCTTTTGTGTTATGCGGGGCGCGGTGGCCCCGCGTATAGTGCGCGAGACGTCCCAGCGGGCCGTCTTTATTTCGCAACGCGCTCCAGGTAGTCGCCCGTTTCGGTGCTGATGCGGACGATGTCGCCTTCGCTGACGAAGATCGGGACGCGGATTTTGAGACCGTTGTCGCAGATGGCGTCTTTGAGCACGTTGCCGCTTGCGGTGTCGCCTTTAACTGCCGTGTCCGTTTGCGCAACGGTGAACTCAATCTTGAGCGGAAGTTCCATGGCAATCGCTTTCTCGCCGTGCATGATGACCGTCACGTCCAGGCCTTCTTTGAGGTATACCGCGTCTTCGTCTACCACGTCACGACCAATGGCGACCTGCTCGTACGTCTGGCCGTCCATGAACGTGAGCGTGTTATCGTCACCAAAGATGAACTGCATCTTGCGGTAGTTCACGTCCTCAAATGTAAGGTTCTCTGCTGCCCTGAAGTTATTTTCGACAACCTTACCCGACGACAACGACTTAATGCGTGTGCGCACAAACGAGCCACCTTTTCCTGGTGAAACACGTTGAAAACCTACGACGACCCAAAGCTGGTTGTCGAGGTTAATGACGGTGCCTTTGCGAATGTCGTTGGGAGAGGCCATAGGGAGAGAGATGAGAGAGATGCAGAGAGATTATGAGGGATGGTTTGTGTCATCTCTCTTCATCTCTCATGATCTCTCATCATCCCTAGTTAAACCGCTCTGACGGCGGAAACAGGTGAATTGAGTCAATGTCTTTGGTGCCCGCTTTCAGCATGACCAGGCGGTCGACGCCGAGTGCGTTGCCAAAGGTTGGTGATGCGACGGAGGATAACTGACGGAGGAGCTCTTCGTCAACGGGGAACACTTCTTTGCCCGCGTTTCTGCGTTCTTCTTGCTCAATAAGGAACCGCGTGCGCTGTTCGGCAGGGTCGACAAGCTCTGTAAACCCGTTACACAACTCCATGCCGCCCACATACGCCTCAAACCGCTGCGCACTGCGGCCGTCCGGCGACTTTTGCGCAAGTGCAGCCTCGCTGATGGGAAACTCTTTGACGAAGAACCGATCGCTTCGCTTCATGAGTTCGGGCAGTACGTGGTGGTTGAACGTATCGTCACTCGTCGGGCCTTTCCAAGCTTTGATCTCGTCGACGTACGAATACCGCGGCCATCGCTCACCAGTTCCGCCGATGAAGCCATCGATCAGCGCCTCTGTCTCGTCCATACAATCATTGTAGTCCGCATGCTGTTGGTACCACTCGAGCATGGTGAACTCAATCGAATGGTCGCCACCCAATTCCTCAACGTTTCGGAACACAGGCGTGACCGTGTAAATACGCTCCATGCCTCCTCCAAGCAGCTTCTTCATGGCGTATTCTGGACTGGTAATCAGTCCTGCACGCACCTTTCCCTTGCGAATAGCATTCAAGTCAATGCCGACCGGATCCAGGTTCGGCTCCATGCCCGGGCACAAAACAGCAAGCGGCGTGCGCACTTCCGTATAACCCCGAGCAGAAAAGAACGTACGAAGATAATCGTACGTTCCGTTCCAGAGGCCCACGCGTCGTGCGAGGTCAGCCCCGTCCATATTACTCCTGAACGAACGGCAAGAGCGCCATGATGCGCGACTTCTTGATTTCATTGCCCATCTCGCGCTGGTGGCCGGAGCACAAACCGCTGCGCTTGCGCGGAACGATTTTTGCAAACGAGGACAGGTAGCGGCGGAGGATGTCGGTGTTCTTGTAGTCGATGCTAAGGTCCTTCTGCACGCAGAACGGGCAGTGACGACCCTTAGACTTTTGCTGTTGGTTTGCCATAGTTTAAAACGGAATATCTTCAAGTTTAATTTCATCGTCTGCCGGGGGCGGTGCAACAGGCTCGTCACCAAACTGCGGTTCATTACCGGAGGATTTGAAGGCCTCGCCTGTGCTGTTGCCTGCGCGGTCAAGCATGATCATGTTTTCTACAACGACTTCTGTGCGGTAACGCTTCTGTCCGTCGGTGCCTTCCCATTCACGGTTTTGAATGCGGCCGTCGACGTAGATTTTCTTGCCCTTGGTAAGGTACTGCGCACAGATTTCTGCCAAACGGCCCCACGCAACAATGTTGTGATAGTCCGCCTGCTCCTTTTTTTCACCGGTCTGCGTGGTAAACGCACGGTTGGTGGCAATCGAGAACGACGTCACCGACTGTCCGTTCGCGGTTTTGCGCAGCTCCGGGTCGCGGGTCAAGTTACCAATGAGCATTGCGCGGTTCAACGAGTTTGCCATAGGAAGTCGAGGTTAGATCGACTTCATTATGTCACTATCAAGGATTTCGTCGAGCTTTTTGTCGAGCTCTACTGTCGACAACAGCTTTTCCTCCGTTGCAGCCGGCTTGGCAACGCGCGGGCGGTCGTCGGACTTCTCGCTCGAACGGCGACCCTCGGTCGTCAACGGCGGGGTGTAGGACGTCGGCTTTGGCGTGCGTGCAGGGATGCCGTGTGGGTGCGACACAATCATGTGGCGCAACACGTCGTCGGACAAGCGCAGGTCTTGGTCGACCTTTTTCATGACACTCACGTCGTCGGTCGACACGTAGAACAGGACGTACGTGCCGTAACGCGTGTGGTCGACGGCGTACGCAAGCTTGAGTTTACCGAGGTTTTCGGTCTTCTCGATCTTGAGCGTGTTTGCCTCGAGTACCTTGGCAACGCGGTCAGAAACGGCGTCAATCTCGGTGTCCGAGAACTTGGCCGGAATAATCGTAAGGATCTCGTAGATCATAGTGTGCTTGGCCTCCGCACGGGGCGGGGCAACCTCTTGCGAGGTCGTGGACAAGAATAAGTAGCGCAATCCTAGCCGAAAGCTTCGGCGACGTCAACCGGGCTGCGCCTTGCGTTTTTGACGAAAATGCTGTTACGCTAGCCACGGTTCGTGCATTTCTGCAACGAACACCACTACAAACCAACAAAGGAGGCCGTCGTGGCCAACGAAAACGCACTGGAAATCGGTACGGTCGTTGACGGCCGTTACCGCGTTGAAAAGAAGATTGGTGCCGGCGGCATGGCCACCGTGTACCGCGTGCATGACATTCGTCTCGACAAACCGTGTGCCATGAAGGTGTTGAACGCGGCGCTTGCCATGCACGGTAAGGCGCGTGAAGGGTTCTTTAAAGAGGCACGTATCATTGCGAAAATGGCCCATCCGAACATCGTGCGCGTCCTTGATGTGCACGACAACGGCATGTGCTACATCGTCATGGACCTCATTGACGGAGTGAGCGCAAGGGAGCTCATGAACGACGGCCCAATGCCGCCCGAGGTAGCGCTGTACATTCTGGACGGCGTACTTGCAGGACTCCACGCGGGGCACGAACACAAACCGCCAATCATTCACCGCGACATCAAGCCGGACAACGTCCTTGTTGTGCGCAGTGGCGGCGTGATTGTGAAGGTGGTCATTATCGACTACGGCGTTGCGCACTTCCGAGAGGACGAGCAAGACGGCCAGTCGGAAATGACGAACGCGCCCATGGGAACCGCACCGTACATGGCGCCGGAGCAGCGTCGCGGCGGCAAGGACGTGGACCGCAGAACCGATCTGTTCGAGGCAGGTGCAATGCTCTGGGCGCTGCTGAAAGGCCAGTCGCCAAAGGACATTGTGTTCGCAGGACGCGACCCGGAGATGCTCGCAGACATTCCAGAAGACGTGGCAAAAATCATTCTCCGCGCCGTCGAGTACGACATGGCAAAACGGTACCCAACCGCCGCAGCAATGCGCGCGGACGTACTCAAGGCCATGGAAGCGCTGCGCGCCACATCGGAAACAGTGCAGCCACGCAGCGTACTCCACGGGCGAACGGTGAAATGGCGCGCGGTTGGCATGCTCGCGGCGGTGGTAATGCTCGCGGTTGGTGGCGTGACGTGGTGGCAGAAGCCGGAGGTGGATCAGGAGCGTGGTGAAGCTGGTCAGGAGCTCAGTGGATCGGTTTCAGGAACTGACCCACTGACAAACCGACCTACTGACCCGCCCCTCGTTGTTCCCGTGCAAACGGAAACGCCGAAACCCGCCGAGCCCATCGCGCCCGTCGTCATGAAGCCCGAGCCCAAGGTCGTAAAACCACCGAAAGCCGAGGCACCCGTCGTCATCGCCCCCGACACAAGCCCACGCATCGTCCACAAGACGGTGAAAAAGGCTCGTGCGGGCGACGTCATCATCACGGCTGACGTCAAAAACGTCGGTCCAATGAAGATGTGGTTGTACTCGCGGACGAAGGGCACCACCAAGTGGGACTCCGTGGCCATGCGAGCGGGCGACAAAGGCTACCAAGCCTCGTTGACCGCAACCACGCAAAGCGTCGAGTACTACGTGAGCGTCGAGCCCGAGGAGGGCGACACGCTCCAAAGTGGCAACCGCCAGAACCCCCACGTCATCGTCGTCACTCCGTAGCCCTGCCCGCCGAAAGGTTGGCGGGGCTCTGTGTTTTAGAAGTGAAAAGTGAAAAGTTGAAAGTGAAAAGTGGCTGCGCGCTCGACAAAAACTTCCCAAAATCAGCCAAAGCGGCTATGCTTCGCCAACTATGCAACGTTTTGCCATTTTGGGCTCCCACCCCGACCTCTCGATTGCCGAAATTCATGCGGTAACAGGGGCAATTCCTACCGACCACGCCGGCATTGTGGCGCTTTTTGACGAAATGAACGGCCAAGCTGACGTGCTTGCCGACCGCTTGGGTGGCACGCAAAAGATTGGCAACGTCATTGGCGAGCTGCCAAGCACTGTCGACCAAGAGACACTTATTGAATTCTTGGCCTCCCAGCTTGAATTTGAACACCGTGAGAGCAAGCAGCACTTCGGGATCAGCGTCTACGACTTCGGCAATCCCAAAAAGGTGGAAGACTTGGCCGCAATGGCGCGCAAGCTCGGGTTGTCGGTAAAAACCGCACTCAAGGGCCGCAATATTTCGTCGCGTTTTGTCATGGCAAAGGAAGCGGCAATCTCTGCCGTCGGCGTCCGCAAGAACGAACTCATTACGAAGGGTGCGGAGTTTGTGTTGCTTGCCGCACCGGGACGCATTGTCATCGGCACCACCGACGCCGTGCAAGACGCCGAGGCGTGGAGCGCACGCGACTTCGGCCGACCACGCCGCAACGCCAAACAAGGCATGTTGCCGCCAAAACTGGCGCGCATGATGGTGAACATGACGAGCGTGAAACTCGAGGGCACCACAATCATGGACCCGTTCTGTGGCAGCGGCACCGTGCTCATGGAAGCTGCACTCATGGGCTGCCAAAAGGTTATTGGTGGCGACATTGCAAGCGGCGCGATTCACGACACGCGCGAAAACCTCTCCTGGATGAAGCGCAGCGGCGTCACCATGCCGCCGATGGATTTGTATGTAAGCAAGGCCGCAGATATTGGCACGCACGTTGCGCCAAACAGCGTTGACGCCGTCGTCACGGAAACGTACTTGGGCAACCCACGCCAAGGCAACGAAACCATCGTGCAAATTAACGAAGCAATCGCGTACATCGAAACGCTCTACCGCGAAAGTTTCCGCGGCATGAAAAACACACTAAAAGGCGGCGCGGTCGTCCTCATTGCTGCCCCCGTCCACTTCCTCGGCACCGAAATGTTTGCTCCCGACGTCGAAACGATCATGACCAGCATGGGCTACACGTCTTCCCCACTTTCCGACAACCCCATCACCTACCACCGCGAAGGCCAGTTGGTCGGCCGCCGTTTCTTCCGATTCGTCGTGTAGCACAAAACGCGGGCCTGGTCCCGCGTTTGTGTTTGCGCTTGACGAACGTGTGGTGTGGCGAGACTATGGGAGCGAGGTGACTCATGGTGCAACTCTGTCCTGACGACGTCATGGAAGACCCCGGGCTTGCAGACAAGCTCATGCTGCTCATCACGCGGATTGGCCACGGTGTAGTGGGCAGCGCGGCAGGAAAACTCCAAGACGCCGGCTACGCACGCGTCTTCCAGGCTGTTGACCTCGACCGCGGGGCGTACGGCGAACTGGGGCTCACCACGCACGAAACGAACAGCCTCTTCGCTGGCTACATTGCGCTCGACAGCCGCTTCGCCGCGTTCGCGCTGTCGCCCGAACTCGCGGAAATGTGCCACGTCGCGTCGACCAACCCGCACGACATCGACAAACCCACCCGTCTTCGCCAGCTCTGCGCTAAAGCCGCGTAACTCCGTTCCTCGCGACCCTGCCTCCAGGGTCGCGTAGTGTTTTATGAGAGCGTCTGAAGAAAATGTATCCTATCGAGTAATGCGAGCTCCTCCCGCGTCACGAAGCGGAATTCGTCGTGCTCGGCAAGGACGACGTCGCCGGAAACCCAGTCGCACGCAAAGATGATGGTGACGTTTTGACGTTTAGGGAGCATCGCGAGTGTGGTGTAGACGCTGATTGGTGTGCCAATGCAAACGGTGAGTCCGGTTTCTTCGGTAACTTCGCGGACAAGCGCTTCCTCCACGGTCTCCCCTGCCTCCACCGTACCGCCCGGCAAATCCCAGACGCCCGGCATGTACCCGTCCGTTGCCATGCGTTTCGTCACTAAAAACTTGCCGTCTTTTTGTATGAACGCGTGGGCTGCGACGAAGAATTGGGTCATATCGATGAGGTCCCTCCGAAGTTTACCCTGACGTTAGGAAGGGTCGGGATGACAATGTGTGTTAGCCGCCGATACGGAAGTTACACACGTCGCCATCTTGCATGACGTATTCTTTGCCCTCAACGCGAAGCTTGCCGTTGTCACGTGCGCCACTTTCGCCACCGAATTTTACGAAGTCGTCGTACGAGATAACCTCGGCGCGAATAAAGTTCTTTTCAAAGTCTGTGTGAATAACGCCTGCGGCTTGCGGCGCCTTCATGCCGCGGTGAATGGTCCATGCGCGCGTCTCCTTCTCGCCGGTTGTCAGATACGTAATAAGGTTCAGCAACTCGTAGCACTTGCGAATGACCGTATCGAGACCGGACTCCTTCATGCCAAGCTCCCCAAGCATCATCTTTGCGTCCTCGGGCGGCATGCCTGCCAGTTCTGCCTCAATCTGCACGGAGATAGGAATCGCCAAGCGCCCTGCACCAAGTGGCGAAACCCATGTGCCTTTTGTCGCCGTCTCTTCGTTCACGTTCACAATGTAAAGGATTGGCTTGTTCGTCAGCAACTGCACACCGCGCACCGCGTCCCGCTCTTCGTCCGTAAACTCCACGGTGTTCGCCATCTTCCCCGCGGTCAACGCGTCCTTCCACTTGGTAATCGCCGATGCTTGTGCCGCCAAGTCAGGGGCTTTTCCCGCTTTCATCTTCGACGTCACGGTGTCGTGCATCTTCTCCACCATGCCGAGGTCGGCCATGGCAAGTTCGAGCTCAATCACCTCCACGTCGCGTGCGGGGTCCACGCTGCCGTCGACGTGCACGATATCGTTGTTCACGAATTCCCGTACCACGTGCACAATCATGTCGCACTCCCGAATATTCGCCAAAAACTTGTTGCCGAGCCCTTCACCTTTGTGTGCGCCCTTGACCAAGCCGGCGATGTCGACAAACTCAATCGCAGCCGGAACGCGCTTTTGCGTGTGCGACATTTCCGACAGCACCGCAATGCGCTCGTCCGGAACCTCAACCACACCGACGTTCGGCTCAATGGTACAAAACGGAAAGTTCGCGCAGTCGACCTGTTTTTTGGTCAGCGCAGTAAACAACGTGGACTTCCCCACGTTTGGCAACCCGACAATACCGACATTCAACATAGTGGGCGCAGCGTAACAAATTCTTTGACAAAAGCCAACTTTTTGCGTATCTTTATCCCTCCGACTGTCGGAGCGCAATTCTGCGTCAGCCCCAAATCTTCAACAAATGGAGCGGCCATGCGTCGTACCTTCATCAGTGTTCTTTCTGCGATCGTGTGCTTTTTCATGAACATGCCGACGGCGAGCGCGATGGTCCTCAAGGACGTCGACGCCCAGCCGGGCGTGCCGCGGACGGGAGTCGTCATCGTTGCAGTGACGTCGTACATCGGCGACTGGGAGACCGAGAAGCTCGGCCCCACGTCCATGGTGGACGACGCGTACGCCAAGCGGTTGGCGGAGCAGCTCATGGCAAAACCCGGCGTGCACTACGTCGCGCTCCTCACGGGGAGCGAGGCAACGGCAAGCGGGATGACCACGGTGCTCCAAAAGGCTGCAGACGAAAAGCTCGACTTTCTCGTGTTCTCGTACCGCGGCTTCGGCCTCGGCGCGGACGCACACGCAAGCTGCTTCGTGACTGCGGACTGGGACCACCAGAACCCGTTCGCAACGTGCCTGCTCGCCAAGAAAGTTGCGCCGCTCGTCACGGCTGCCGCGCCGCGCCGCCTGGTGCTGCTCGACGCGAGTACGCCGTCGCCGGACATCACCGTCGCAGTAAAAGCCGACACGTTCGGCCCCACCGCGGACGACTGGCCGGTGCAAGGCGACCCGAACACGGCGATCATGTCGGCCGGAAAAACGGAACGCTACACCGTGTGCAACAGCTTCACGCCCATGTTCGCGGCGGTCGTCAACCAAGGCCGTCCGGAAGCCGCACTCACGTTCGGCGACCTCACGGGTGGCATTGCCGCAATTGCGTCGACGCCACCGGGCGGAAAGCTGCCGCAGGGTGTGAGCGCCTGCACGCCGCCAATCGTCCCGAGTGTGGACGCCACGTGGTTCTCCGACGTCGTGCTCATCCCTGCCGTCGACGTGCCGAAAGCTCCCGACCCGACGGTGGTGATGCACACCGTTCCGCCACTGCCCACGGAGCCTCTCAAGGCGCCGAAGGCAAAGCCGCTCAGCACGCCAACCGTCGCGTCCCTTGTGACGACCGGGGTGTGTGCGGCAGTGGGCGTCGGAAGCCTCGCGTACGGCGAAGGGCGGCTGGCGGAGTACAACGACGCGGACTGGGCTGCCGAGCATTACCCCAGTGGCGATGCCGACCGCATTGCCGCAGGGAACGCCGAGCTGCCCACGTACGGCTACATTGCGGCAACGGGCCTCACCTGCGCCGTCGGTGGTGCCGCCGCGTCCGGCCTCACGTGGTACTTCGGAAAGTGAAATCGTAACGCCCTGCAACCGAAAGGTTTGCAGGGCGATGTGTTTGCTCGCTTGCCGGACTGACTGCGCTCGGGCTTCCGTTGGTCGCCCATCGCTGTCGTCAGTCCGCCGCTCGCTTTCGTTTCGTCGGACGAAACGATGGGCTGCACGGCTCGGCAGCCAAATTCAGGAAAAGGGGTGGCACGAGCGGGGCCCCCGGCAGCGCGCAATCGAGCGAAGCGAGGGTGAGCACTGACGGGGTGGCGAAGTGACTGGACCCCTCCATCCATGGAGCCCTACTCCCCCGTCACCGCAGCGGTGTCGCCATCAACAGGCTCCGGAATTGCAGCACTCGCAAGCCCTGCGCGGAGACGTTCCAAGCGCTGTGTCACAAGCGCATTGTCCGGGTCGGTTGCCTGGATTTTTTCTACTTCAGCAATTGCGGATGCAATGTCGTCCTCTTGTTCGTAAATTGTCGCCAAATACCAGTGCGCGTTTGCGTAGTTCGGGGCAATGGTAAGTGCCCGCACAAGCTCCGCCTTTGCCGCCGCGTTTTTGCCCTGTCGCAAATAGAGAAGCCCAAGCTGCATGGCAACACCAATGTCATTCGGTGCCGCTGCCTTTAGCGCCTCCATGCTCTTCACCGCGTCGGCCAACTTGTCCTGCCGTTCGTAGACCTGCGCCAAGTAATACTGCGCCGGAGTGTAGTCGGGCTTAAGCGACTGCGCCTTAAGCAGTGCCTCAGCAGCGGCTGCAAGTGCGGTGTCGCGGTCGGTGACGGCGGTTTTTGCTTGCGCCGCGTCCTCGCTTTCTGCAAGCACAGCCAAACGGTCTGCACGCGCCATAAACGCCCGAGCAAGACCGACGTATTCCTTGGGGTTATTCGGCGCCAACAGCACGGCCTGCTGCCACGACGTAATAGCAAAGACGTCTGCATCGGCAATCAGCGGCGCAACTTCGCGATACAACTGTCCACGCAGCTCCCAATTGTCGACGTTGCCGCTGGAAAGGTCGGTTGCGGTCTTTCCTGCGTTCAAGCTCGCGGCAATAAACTGCTGAATCACGGACGGGTCAGCGTTCTCTTGGTTTACAAGCTCTCCGGTGCGAAGGAGCAACGCGTGCCCTAAGTTACGGTAATACAGGTCGTTCCAACTATTCGTGGTTGCAGCGCGGTCCAGCAACACGATTATTTCGTCCAAATTGCCGCCAGCTTTGTCGAGCGCAACGGCTTGTGCAAACGCAATCTCTGCACGGTACCGCAACACCGAGACTGACAACGTGATTGCCAGCCCCGCAAACAGCACCATAAACACAAACGACGACACAATTCCTGCGCGTGGCGACGTAGCAAAGTCGTACTGTCGAATTTTGTGCCCTGCATGCACAAGCAACACCGCCGACAACAACCAGTACACAAACTGCACCGTCATGTTGGACGGCAATGTGAACTGTGCGACGGTCAGCGCAAGAAAGGCTATGCACGGCGCGACGGTCAGCTTCCACTCCTCATGGTTACGTGCCTTCGCGATGACTCCCACCGCCGCAATGCCGACACCAAGCATGAACAGCACGTAAAGTACGATGCCAACCACGCCGTACGTCGGCAATAACGTCATGACGTAACTGTTTGCACGGTCAAAGGTAACATCCCAAAAATCCGTCGTGTTCACGTCAGCATTGTGATATTGCGCGTAATTAAACGCATACGTTCCTGGGCCAGTGCCAAACGCCATTGCGTTGCCGTGAAGCGATTGTGTCGCAACGTTCCATGCACCTTTATTGGTCAGCGCAACCTCCGGCACAAACGGATTGCTGAGTACGCTCGGAATAAAGAGGAAAATGAGCGACGCGACCAGTAACATCATGGGTAGTAGCAGGCGCGAAATATGGGGAAACTCGTGCGCGCGCCAAAGCGCAAAAGCAATCATGGCACATGTGCCGACAAGCGCAGCAATCCACAGCCCCGAGTAGTCAATGGCAAGCAACATCCAGAGCGTCGTCAATGTGGTAATAACAATACCGCCACGCACAACACCACCCCACACGCTGCCTGGTAGCACGTCATGTTCGCCACCCCTCGATGTCAACCACAACGTACAGCCCAAAAGCGACATTGCAAGCAAATATAACGCGGTTAGGTTCGCGGTACCCACAAAACTCGGCAATGTTATTCCAAAAAACGACGCAACAACTGCAAGCGCCACAACTGCACCGGCAACCAGCATACCGCTCCACAAACGCACCTGACTCCGTGCAGTGTCAAACACGAACGGCACCAAAAACATCAGCACTACAAGCAATACCGCGGTCAGCATGCTTGTGTATTCCTGCCCTGACGCACCGATGAAACTCATGTACGGCTGGTCATACGTACCCACCGCAAACAGCGGAACGAGTGCGAAGAGCACTGCAATAGCGTGCACCCATTGGCCACGAATAACCACCCGTCGCTCCGCAACGCTCGCACCCAGCCAACCAAGTGCCGCAACAACGAGCAGCACAATCAACACGGTCTGTTTGTTTATTTCAAGCGGCTCGAATGTCCACGGAAAATACGCAAGCGGCATTAACACCGCAGCAGCAAGGAGCGCTCCGCGCATCACGGCGCGGCAAAAAGTCACAAAAGACATACGCACGGAACGTTAGAGTGCTGTTGGCTCAGTTATTGTAGCAGGAGCCTCGGAGATTGGAACTTCTTCGACAGGAGCACTATCAGTTACCTCGTCAGTGACCGGAACTTCCTCGACAACATCCGCAGGCATTTCAACGATAACTTGGTCGACAACTGGTTCGACGGTCTCTTCTGCTACGGGTGCCTCGATGTCCTCATTTTCTGTTGACGTCACTTCAGGCTCAGGACTCGCCCCTTGTTCCTCGCTACTCGCTGCTTCTTCATCTGCCAGTACATCCTCGACAATAACTTCTGGCGCAAAGTCCTTATGGTACGCAATCACCAACCAGTCGACCGCTACGCCGTTCGTGTTTTCTGTGTCGCGAATAGTAAACCCTTCGTTTGTGCGATCCGTTGCATACACTGCCCCCGTCATACCTGCTGGAGTAACAAGAACGCGGTACGGCGCTTGGTTCGCAATAACGTCGTTAAACGCGGGGTCGACTTTCTCAAACTCAATTTTCGCAAAACCATCACGGAGCGTGACCGTCCCGGACAACTGCACCGTATGTTCACGACCAAGCGCAGCGTACGTTTCGACGTCATCACCACCGAACGACGTAATAAGCGCAACAATGCTTCCACGCGTCACAAAGTCGCCGTTTTCCGCCATGTGCCAGTTATTGCCAATGCCCGTCAACGATGCAACGGAGATAATACTGCCACCATTCATGTTCATGCTTCCTGACACGTCGAGCTGCGCGACATTCGAAAGTGTGGAAATGTCGTTCTCAGCAATCGGTGCATCGACCGCGGTGCCGTCAAAGTACGACGGACGGATAAACGCCACCACCACGCCCGTCGCGCCACTAAACGCGTCCATTGCGTAACCAACAATTGGGCCTGGCTCCGTTGCCTTCATGGCGTAGCCAGCTTTAGTCGACGTGGTCAGCGGGTCGCCAACAGCAATCGCACCGTTCTCGCCGGACACATACGTTGGCACACGGCCAGAAAGCGCAACCGGCACGTCGCCTGGCTTATTGTCGCCCGCTAAGAACCCCGGACGTGTCGACACAACACCCGCGATACGATCGTCATACGACGTACCCGTGGAGCGACGAATAGACTCCTTCGTATCTGCGAACACCACAACTTCACCTGCCGCGAGCAAGTCAGCCGACGGGAACATTTCCGCGAAGTCGTACGAGCCGCTGCTCCAACCGCCCGCGTTGGTACGCATAAAGTTACCGCCTGCACCTGTTGAACCGTCGTAATAGATGTATTTAGAGGTTTGAAGCGTTCCACGGTCGGACGGGTAAAGCTTTCCCGCAATTGCCAAGTCACCCGTGTTACCGATGGACGCGACCTGCGAACCTGCGTCGTTCACGACAGACAAACGATAATCGCTTGAACCGTCCGTCACGTCATTGCGAAGCGTCATGTTTTTTGTAACCGCCGCGCTTCCACTCCAGCCTGAACCACGGAGCACAATGTCACGCGAGTCCCCGCTACTTGTTGCCGTTGCAGTACGAAGTGGTGCGAGTAGAACGTTTGCCGTTGCAACCATGGATGTTCCGTCGTTCGTCAACATAGTGCCGCCGTACCACTGTGGCTGCACCAACACACGAATAATGCCCGTTCCACTTGCTAGCGACTCAAGTGCAAAGCCAACAATGCGTGCCGGCCCATATGACTTTGCACCGTAGCCTGCTGTTACCGACGATGCGGTAATTGCGTCACCAATCGCGATAGCCCCTTCACCTGCATTCACAAACGTATCGATCTGCCCAACCATACCAACCTTTCGGTAATTGGGGTCATTGCTCATATCAAATGCTGCGCCGCGGAAGTTATTTCCAACAAACGCCGCATTCGTGGAAACAACACCCATAACATATGCTACGTCCCCTGCAGAACACCGTCGCACCGACTCTGACTGTGTTGGATCCTGACACACAACGTGATAACCACCAAGCGAAGCATCCGATGTTTTGAAGAACTCAGCATAGTCCGCACCCGCAGTATACGTCGCGCCATCTCCAAAAACATCACCATCACTCTCTACACGAAACTCGATATCAGGAGTCCCATCTGC
>JBBTZZ010000060.1:0-3054 GCA_038061135.1 Patescibacteria group bacterium
GGAGTAGAAGTCGTTTCGCTCGTCGCTGTCCCACCATCCTCATGCGTTTCTGCTACCCGCGCAAAGTGTTGAACCGCTTGTACCAACTGACGCAGCTGCAAACGGCGTTTCACTACAACATGCTCGCGCTTGTCGACGGTATTCAGCCGCGCATTTTGAACGTGAAGCAGATTTTGGAGGAGCACATTGCACACCGTAAGGTTGTTGTGCGTCGTCGTACAGAGTTTGAGTTGGCGCGCATTGACGAGCGGTTGCACATTTTGGAGGGGTTGCGGATTGCGCTTGCGCACATTGACGAAGTAATTGCGACGATTAAAAAGAGCGGTGACAAAGACGAAGCGCGTGCGAACTTGATGGATAGGTTCAAGATGACAGAACGTCAGGCCGTCGCCATTTTGGAGATGCGCTTGCAGTCACTCGCAAACCTTGAGCGTTTGCGCATTGAGCAGGAGTACGACGAGAAGATGAAGATTAAGGAGGAGTTGGAGGCAATTCTCAAGTCGGAGAAGCGCATGCTGGCCGTCATTCGTGCAGAAGTTGTCGCGCTCATGGAGAAGTATGGTGACGAACGTCGCACGAAGATTATCAAAGCGGGCGTCAAGGAGTTCTCCATGGAGGACATTATTGCGGACACTCCGGCCGTCATCATGATGACAAAGGACGGGTACATTAAGCGTTTGCCAAGTGACACGTTTGCTCAACAGGGCCGTGGCGGCAAAGGCGTGATTGGGTTGACGACGAAGGAAGAGGACATTGTGGAGGCCGTGTACTCCGCAACGACGCACCAGGACATGATGTTCTTTACGTCGCGTGGCCGCGTGTTCCGGTTGAAGGCGTACGACATTCCAGAGGCAAGTCGCACGGTAAAGGGTCAGGCGATTGTGAACTTCTTGGAGCTTGGCCCGGGCGAGAAGGTGTCGGCAGTGTTGGTCGGCGACCTCAAGAAACAAGAGAAGGCAAAGTTTATTGTGCTTGTCACAAGCAAGGGCACGATTAAAAAGACAAAGCTTGAGGACTTTGAGAACGTGCGCAAGAGCGGCTTGATTGCCATTAAGCTGAACGACGGCGACAACTTGGAGTGGGTGTTTACGTCGACCGGCAAAGACGAGATTATGCTCGTCACGCAAAACGGCATGTCGATTCGTTTTAGCGAAGACGACGTGCGCGCAATGGGTCGTGTTGCGGCTGGCGTACGCGGCATCAAGCTTCGTGGCGACGACGTGGTGATTGGCATGTCGGTGTTAAAACCGGACGACGTGAAAGAAGGGCGGCTTCTCATGATTATCATGGAGAACGGTTACGGCAAGCGCACCGACATTGAGGAGTACGGCATGCAGGGCCGTGGCGGACAGGGGATTAAGACGGCGCAGATTACGGCAAAGACCGGCAAAATGATTGGCGGCCACGTCGTCAAAAAGGTTGATGCACATGACTTGCTTATGGTCAGCAAAGGCGGACAGGTGGTGCGCACGGCGGTAAACAGCGTGAGTATTATTGGTCGCGCAACGCAGGGTGTTCGTGTCATGCGGTTCAAACAAGAGGGCGACTTGGTGGCGACCATCGCGCTTGTGGGTGGGGACGAGGAGAAAGCGTAGGGGCGTAGTGTATACGTTCGTGTAACACAAAACGGAGCATGTGCTCCGTTTTGTGTTAGTTGAAGTTGACCTCGGCAGTTCCTTCGTCACCCGTGATCTCGAACGTGCCCCAGTCGGGCGCGGGCCCGGTTTCTACATGGCTCACACGGAACATGCCCAGGAAGCCGAAGGCAAGGAGTAAGCAGAAAACGACAATGCCGACGATGACAAGGAGTACTTTAGTAAAGACGTTTGCGGACTGTCTCGCGTCGTCCTTCTGTCCCTCGTGATAGGCCTGAATGCGCGCGACGGTAACTGGCTCGCCCTGCATTTTGAGTTTTTGTACCGGAGTGCGTGCAGCAGGAACAATCATCCACATGAGGATATAGATGAGAATAGAGAACGGGAAGAAGACGAGTGCAAGAATGAGTACGACAATTCGTACGACTGTCGCATCCAAATTGAAATACGCGGCAAGACCACTACATACGCCACCAAGAACGCGGTTGCTGGTGTCGCGGAAGAGTTTTTTGCTCGACCGTTCCGTTCCCGCGGGTTCATGACGATCATTGTGTTCGTCGTTCTCAAACTCGGCAATCGCGGACACGCTGCCGATGTCGTGCATAATTGCAGTAACCTCCATGTCGGTCACCACGTCGTTTCCGCTTTTGCGGTTGGCGAGGAACTGTTCAGCAATGCGGGCCTCGATATCGCGGAGGATCTCTGTTTTTTCGGCGTTCGCGGTAAAGTGTGTTTCCAGGCTCGTGGTGTATGCGACGAGCCGTTCGTATGCACGTTCTTCAAGAGTGAAGCGCGTGCCAGCGAGAGTAATGTCGATAGTCTTTTGCATATTAGTGAAGCGAGGAGACAGTGCCCGCGAGCGTGTCCCATGATGTTTTAAGAGTGGTGAGTGCGTGACGACCCTTTTCTGTGAGCTTGTAGTATTTGCGCGGTGGACCGCTTTGTGACTCTTGCCACGTGTGTTCGAGCAGCCCTTCGCTGCGCAGGCGGTTCAACAGGGGATAAAGCGTGCCCTCCACCACGATGAGTTGTTTTTTCTTGAGTGTGTCGAGTAAATCGCTCGCATATCGTTCTTTTCCGTCGGCAAGAACGAAGAGCATGCACAGCTCCAAAATGCCTTTACGCATCTGTGCTTCGGTATTTTGGATATAGCGGTCGTAGGTTGTTGTCATAGCTCCTGCAAGGTACTATGTATCGCACGGTAGTGTCAAGTGACGAGGCTCCGAGTTGACTGTTTTTGGCCAATCCGCTACTATTCGCGCATTCTTACTCAGTACCTGTTCGCAGTCGAACAACCCGCATTTCCTATGCCATTGCCAGCATTCCGTAGCTCACGCTCCAAAGTCCGCCGACGTCGCTCCCACCACGCGCTTAAACCCGTCACGGTTCTTTTGTGTAAGGCTTGTGGTGCCGACATCCTCCCACACCGTGCGTGCGCAAAGTGCGGCAATTACAACGG
>JBBTZZ010000061.1:0-4203 GCA_038061135.1 Patescibacteria group bacterium
TTTCCATCGCTCAGAACTTGCTCATTAGCTAAAACAGTTTGGCAAGAGGGACACCAATTAACAGGTGCATTTTTTCTGTAAGCCAAACCTTTTTTATAAAGCTGAAGGAACAGCCACTGATTCCATTTATAATATTCAGGAACGCAAGTCATCAACTCTGCATCCCAATCATACATTCCTCCCATCTGTTTCATCATGTCGCGAATATCTTTAATATTCTGCAACGTGCTGTCGAACAATCCAAGTGCAATGTGTGACGACCGTGTCGTGACGAGCTCGTCATACTGCGCACGCGACAACCACACAAGACTATTCTCTTCACCACGCACGTCATACGCGCCTTCCGGCCAGTACGACGGCAACATCACACGTTCCGCGTTGTCGAGTGCGTCGGTAGTGATTGTTCCGTTTGTCGTCACTGTTTCGTACACCGCGTCCGGCATCACGACGCCGGAACCGACAGGCGCGTTCGCTGCAGCCTCGCGTGCAGCAATCGATGTTGCCGTTTCCTGCTGTTCGCTGTGCGTCCACGACAACGCCGCGCTCTCTCCCGTCGTCCAAGCGTCGATAGTTGCACTGCGCAGCTCCGCACCGTCGTTCGAGACAAACGGGTTGTGCAGCCACGACACGTTTTGCGCAAACGCAATTTTCGCTCCGGCGTGCAGGTCGACGTCGTCCGCGGACACTTCCGCAGCAGGCTCGCTGCACCCCGCGCCGATGAGCGTCAACGCGATTGCGCCGATGAGAACTTTTTTCATATGCAGTCACTTTTCACTTTCAACTTTTCACTTTTCACTCTTTCCCCACCGCCCACGCTTTCAACGCTTCATATTCCGACGACCCGCAAATATGCGCCTTCGTCTCCGTGTTATAAAAATACGGGACGCCACCGCACTCGTTGTCATGGTCAAACTCCGCCATCTTTTTTGCATTCTCCTCGTTATTCCACACCTCCAGTCGTTCGACCTTCAGGCCTGTCTCCGACTCAAGCTGTGCCAACAACGGCTTCATGGTCACACAGTGCGGACATGTCTCCCCGTAAAACTCAAGTAGTGCCATACATTCAGTGGTCGATTAACGCAGGCACAGTTTACCATTTTTTAATGTAATCAGTCCCTCAGTCATTAAACTGTCCACAAGCCGCCCAAAGCGCTCGTGATCGGCAAGTTCGATCCCCTTCTGCAGCGCGTCGGTGTCATACGCCTTACCGCGAAGTCGTGCGACAATTCGTCCACGAAACATGCGGTCGGAATCCGCAAACTTTTTCTGCGGTCGTTTCTTCACATCATCGCCCGCACACGGATATGACAGACACACATCGCGCAACGGACACACCTCACACTTTGGCGACCGCGCCGTACACACCGTCGCGCCAAGGTCCATCATCGCGTGATTCCAACTCCACACGTCCGTTGGCAACACATCGAGCGCGAGCGCGTCGATTGTTTTGCGATTTTTGTCGTGGCTACCAAACACGCGTTTCAGAATGCGCTCAATGTTCGTGTCGACCGGTGCCGCGTCATCACATCGAAACGCAAACGCACGAACAGCCTGCGCAGTGTACGCGCCAATGCCGGGGAGTTTTACAAGCTCGTCGAGTTCCTTCGGCATTTCTGGCGATCTCTCTACATCTCTCGTCATCTCTCCCCCAAGCCTATGCAACATCATCGCCCTCCGATTATACCCAAGCCCATGCCACATCTTCACCACGGATGCTTGCGATGCCTTAGCTAGATGACGCCAATCGGGAAACTTCGCCAAGAACGCGTGGTACTTGGGAATGACACGATCGACCTGCGTTTGTTGCAACATCACCTCGGACACCACTATCGCGTACGGGTCCGTCGTCTTCCGCCACGGCAAATCGCGGCCATTTTTGCGAAACCACGTAAGTAGCCCCCTCTGCATCTTTCGGATTCTGTCGGTTTTTGTCATACTGATAGCATTCGGAGTTGGTAGCGGGGTAGTATCGTAGCGGGGTAGCGGCTCCCACTACAAACTACAAAACTACCTACTACCCAACTTCCCCATATGCCCGATACTACCACAAAAATTCTTGCTGCGGTCGTCGTGATTGCTGCAGCAACGTTCCTCGTCTTCCAACGCGTACACGACGCACCGCAACGCGTCGACATTGCACTTCTTGAGAGCTACTTCGCAAGCGGTACGCCGACCACGGACGACTGCCCCGCCGCGACCGTCGACGGACAAATGGCAACGTGCGACTTTTTTGCGCGCTATCAATACGGCAACGCAACAATCGAACTCGCAGACAACACCACACTCGTCGACAGCAGCGACCATGTGCGTTTCGATGTCGGTCGTGTAGTCGTCGACGGCGACGTGACGCTCACCGCACGCGACGTCAAGATTGTGACGGACGGCGTGGTGAGCATCGTGCACTTCAGTTGGTTGAACACGATGAACGTCAGCGTCATCAGCGGCACGGCAATCGTCGACCAAGGCGGAAAGTTTTCCGCGACCGTCACCGCAGGCAACGCCGTTACCGTCGACACACTCCCACCGTACGACGCAATCGCACCAACGCTGTTCTCGCTCGACACGGAGAACGTGAAAGCGTTTTACGACTGGGCGTTGGGGAGGTAGAAAAAAGAGATGGCGAGAGATTATGAGAGATGGGCTCGGCAGCCAAATTCTGTCAAAGGGGTGACGTCAGGTGAGCCCCTCGTTTCGTCCGACGAAACGAAAGCGACTGGCGGACTGACGACAGCGATGGGCGACCAACGGAAGCCCGAGCGCAGTCAGTCCGGCAAAGGAGCTGTGACAGGACCCTTCCAAATTATAGGGCGAAGCGTGACGAGCGGATGAGGTCCCTCCTACCGTCGGGATGACAACAATGGCACAGGGCGTATGCAATACACCCCTACAGCTCGAACATCTGCGTCACCTTGGGAATCGTCACATCGGTAATGTCGTGTTGTGCGAGGTACGTTTTGAACGAGGCTTTGGTGTCGTTCTCGCCGTGCGTGAGGAATACCTTTGGCGCAGCGCCAGTTTTTGGGTGCAGCCACTTGGCAATTTTTTGACGATCGCCGTGCGCGGAAAATGCTTCAATAGTGTGCACGGTCGCGGCGACGGCAACGCGTTCGCCGTGAATGGTCACGCTCTTCGCGCCCTCCTGAATTTGTCTGCCCATCGTAAACGGCGCTTGGAATCCGACAATGAGTAGTCCCGACTTTTCGTCGGACAGGTACCGCGTCATGTGATGCAAAATGCGTCCACCCGTCATCATGCCGTTGCCCGCAATGATGACTTTTGGTCGACGGTCGTTGTTGATCGCCATGGACTCCGACTGCGACAACGTACTGTGGAGTGATGGGAACGCAAAGAAGTCCCCGCCCATACTCGCCGGATGGTCAAAGTGCAAGTACGACGCGTACTCGTGGTAAAGCGCAGTTGCGCGAATGGCAAGCGGGCTGTCTAAGTAAAACGGAACGGCTGGAATTTTCTTCGCCGTGATCAATAGGTCAAGCTCGTAAAGAATCTCCTGCGTACGTTCGACAGAAAATGCCGGGATGAGCACAGTGCCGCCGCGACCAATGACGGTACGCACAAACTCCGCAAGCGCATCGGAACGAAACGCCATGGGCTCGTGATCCTTACTGCCATACGTGCTCTCACACACGACAACGTCGGCGTGGCTGATAGCTTCCGTGTCGGGCAAAATTGGAACATCGCTGTTGCCAATGTCGCCACTGAACACAATGCGCTTACCATCGACATCAACCGCAATAAACGACGACCCCAAAATGTGCCCCGCATCAAAAAACGTCGCGGTCATTCCAGGGGCGGGTTGAAACGCAGTGTGATAGTTGACGCCAACCATGCGTGACAGCGCAATCGCGAGTTCATTGCTGTTGAACGGCACCGCGTCGCCGCACTTTTTTGCGTTGTCGCGCATGACGTTCAGCGAGTCCTCAAGCACAATGTCGGTAATACCCTTCGTCGGCGGCGTCATGAAAATCTTGCCCGCAAAACCGCGCGCAACAAGCTGCGGCAGTCGCCCCGTGTGGTCAAAATGCGCGTGCGTCACGAGCACCGCGTCGATAGTCTTCGGGTCAAACGCAAAGTCTTCAAGGTTCGTCTTACTACACATGCGCTCACCCTGCACCGCGCCGCAGTCGACAATAATTTTCGCCCCATCCGTCTCCAGAAAAAAGCACGACCCCGTTACCTGCTCTG
>JBBTZZ010000062.1:0-1513 GCA_038061135.1 Patescibacteria group bacterium
CGCGACAAGAGGCGGACGACGCGGCGGCTGCGCTCGCACAACAAAAGGCTGCGGTGGAGGCTGGGGCGAAAAAGGCGGCAGAGGAGGCGGCAAGGGCTGCGGCAACGCCGGTTCCAGGCAAAGACACGGATAGCGACGGACTGACGGACGTTGAGGAGTTGTTGTACGGCACAAACTTCCGCGACCCGGACAGTGACGAGGACACGTTCTTGGACGGCAATGAAGTGTTCCATCGCTACCACCCGCTTGGTGTTGCGCCATCAACGCTTATTGACACCGGTGCGGTGAAAATTTTCGGGGACGCAGGGTACGCGTACAGTGTCTACTATCCGTCGACATGGACGCTTGGGTTGTTGCGCGACAGTTTGGGCGTCACGTTCCAGTCTGCACGTCAGGCGAATATTTCCGTGACGTGGGAGGAAAAGAACACCACAGAAACGCTGGACGATATTTTGCGCGGCACCGTGACGGACGGCGAACGTAGCCAAATGAAAGAGATGTTGACCAAGGAGGGTTACTTTGGCCTGACGAGTGCCGACGACCGCACGGCGTATGTCGACATGCGCACCGGTGTTGCAACGCTCACGTACGACTTGGGCGGCAAAGTGCAAATTGAATATTTGCAAACGTTCAAAATGATGGTGAACAGCCTTACGTTCACCGCCGTGACCCCCGCACCATGATTACCCTGACCATCGACGACGACATCGTGCCCGTTGCACTACGGCTTGGCGCGCGGTACGACGCTATTGCCGCTGCGGTGAACGCGGCGCTACCACAGGCACCCGACGGCGAAATTGCGGTGTCGTATATTTCTGACAGCGAGATACAGCGGCTTAACCGCATGTACAGGCAGAAAGATGCAGTGACTGACGTGCTGTCGTTTGCGGGCGCGTTTCCAGAGATAAGTCGCGAGGTAGGCGACGTGCTCGTCAGTTTTGACCAAGCAACGCGTCAAGCAGAAAACGGCGACGTGGAACTTGAATGTGTCGACTTGGTGGTGCACGGCATTTTGCACGTCCTTGGGTACGACCATGAACGCGCAGAAGACGCGGCCGCCATGTTCCCGTTGCAAGACACTATTGTTGCCGCAGCCTTATGATTTCTCCCCGCACATTTTTCCGCAGCCTTCGTCATGCACTGCGCGGCTTGCGTGACGTTGCACGTTCGGAACACAGTTTTCGTGTGCAGCTCCTTGCTGCAACCGTTGCGCTTGTGCTTGCGTTCGTGTTTCCGCTTGCAGTGTGGCAACGAATTGTCGTCATGCTGTTGTCTGCTGCGGTGTTGGTGCTCGAGGTGATGAACACTATTGTTGAACGACTTGCCGACGCTGTTGCGCCACGTTTGAGTCATATCGTCCGCGAGGTGAAGGACATGATGGCCGGAACCGTACTTTTGGTGTCCATCACGTCGGCCGTCGTTGGCGTCATAATTTTCCTACCGTTTGTTGCGCCTCTCCTGACGACACTCTTCGCACAGCTTCGAACCGTGCTATACTGAGGCGTACGCTATG
>JBBTZZ010000062.1:1523-1871 GCA_038061135.1 Patescibacteria group bacterium
ATGGCAGAAACGACGATTATTGGACTCGACCTTGGGTCTTCCTGCGTGCGGGTTGCGGTTGCGCAGCCATTGCCCGGAGAGGACGGAAAGCCGCGCTTGCACATTATTGGTGCGGTGTCTTTGCCGTCGGAAGGTGTCCACAAAGGCACGGTGAGTAGCATGGAAGAGGCGGTGTCGAGCATTTCCAAGGTGCTCGAGAGGGCAGAGAGAATGACGGGCGTACCGCTCAACACCGCGTGGGTCGCCATTGCGGGGCAGAACATGCTGGTGCAGGAAAGTCGTGGTGTGGTGGGCGTCACCCGGCCCGACGGAGAGATTCGTGAGGACGACGTTGCGCGTGCCATGGAA
>JBBTZZ010000063.1:0-5459 GCA_038061135.1 Patescibacteria group bacterium
CAGTTGGTCAAGCACGGCGCGTTCGTTGTAATGCGTGGTGCCGCCTTTGTCGAAGTACACAATGCATACCCGTCGCCCACTCCCCGCGCACCGAATGACTGCCCCCAGCGCCGCAGTCGTCTTCCCTTTCCCATTCCCATAAATAATCTGCACCAAACCGTAGCCTTTCCGGCCCTTTATCCGCTCGTCGAGCCGTGGTGCTTCCTGTGGAGACATAACGCAAGAGGCGGGGTCACGTGACCCCGCCTATTACATACTCATCAGCTACATCCGGAAGTCGAGCCGCAGTTCAAGCACTTATAGCACGCGGCGTTGCGGACCATCATGCTGCCGCAGGTGTCGCAGGCTGGGGCGTCGGACTGGTTGTCGAACGTTGCCGTGTGCGTCGCTTTTGCTGGTGCGGTACCGGGCGACATGACGGGATTTGCTTTTGACGCGAGGTTACTCTCGAAGATCGTCGGCTGTGCGTCGGTAAGCGGCAGTGCAGTGTCGACTGCGGCAACTTGCTCCACCACGTTAATGCCCACCGACACCTGCGCTTCCACCGACAAGAACTTCATAGCCAACCAGCGGAAGATGTAATCAATGAGCGACTTTGCAATACGAATGTTCGGGTTGCTTGTGAAGCCTGACGGTTCAAACCGTGTGTGCACAAACTTGTTCACGAGCACCTGGAGTGGCACGCCGTACTGCAAACCGACCGACACGCTCGCGGAGAACGCGTCCATCATGCCGCTGATCACACTGCCTTCCTTCGCCATCGTGATGAACAGCTCGCCTGGCGTCCCGTCGTCGTACAACCCGACGGTGAGGTAACCCTTATGACTGCCAATCGTGAACTTGTGCGTAATGGCGCGGCGTTCGTCCGGCAATCGGCGGCGTCGTGGTGCATTGTCGGTTGATGCAGAAATTTTGACCGTTGGGATTTCGGCGGGTGTTTCGGTGACCATCGCAGTGGGCGACGCGTGCGCCTTCCCGGAGTCCTTTTCTTTCGACGTCGTCAACGCTTGCTGACGCTTGCTGCCGTCGCGGTAAATGGCAATCGCCTTCAGGCCAAGCTTCCAGCCCGTCATGTACACGTCTTCCACGTCCGCAACGGTCGCGTCGTTTGGCATGTTCACCGTTTTGCTAATTGCGCCGGAAACGAACGGCTGCACTGCGGCCATCATTTTAATGTGCGCCATGTGGTGGATGGTGCGCGTGCCGTTCTTTGCTTTGAACGCGCAGTCAAACACGCCGACGTGCTCTGGCTTCAAACCCGGCGCGCCCTCAATAGTGTCTTGTTCGTCGACGTACTTCAGAATCGCGTCGCGCTCTGCATCCGTGTAGCCCAACCACGTCAACGCCTCTGGCACGGTGTTGTTCACAATCTTCAACATGCCGCCGCCGACGAGCCACTTGTACTTCACGAGTGCAATGTCCGGTTCAATACCCGTCGTGTCGCAGTCCATGAGGAACGAGATTGTCCCCGTCGGTGCGATGACGGAAATCTGTGCGTTGCGCAAACCGTTGCGGTAGCCCACGTCGACCACCTCGTCCCAGCTTGCCTTTGCGGCCGCCAACATTTCCGCAGGCACGCCGTCTTGTTGCATGTCGTACGTTGCGCGACGGTGCATTTCCATCACCTGCATGCACGGCTCGCGGTTCACCGCAAACCCGTTGAACGCACCAATCTTCCCCGCAATCTTTGCCGACTGCGCGTACGTCACACCGGACAACAACGACGTAATCGCCGCCGCCAGGTTGCGCCCTTCGTCACTGTCGTACGCCAAGCCGCGGCTCATCAAGAGCGCACCCAGGTTTGCGTAGCCAATGCCAAGCGGTCGGAAGTCGTGGCTGTTCTGTTCAATGGCGGGCGTCGGGTAGCTACTGTTACCGACCGCAATCTCCATTGCCGTAATCATAATCTCCGACGCACGGCTGAACGACTCGACGTCGAACTCTTGCACGCCGTTCACGAGCTTGCGGAACTTCATCAAGTTGAGCGACGACAAGTTGCACGCGGTGTCGTCCAAGAACATGTACTCGCTGCACGGGTTGCTTGCGTGAATGCGGTCCGTGTTTTTGCTCGTGTGCCACGTGTTCACGGTCGTGTCGTACTGAATGCCCGGGTCACCGCACTGCCACGCCGCCTCTGCCATGGCGCGGAACAGTTCGCGCGCTTTGTACGTCAGCGACTCCTTGCCGGTCGTCACCTCGTGCGTTGCCCAGTCGCCGTTCTCCTCCACCGCACGCATAAAGTCGTCCGTCACGCGCACAGAGTTGTTTGCGTTCTGGAAGAAAATGCTGCCGTACGCCTCGCCGTCCATGCTGCTGTCGTAGCCGGCGTCCACGAGCGCCCACGCTTTGCGCTCCTCCTTCACCTTACACTCAATAAACTGCATGACGTCCGGGTGGTCGATGTTCAAAATCACCATCTTTGCCGCACGGCGCGTCTTACCGCCGCTCTTCACAATGCCCGCAAACGCGTCGAGCCCTTTCATGAACGACACCGGTCCCGACGACTTGCCGTTGCTCCCGCCCAAGTATTCCGTCGACGAACGGAGCTTCGACAAGTTGCTGCCCGTGCCGCTTCCGCCCTTAAAGAGCATGCTCTCCGTCACTGCAAGATTGAGAATACTGCGCATGTCGTCCTGCACGGAGTTGATGAAGCACGCGCTGCACTGCGGGTGCGGATTGACGCCGACGTTGAACCACACCGGACTGTTGAACGCGGCCATTTGGTTCACCAAAATAAACGTGAGCTCGTCCTCGAATGCTTTTGCGTCTTGCACGGTCGCAAAGTAGCCATCCTTGCGGCCCCAGTTCGCCATCGTTTTTGCGACACGGTCGACCAACTGCTTCATGGACGTCTCACGCTCCGGTGTGCCGACTTTCCCGCGGAAATATTTTTGCGCAACAATGTTCGTTGCCGTTTGGCTCCAGCCCTTTGGCACCTCAATGTCGTTCTGCTCAAACACCACTTTTCCCTTCTCGTTCGTAATCACCGCACTGCGCTTTTCCCATTCCAACAAGTCGTACGGATCAATACCTTCTTTTGTAAAATAACGACCAACCGCAATACCCGTGCCGTACTTTTCGCCCGCCTCCGCACGCGATTCGCTTGCAGAAAAACCAATGTACACCTTTGCAACGTGAATGAGGTTATTGTCGATGATTGCGCCCACGACCGTCTCACGGATATCAATCGTCGACGGAACAATAACACCATCAAACTTCCGTGTAAGTCGCGATACTACGTGGCCGACAATGCGACGTGCAAGTGCGTCAGCGTCTTTTTGCCCCGCAGCCGTCACCGCGTTCATGACGGACGCAAACAGCTTGTCCTGCGAGAACGCCTCGCGAACACCACTACGTTTGTTGACCTCTTTGACGGACGTCATAAATTGCCAAACAGTATTTGCTACAGATGGTGTCGTCGCAGTCGCTTTTTCGGCAACACGTAGTGCGGTCGTTTCGGACATAGCGAAGGTGGTGGTTAGGGTGCTTTGGTTGAATTTTGGGATAAAAAATAACCCATTCAGGGCAAAATGATTGTCCCCTCCATCCAACGACCGAACACAACATCTTGTGTCCGTACCCCGCAGTATACCCCAAGATGTAGTGTCCAACGAGTACGGTGTGGATAAGAAAACAGACCGCAAAAACTTCTCAAGGCTCTGCGAAAAAAACTAAAACCCCATGGTCATATTAAACGTGGACGACACTGCGACGGGCGCGAAGTTCACACGCACCGCCTGACGTTCGTTGCGACGATTATCAAAAAGCACGTAGCCGTTTTTCAAGCCAAATTCGTACACCTCTTTCGTTGCTTTGACGTCCTGCAAACAATACTCGCGGATTTCCTCAATCTTTCCTTGTTTCCACCACGTCACCGCCTGCAAGCCATGCGCCGTCTTCCCCACCCCAAGCGTCGCCTTTGCCACGTCGTCCAGCTTAATACGGTGCCCCAAGTCCTTCTCAATCTCACGCAAAATATCGAGCTGTGGCAACTTGAGTAAATCCGCGGTGTAATAATTGTTCAACACCGGCATGTCGAAACCAATGGAATTGTACCCAATAATCCGTCCCTCTTTTTCCAGTCGCTGAAACATGGCCGGCAGCTCGTGCTCCAAATAGCTCTCGTACGTGTCCGTCGAGTAGTAATACACGCCAACAAGCGACACTTTCAACTTGTCGGTAAAATACCCGCCCACTTCCTCGAACGTATTCTGCGTTTCAATGTCGAGCACGACTTCGTTCGTCATAGTGCCGCTATTCTACCAGGTCGCCGGCGCGGTACAAGTACATCCATTCTTCTGGCCCCTCACGTTTTTGCGCGGGTGTGACGCCGGGAATTGCAAAACCGCGCGAGATTATGCGTGTGTCGGGCTTCAGCTCCGTCGCAAACTTGTGTCGCAAGCGTTTCATGGTCGACGGAATAAGAAAAGTGCTCACCACCTGCACGTCCGGCAAACGTGTCGTAAAAATATTCTTACGCTCCGTCACTACACGACCTTGCGTTTTCCGAAGCCATGCGCGCCAACGTGCCATTGCCACGAGCACGGGGTTAATCTCGTAACCCGTCGCCCGCCCTGCACCAAAGTCCTCAACCGCACAAAGCAAAATTGCACCGTCGCCGCTCCCAAGGTCGAGCAGCGTCTCACCTGGTCGAAACTCCGCGAACTCGAGCATCCGCCGTGCCCTCCCCGGCGGCGTCGGCACCCACGGCGATCCAAGAAACAGCGTTACGGCAAAGCTTGCCAATACACCAATAACAATAAGCTGCACAGAAAGCAGCGTAATCAGAAGACCAAAGAGAACAGGTTGCATATGGTGCTAGTCTAGCACATCACCGCGAGCCTCGCAGCCCCTCGTTTCGTCCGACGAAACGAAAGCGACTGGCGGACTGACGACAGCGACGGGCGACCAACGGAAGCCCGAGCGCAGTCAGTCCGGCAAAGGAGCTATTCCCACCATTTTGTGTACGGCGTTTCGGCAATGGAGTACAGCTCCCAACGTTTGTCGGGATATTTCACAAGGTGACGTCGCGCGAGCCAATTGTCGACGGAATGACGACCGCCGCCGCTGAAGATCATGAGTAGGGCGATGCCGGCGACGAGGAGCTGCGTTTGTATGTCGACGGAAAAGCCGAGAGAAAACGACGGGACGAATTGTGCGACAATCATTTCAAGCGCAATAAAAAGCCCGACAAGCCGCACCATAAAACCCGCGGTCGATGCTCCACCTGCGATGATTTCTATAATGCCAAAGATGGGGAAATATCCATCGTCCAAATGCGCAACACCATGCGACACGAGCAACATTCCGAAAATAATTCGCAACGGAATCATGCCCCACATGGGACGCGTGCGCGTAAGGAGCGACCAGATAAGAGGAAAATGTTTCTTCATACAAGATAATCAAACGCCGCAGGAATACTTTCGGAGTATGTGGGAAATGCGTGCAGCATTGCAGCG
>JBBTZZ010000064.1:0-11741 GCA_038061135.1 Patescibacteria group bacterium
ACATGCTCTCTATCGACACGGGTCTCAACAAGCCCATGCTCCGAAAGCATATCGGCTCCTGCGCGCAACGGCAGGGAAGGGATAGGGGAGGGCGAGTGAGGACTTTCTACTCGGTCTCCGATGTCCGTTTCGCCTGCAAGGACGTGAAGCCCGGGAAGAAAAAGAAGAAGTAACTCGCGTACGGCGAGGCAAGTGGCAGAAATGCCTGGCCTCGCCGTTAGTGTTTTTGGGAGAGAAAATATTTTTTATGCTATACTATCATCAGCTTTTTTCGAGACGGGCATATGGGGGGGATTGCCATTAATGGGTTTGGGAGGATTGGGAGGAATGCGCTCCGCGCTGGGTGGGGGCGGGAGGGTTTTAGTGTTGTTGCGATTAATGATTTGACGGACGCTGCAACGCTGGCGTATTTGCTGAAGCATGATACGAATTACGGGTTGTGGGATGTTGAAATTGTTGCGGGGAAGTCGATGCTCATAATCGACGGGAAAAAGATTCCCGTGTTTGCGGAGAAGGACCCGGCGAAGTTGCCGTGGAAGAAATTAAAAGTTGACGTCGTTATTGAGTCGACCGGCTTCTTCACGACAGAAGAAGGATCGATGGCGCACATTAAAGCTGGTGCAAAGCGTGTGGTTATTTCCGCACCGGCAAAAGGTGGGAACGTGCCGACGTATGTGCTCGGTGTTAATCATGACCATCTTGGCCACGAGGAAGCGAAGATTCTCAACAACGCGTCATGCACCACGAACAGTGTCGCGCCAGTGACGGAAGTGATCGACCGTGTGTTTGGCATTAAAAAAGCAATGCTGACGACGGTGCATGGCATGACGGCGAGTCAGTCGCTTGTGGACGCTCCAAAAAAGGATTTGCGTGAGGGGCGCGCGGCGAGCGAGAACATTATTCCAACGACGACCGGTGCAGCAATTGCTGTCACGCAAACACTGCCGCAACTCGTCGGCAAATTCGACGGGCTGTCGGTGCGTGTACCAATCCCGGTAGTGTCGCTGTCGGATATGACGTTTGTGCTCAAAAAGCAAGTAACGAAGGAACAGGTGAACAAAGCGCTTATTGCCGCGAGCAAGAGCAGACGGTACGCCGGAGTCCTTGGTGTCAGTAACGAACCACTCGTCTCGAGCGACTACATTGGCGACCCGCATTCGTGTGTCGTCGACTTGTTGTTGACGAACGTGGTGGACGGCGACCTGGTGAAAGTCGTCGCGTGGTACGACAACGAATGGGGTTATGCGAACCGGTTGTGCGAGCTTGCGTTGACGATAGGATAGTGGCCGACTTTTCACTTTTCACTTTTATCTTTTCACTCGTGTATGCGTACCGAAACATTATTTGACCAATTTGCTCGTGCAACAAACCCGGCGGTGTTCGGCATTGCGCTTGTGCTTTTACGTGTCGCGTTCGGTGTCATGTTTTTGCTTTCGGGCTTGAGTAAGTTTGGCGATTGGAGCGCGTCGGCATATTTAGCCGCGTCGTCCGGTCCGTTTGCCGCGTGGTTTCAATCACTTGCAGGAAACGGCATTGTTGACAGTTTGAACGCGTGGGGCATGGTGCTCATTGGTGCGGGGCTTATTCTTGGGCTGCTTGTACGTCCTGCGGCAATTGGCGGCATTGCACTCATGGTGTTGTATTATTTTGCCGCATTCACGTCGAACATATCGCATGGGTACATTGACAATCATGTCATCTATGCACTCGCACTCTTCGTGTTGGCGGCTGGCGGTGCGGGTCATGCGCTTGGGCTGAACACGCTTGCGCTTCGATCACTTCGCAAGCCCAACGCGTTCGCGCGATTCATGTTGGGCTAGTATGTCGTCACGCGTCGTTATTGTTGGTGCGGGGTTTGGCGGATTGCGCACGGCATTGGCGTTGGCGAAACATGGAGCCTACGAAGTCGTGCTTGTTGAAAAGAACTCCACGCACGTCTACACACCGTGGCTGTATGAAGTTGCGTCGGGGAGGACGGACAGTGTGCCACACGGTAACGCGAATACACTGCAACATTCTGCGGGCTTGTCACTTGCAAAAATTTTGCACGGCAGTGGCGTACAGCTCCGTCATGCGACCGTCGCACGCGTTGATGCCACGCACCGTCACGTGGTATTCGACGACGGAAACACGCTTGCGTACGATGCGCTGGTTGTCGCGGTGGGTTCACAGGTGTCGTATTTTGGTATTTCTGGACTGCAAGAATATTCGTTGCCGTTAAAGACGCTTGACGATGCAGCACGTATTCGAAATTGCGTTGCACAAGCAATGACGCATGCAGCGCAGCGCGACGTGAATATTGTTATTGGTGGCGGTGGCCCAAGTGGTGTGGAGTTGGTGGCCGAGTTGGCAATCATGGTACGAGCGCGTGAACAGCGAGGAACACTGCCAAGGAACCGCGTGCACTTTACGTTAGTTGACGCAGCATCACGGGTACTGTCGATGTGCCGACCGTCGGTGTCGCGCAAAGCCGAGGAGCGGTTGCGTGCGCTTGGTGTGCGCGTGCTGTCGAATACAATGGTGACGAAGCTTGCGCAGAACATGGTGAGTATTGCGTCAAAGCCTGGTTCGGCCCCCTCCGGCTCCCCCATAGCTGGGGGAGAGCCGCGCACGCTGTCGTGTCACTGCATGGTATGGTGCGGTGGTGTTGCGCCAAGTGCGTTGACGGCTGTGCTCGACATGCCTAAAGACGCGCGTGGCCGTATACAAATCGACGCAACGGGTGAGGTGGTTGGCCACGCAAACGTGTTTGCGCTTGGTGACGTTGCGACGTACGCAGACGCAAAAGCCCCACCGCTCCCGCAAACCGCACAGACTGCCGACGCGGTTGCGGAGCATATTGCACGCAACGTCGTCGCCGCGCTCGCGCGCAAGAAGCTCGCGTCGTACGTACAGCCGAAGTCGTGGCCGTTTGTGATTACGGTGGGCGGACGCTGGGGCGTTGCGGAAATAGCAGGGTTCGTTATCACGGGATTTGTGGGGTACGCGATCCGTCGCGCCGCTGACCTGCGCTATTTGTCACGTATTCTTCCGTTGCTTGCTGCGGTGCGTGTGTGGAGGTCACGTATGAAACTCTATGCAAAAAACGATTGAATCCCCATCGATACTCCGCACATGGACTGCACGCGATATTCCCAAGGGGAGTCGTGTACTTGTGCGTGTCGACGCAAATGTCGTCGTAAAACGTGGCATTGCGGACGTGAGCGCATCGGGACGGATTGCGCGAAGCGTTCCGGAGATTCAGAAGTTGCTCAAGCGCGACGCACGGGTAATCCTCGTCACGCATTTTGGTCGACCAACAGGCCACGAGAAAAAGTTTTCCGTTGCGCCGCTTGCAAAAGCGTATGCGACGTTGCTTGGAAAAAAAGTTACGGTTGCAAAAGACACGGTGGGTGATGACGCGACGGAGTGTGTTACAGCGATGCAGCCGGGCGACGTGGTAATGTTGGAAAATCTTCGATTCGAAAACGGCGAGGAGGCGAACGACGCGACGTTTGCAAAAAAACTTGCGGCGCTCGCAGAGGTGTATGTGAATAATGCATTCGGTGTGTGTCACCGTCGCCATGCGAGCGTTGTAGCAATCACGAAGTGCTTGCCGAGTTTTGCGGGCGAGCTGTTGGTGCGTGAGGTTGCAGAGCTGACGCGCCCTATTGAACGGCCATTCATGTTGGTCGTGGGCGGCATCAAAATGGAGACAAAACTTCCACTTTTGCAAAAACTCGGCGTGCATGCGGACGAGGTATTGGTGGGAAGCGCTACGGTTGATGAACTTGCGCGGCACCCCAGGTTGCGCACAACGCTCGACAAGCTGCTCGGCGATCAGCTGGTTGTACCGATCGACGTGCGTCGCGACGCAGACCATCACGCGTTTGATGTCGGCCCGAAAACGATTGCGATGCTGTCGTCATTTTTTGACGGTGCGCGCACGATTATTTGGAACGGACCGCTTGGTGTCATTGAGCACATAGCGGGACGCCGTGGCACCACCGCGCTTATTCGCGCAATCACCACAGCAAAAGGTGTGCGTACCGTTGCGGGCGGCGGAGAAACCGTCGATATCATTGAAGACCTTCATGCAGCTGACGACTTTACCTGGGTGTCGACCGGCGGCGGTGCAATGCTCGCACTGCTGGCGGGAGAAAAGTTGCCAGGGATTGAGGTGTTGCGTGCGTAGTGCAAAGTTCGTAGTCCGCAGTTAATTTGTTATACTGTCATCAAAGTAATTTTTTTTCATATGGCGTCCAACAACAGCATCTGGCCCACATGGCAGGAGCACAAACTGTTCACGGTATTGCTCGCAATCATTCTTGTGTACGCCATCGTCCTCATGTACGAGAAAATTACGCTCACTGAGCGTGAGGTTGCGACGGCAGGATATGGCGACCAAATGGCACCAACGATTACGGTGTCGGGAAACGGAACTGCATCGGCGTCGCCGGACTTGCGGAGCGTCGACCTCACCATGACGGCAACGGGTGCAACGTCAAATGCGGCACAGGATAGCCAGAGCGTGAAAATGACGTCGCTCCTTACTTCGCTCGAAGCACTCGCAATTGCGGACGCGGACATTAAAACGTCCAACTACAGCGTGTACCCGACGTACGACTACGACCAGAGCCCCGCGGTAATTACGGGGTACGAGGCGTCGCAAACTGTAACGGTGACGATGCGTGACGCGCAGTTGGTGGCAAGTGTGTTGCAAGTTGCGGGTGACAATGGGATTACGAGTATCAACGACGTTGCGCTGACGATTGAAGACACGAGCGCGCTGGAAGCCGAGGCACGTGTGGAGGCATTGGCAGAAGCGCGCGCACAGGCACAAAGCATTGCTGACGCAATGGGTGCAACACTCGGCAAGCCGGTGTCGTATTACGAGTCGACGGGCGGAAGTTACCCGACGTATTACTCTAAGGAGGTGATGAGTGCCGACAGCGCAATGCCGTCGATCCCCGAAGGGGAGAACGAGGTGACGATGTCGGTGACTGTGACGTACGCAATTGAATAATCCATCGGCCGCCACGACTTCGTCCCTATCATTGGTCGGGTCCTGTCGACGGGTACCCTGTTGGGTGCTCATTCTGTCGGGGCAACCAAAGTATTCCCGACAGCTCTGCGCGCCGCAACAGGGGACTCCCCCGACGCCACCCCTTAAATGATTTGGCTCGGAGCCATGGCCCTACAGGCTACCAGCTACAACCTACAAGCTTCTCAATATGAAAGAAAAAATCGACGTCATTCACGCGCACGAAATTCTTGACAGTCGTGGCAATCCCACGCTGAATGTGACGGTGATGCTGAAAAACGGTTTGCGTGGCAGCGCGTCGGTGCCAAGTGGTGCGTCGACGGGTGTGCATGAGGCAATGGAGCTGCGCGACGGTGACGACTCGCGTTACGGTGGTAAGGGGGTACGCAAGGCCGTCAACAACGTGAACGTAAAAATTGCAAAGGTGTTGCGCGGACATGATGTGTTCGACGTGCGGGGGATTGACGACACCATGCGGATTCTGGACGGCACGACGAACAAGCACGTGCTTGGCGCGAACGCAATTCTTGGTGTGTCACTTGCGTGTGCGCATGCGGGCGCACGGCGCGCAAATACGCCGCTGTACGAGCATATCCGCAATGTGTTCGGACTGACGTACAAGGATTTTCGTGTACCTACACCGTTTTTGAATGTGTTCAATGGCGGACTGCATGCAGACACGAACCTCGACATGCAAGAGTTTATAATCATTCCGCATGGGTTCACGCGATTTGCTCGTAAGTTGCAGGCGGGGAGTGAAATTTTTCACGCGCTTGGTGACGTGCTGCATGCCGATGGACTCGACACCGACGTGGGGAACGAGGGTGGGTATGCACCGGACGTTGGCAAAACAGAGATGGCGCTTGAGTACTTAGTAAAGGCGGTAAAAAAGGCGAAGTACAAGCTTGGCACGCAGGTGGGGTTTGGTATTGACGTTGCCGCGAGCGAGTTCTACGACGCGAAGAAGGATCGTTACATTTTGAAGACGGATCGCCGTAAGCTACGTGGACCGGAGATGATTGACTTATACGAAGCATGGAGTAAAAAATATCCGCTCATGTCCGTTGAAGACGGACTGGACGAGGACGCGTGGACGGACTGGCAGATGTTGACGAAACGACTCGGGAAGAAGATGCTGCTCGTCGGCGACGATTTGTTTGTTACGAATGTGGAGCGTGTGCAAATGGGGCTCGACCAGAAAGTTGCGAACTCGGTACTGATTAAGCCGAACCAAATAGGATCGCTCTCCGAAACTGTCGACACTATTCTCCTTGCGCAAAAACACAGGTATAAGATTGTTATCAGTCACCGCTCCGGTGAGACAAGTGACACGACGATTGCCGACCTCGCAGTTGCCGTGAACGCGGAATACATCAAGTCGGGTGCGCCGTCGCGGTCTGAACGGTTGTCGAAGTACAATAGGTTGCTGGAGATTGAAGAGGAGTTGCTCGGAATTTAGTGGCTTGCGTACTTTTCTGCTCCTGCTAGAATAGTATTAAGGTACGGACACGCCTTTTATTTCCTCCCCGGTAATGAATTCGTGTATGCAGTTTGACAATGAGCAGTTGGGACAGCTGAAACAGGTTATGCAGGAGGCTATCCATGAGGAAGTTCCTGGCATTGTGACAAAAATTGTGGCAGAGGCGGAGGAGCGCATTGTAAAGCGCATCACCAATTCTGTTGCAGAGATGATTGAGGATAATATTGTTCCGCAGATTCAAGAACTGCGTGACGATGTGACGCGACTCAAGACCGCACGATGGCGACTCGCATAGTGACACGTAAAACAGGGCGTCGGCCCTGTTTTACGTTTACGTCGCCATAAGCTCATGGTCGTAGTGCCAGCCGCTCGTGCGTTCTCGGAAGAGTGTACCGACCGTGGTTGCGCGTTGCCATGCGTCGTTGCCAAAGCGCGTTTGCACTTTGTTTAGTGCGCCAAGTACAGCATGCATGTTGCGCGGTTTGGTGAGGATGGATTCTGTTTGCTGCGCGTGCCGTAACTCGCTCACTGTGACACCGATCAAACGCACGCCGCGTTCGGGATCGATCTTTGGTTGCAGAATACGCCACGCATTTGCGGCAATGTCGAGCCCATCGGTGAGTGGCTCTTTGAGCAGCCGGTCTCCACCGTCATTTCCAAAGTCGCCGTACCGCACAAACCCCGACACACGAAACCCCGTTGCGCCTTGTCGGAGGAGTCGTGATGCAACACGGTCCGACAGCGCAAGAAGGTTCTTCCACACATCGGATTCAGTAAGGAGATCGGCAGGGATGGTATACGAATGTCCGACGGACTTTGCGTCCTGCTCCACTGCGAGGAGGTCGCTGCCAATACCGAGTGCGGCGTCGGCGAGCCATGCGCCCTGGCTTTTGAAGGCACTGACGAGCTCTCGTCGCGAAACTTTTCGTAGCGTGTCCACTGATGTGACGCCCATTTCCTCCAGCTTCTTTTCTGTCTTACGTCCAATTCCACAAAAGTCCTTCAGCGGTCGTGTGCGCACAAAGTCCTCAACATGCTCGGGCATGACGACCGTGAGACCGTTTGGTTTTACCGACTCGCTTGCGAGTTTTGCGACGAGAAGGTTCGGGGCGATACCCACAGACGCGGTGCACGCTGCCCCGCACGCGTCTTTGAGCTCCGCACGAATGATTTGCGCCAAAAGTGTCGCGCCGAAATAATCTTGCGCGCCAGTGGTAACGTCGAGGAAGACTTCGTCCGTGCTGAATTGTTCCATGTTGTCCGCATATTTTTTACAGACAGTGAGTAAGCGTTGCGTGATCTCGCTGTACTTTTGTGGGTCACCGGGAACAACAATAAGTTCCGGGCAGAGTTTTTGCGCTTCCCATGTTGCCATGCCAGTCGCAACGCCGCGTGCTTTTGCCTCACGCGACGCAGTGGTGACGACGGAGCGCACGGTACCTTGCGCACCGGGTGCTTTGCCGCCAACGGCGATAGCTTTCCCACGCAAGAAGGGATTCGCTTGCTGTTCGACGCTTGCGAAGTAGCTGTTGAAGTCGATGTGCATGATAATGGACATATCGAGAACTACGAATAATGTCACGTGGAGGAGGAATGTCACGTGCGTTCGCAGTTCTCGACTTGGCCATATCGCGAATATTAATTCGTGTACATTTCGACAAGTCGCCACTCCAGTGTTTCTGTGTCGAACCGCAACTTCATAAAGTTTACGGCGTCCGACACGGAGAAATAGAAGACGCGTTTGGTACCCTCGCGCGCACCATGCACAAGGTTGACGCGCGTTAATGGGTAGCGACGGTTGCACCACTGCACCTCTCGTGGTCGCACGCGGCGTCCAAAAAAATCGACTGTCACCTCCACTGGATCGTTCATGTATTCGTGCATATATAGTTGTCATTGCGAGGAGTCATACGATCCTTCGTCACCTCAGGACAGGCTTCGCAATCTAGGTTAGTCTGGATTGCTTCGTCACTTCGTTCCTCGCAATGACGTACTGAAGAACGATCGGAGGTGTGACTTGAAGCGACGGCGGCTGATGTGCGTGCGGAGTGCGTGTTTAATTTTTCGGAGCCGACGGTCGAATTCTGAGGCGCGATAACCAAGCGTTACGTCATAATGACGAAGCGTGAGAGAGGTCATAGGATGTTGTTACGAATTACGAAAGAATACGAATTACGAAATTACGAAACGCTGCGGAACTACAGATGTTAAAATTTGCGGATCACGGCGCGAACAATGCCTTGAATGTTAATGTCGCCTTTAATTAAGATAGGTTTCATGGTGCTGTTTGCGGGCTGGAGTCGTATGTGGTTTTTATCTCTGTAAAAACGTTTGAGTGTGGCGTACGCGTTGTCGAGGAGCGCAACGACGATGTCGCCGTTCTTTGGTGAGTGGTTCCGTTCGATAATGACCATGTCGCCGTCAAAGATACCGTCCTCGATCATGGACCGTCCTTTTACTCGCAAGACGTACGAGTTCAGTGCGTCGACCACGAAGTCCGCAGGAACCGCAACGGCTTCGTTTTCTTCTATCGCTTCGATAGGTATACCCGCGGTAATGAGCCCGGCCATGGGGAGCATAATTGCGAGTGGTGAAAGCTGTTCTGTCTCCACGATTTCTATTGCGCGTGCCTCGCCGTTGTCACCCGTGTTAATGATGCCTTTGTCACACAGCGCCTTAATGTGTTGGTGCACCGTAGCAGGCGAGCAGAGCCCAAGCTCTTTTGCGATCTCGCGATATGACGGCGTGTAGCCGTTGGACTTTACGAACGCTTCGATGCAGTCCAGCACTTGGCGTTGTTTTTTTGTGAGCGGCGGGAGTGGTGACATAGAGATATGCGTTCGTCATCTGTTCGTATTATGACCCGAACGAAAACCGAACGCAAGCGGCCGATGTGGATAACCAGCTTTTTGTGAATGGCTTCGGCCGTCCCGAGGCTTTGTCCGAGGGAGCTCTCGCAATAATAGCGTCGTGTGCTAAACTCTTCTCGCTATGTTGAAAATCGTCGAAGCGCCACTGCGTGGGCAGCCGGATAAGATTTGTGACCAGATTGTCGAGACTATCGTCGACGAGTATTTGCGTCGCGACCCGCATAGTCGACTCGACTTGCAGGCGCTTGGCAGTCACGGCATGGTCATGATTGGCGGTGTGGTCGACAGTAAGGCGGACTTTGACTCCGCAGAGTTGCCGCGCAGTGTGTACGCACGCATTGGCTATGCCGACGGTGTGGAGCCGTTTATTAACATTGAGCGTCCGACGGAAGACGTTGCCCGCACCATTGTGCACGGCGGCGCGCAAGGAACGGCCGTCATGTATGGCTACGCGACACGAGAGACGCGCGAGTTTTTGCCACGCGCCGTTGTCTACGCAAACGCCATTGCGCGCCGCGTCGACGACCTCCGTATGCAGGATGACCGTTTTTCGTGGCTGCGTGCGGACGGCAAAGTGCAGCTGGCAATGGATGGTGAACGCGTCGTTGCATTGACACTCGTTGTGGAACACACGCCTTACATCGACCTCACGCAACTGCAAACCGCGCTGCACGAACACGTCGTCGTCCCTGTGTGTGGCAGTCATGACGACATGAAAATGTTCATTAACCCGAGCGGCAAGTTTACGAGTGGTGGTTTTGCTGCGGGCGTTGGCGTCAGCGGTCGCAAGGTGTTGGCCGACACGTACGGTGGGTTGTTGCCGCACGGTGGCGCGTCGTTGGCCGGCAAAGACCCGCTAAAGTCTGCACGCGCGGGGACGCTGATGGCACGTGCCGTTGCGCGTCAACTCGTGCAAGAAGGTGCGGCGGGCAATGTCATGGTGACGGTTGCGTACACCACCGGTATTGTCGACCCCATTGTGCTCACGGTGCGCGGCGGTAGCGGGGAAGACCTCACGGAGCTTGCAAAGTCGCGGTTCGACTTCAGGCCCGAAGCAATTGTTGAGCGTCTTGGGTTACGTCGACCACTCTATGCGGCGAGTGCAATGTTTGGCATGTTTGGTCGCGACGGGCTGCCGTGGGAGGAGCCACTGGTGTAGCGGGTTTGTGGTATAATGGACGTGCCTGATCGGTGTTTTTGTATGGTACGTTTTGGATGTCGCTTGCTGTCATTTTTTGTCGTTGCAGTCACGTCGATTTTGTTATTCCCTGGGTTTGCGCACGCGACTGCACCTGCAGTTGTTACCAAGGTAGTTCCGACGACAACAACGGGGCAAGTGGTGCTCACGTGGACCAACCCCGCGTCGGTCGACTTTACCGGTACCATGGTGCGCTACAGCACGACGGCGTTTCCGACATCGTCGACGGACGGCACGCTTGCAAGCGACGTTGCGGGCGCGGTGAGTGGAACGAGCACGCTTACGGTGAGCAGTCTCACGAACAACACCACGTATTACTTTTCGTTATTCTCGCATAACGTGACGCCCGAATACGGCACCGCGGTGAACACGCAGCAGTTGGTGATGGCAGCCGCGTTTACGGAAGACTTTGAGAGCGACACCGTTGCGGCAGTAAGCGGGCAGAATGGTTGGGCGACGGTTGGCGGCACGTGGAATGTGATTGACACCGCGGGTGAACAAACGCTGCAAAGCGGCAGCGACAGCCAAGGGTTCCACCTGTACCGCGCACTGAACGGCGGGAATGCGGCAACGTATTCCGACCAAATGATCCGCGTGGATTGGAAAGGAAGCACGACGTCAACGCCAGGGCAGGTGTTTTTGCGCGCGGGGTCGTCGACGGCGGACGCGGGCGGTTACTTTATGTGGTTTACTGGCGGTCAAGTGCGCATTGCGTACAAGACCACAACTGGTTCGACGCAGTCGACGCTTGCGAGTGCGTCGTTGAGTATTTCGGCGGACACGTGGTATACGTCAGAGTTTTCCGCGATAAACAATTCGCTCGGTCAAACTGTATTAAACGGTTATGTGTGGGCGCGCGGTAACGCCAAGCCGTCGACGCCGAACGTGACGTACACGGACACGTTTAACCGCTTTAGCCAGGGTGTGTTCTCCGTTGGCAAAACCGGTACGACAGTCGCAGAGTACGACAATATTACGTACTACGGCAGAATTGGCGATTCGCTTGCTACCGCAACGCCGGCCGACGGGTCTGTGGTGCTTGCGTGGACAAACCCCACGTACGCGACGTACACCGGCACCATGGTCCGCTACAGTACGAGTGCGTACCCCACGTCGACCACCGACGGCACGTTGCTCGCAAGTACGACGGGGAGTTCTGGCGGCACGAGC
>JBBTZZ010000065.1:0-3312 GCA_038061135.1 Patescibacteria group bacterium
CGCGTACCAATTGGCAAGAAGTTTGCCGCAAGCACACCGTGACGGACATGCGTACCCGACGCCGTAATAAACGGTGTGCTATCGGTTTGGCCGACCTCACTATTATACGCAGTTGCAGGAACCGTCATGGTGTACGACGGGCCACGAAGGTCTGACTTTGGGAATACGCCGTAATCCTTCGTTTGGTTCTGCATGGCGGCAATACGAAGTGCGATTGTTTTGTCGACAACAGACGACCCCGCGCGGACGTCCGCGTTGGCAACACCCGGCAAAAAGCCGTAGCCGAGGATGAAGACCATGAGCACCACAACGCCCATCTCGACTGGAGACTTTTTGATGGCATTGAGGACAGTGGTGAAGCGATTGGAATTGGTCATAGAAACAAAAGCACCTCGGGTGTTACCCCCAAGATGACGAAGGAATCTTAACATTTCAGGGTGTTTTTGTCAACCGAAATAGGGCTTGACTTAGCTGTGGTTAGCCACGTTTTAGCAGTGATTTTTGGGGTTTTTCCAATTGGAGCGTATGATAGCCATATTCTATGAATACCTACTCGCGGTACCGCACGCAACTTGGAAAATCACGCGCCGCTCGCTTGTTCAAGCGGCTATTCCATAACGTCGACCGCCGGACGCTCATAAAGAACCTTGCACTGTCTGCGGTTGCACTCGCGCTGCTTGGTGCGCTGTTCTTTTTAGCGGCATACGCATGGTATTCCCGCGACCTTCCGGACCCGGACACGCTCCTTACTCGCGACGTTGCGCTGTCGACAAAGATCTACGACCGCACGGGCGAACATTTGCTGTACACCATTGCGGGCGACAAAGAACGCACGCTTGTGCCCATTGACCAGATTCCGGAAAACCTCAAAGACGCGGTTATTGCCGCAGAGGACGAGGACTTTTATTCGCACAATGGTATTAGCATAAAGGGACTGTCGCGCGCGATTATTTTCCGCGGCAACCGTGGCGGCGGGTCGACCATCACCCAACAGCTCGTCAAAAATGCAATCTTAGACAACTCGCACACGTTCGGCCGAAAGTTTAAAGAGATTATTTTGTCACTTGCCTTGGAGCGCAACTTTAGCAAAGACCAAATTTTGCAGATGTACTTCAACGAAATTGGGTACGGCGGCCGTTTGTATGGCGTGGAGTCTGCGTCGCAGTCGTACTACGGCAAACACGTGTCGGAGTTGACGCTGTCGGAATGCGCAACGCTTGCTCGCCTTCCGCAACGCCCCACCGCATATTTGAACGACTTTGCACTCCTGAAGGAACGTCGCGACTGGGTGCTCGACCGCATGCTCGAGCTTGGGTCAATTACGCAAGAGGAGGCAGACGTGGCAAAGGCGGACGAGATTACGATTACCGTCGCGGTGGGCAACATTACCGCGCCGCACTTTGTGCTGTGGGTCAAAGAGCAGCTGGTCGAAAAGTATGGCGAACGCGAGGTGGAAGAGGGCGGCCTCAAGATCATCACCACGCTCGACTACGACAAGCAGAAGCTCGCAGAGAAGTCAGTTGCCGACGGCGTTTTGGCGTACGGTGAGTCGTATGGGTTCAACAATGCAGGCTTAGTGAGCATTGACCCAAAAACGGGGCAAATTCTTTCCATGGTCGGGAGTGCCGACTACTTTAACGACGACATCGACGGCCAGGTGAACGTCACGCTTCGCCCACTCCAGCCCGGCAGCAGCTTTAAGCCAATCGTCTACGCGGCAGGGTTTGAGAAAGGTTACACGCCAAACACGCTTGTGTGGGACGTGAACACCACGTTTGCAACCGCGACCGGTAGCTACGAGCCAAAGAACTACAGCTTGAACGAGAACGGACCGGTGACGCTTCGCAAAGCACTGCAGGGGTCGCTCAACATTGCTGCGGTGAAGATGTTGTATCTGGTTGGTGTGGAACGCGCGCTGACGTTTGCGGAACGGTTGGGCTATACCACATTTGGTGAACGCAGCAACTTTGGGCTGGCAATTGTGCTTGGCGGCGCAGAGGTGAAACTCGTGGAACACACGAACGCATTTGCAACGTTCGCCAACAACGGCAAACTGCACACCGTGTCGAGCGTACTCAAAGTGGAAGACGCGCAAGGCGAGGTGCTGCAGGAATGGAAGGCGGAGGAGAACCAGGGCACGCAAGTGGTCGACGCGAACGTCGCCGCAACGCTGTCGAACGTGCTTTCCGACAACGATGCACGCAGCTACGTATTTGGCGCAAGCAACTACCTCACGCTCGGCAGCCGCCCTGCGGCCGCAAAAACCGGCACCACCAACGACTACAACGACGCATGGACCATGGGCTACACCCCGTCCCTAGCGACTGGCGTGTGGGTCGGCAACACGGACGGTACGGAGATGTATCGCAGCGCGGACGGCTCCAAAGTCGCGGCACCAATTTGGAACAGCTATATGCGTGCAGCACTCGAGGGTACAACCATCGAGGCGTTCCCTGCCGCGAATATTCCAACGACCGGCAAAGCAGTGCTCGATGGGGTGACGCCGACGACAACCTTCACCATCGACACCGTGTCGGGCAAATTGGCGACCAGCGAAACGCCGGAGAGGTTCCGCAAAGACATGACGTGCGGTGAATATCACGAAATTTTGCACTACGTCGACAAAGATGACCCGCGGGGTGCGGTGCCAAGTGAACCGGGTCGCGATGCATATTACGCGCCGTGGGAAGCAAGCCTCGCAGACTACATTGCGCGCCACAACGCAGCGCTCAAGGAGGACGAACCTGTGCTCGAGTCCTGCGAAGTCCCCACCGAAGAGGACGACGTGCACACGGCGAAGAACCAACCGGAAATTAAAATCGACAGCCCTAAGAACGGTGACGAGGTTTTGCGCAGCTTTACCGTGGACTACGGCGTCGAGCTCAAGCGCGGCTTTGGACGCGTGGAGTTGAGTATCGACGGCACGTTTGTCGACAGCAGCACAAATATGGATAGCGCGACCGTCACACTGCCGTCGTGGGTGACGATAGGCAACCACACGCTTACCGCAACCGTGTTTGACGACGCCGACAACGAGGCGTCGGACAGCGTCACGATTGACGTGACGGAAGCTCCCGCAAGCACAGAAAGCGTGCACATTACGAACCCGTTCAACAACCAAACCATCATAAAAATCGCACCGACGTACCTGGTAACCGTAGAGATCGCCGACAGCGCAAACGCGACACGCTTACTCCTCACCGCAAAAGACGTGGCAACCGGCAACGTCACCGCCATTGGCGAAGCAGCGAACCCAAGCGCAATCAGCAGCGTTCTCTGGAACCTCCCCTCCGCTTCCACCTACATCGTTTC
>JBBTZZ010000066.1:0-6747 GCA_038061135.1 Patescibacteria group bacterium
TGCACCAAACTGGGAGGTTGCGGGTATGACGATTATTGACCGCAATATTCTCCGCGTCGGTGTGTATGAACTGCGTTTTGACGACACCATCCCGTCGCGCGTGGCAATTAACGAGGCTATTGAGCTTGGCAAGACGTTCGGTGGCGACGCGAGCGGTAAGTTTGTGAATGGCGTGTTGGGCGCGGTTTTCAAGGCAATGGTGGAGAAGGGAGAGAGAAAAAAGATAGATGATGATGAGGAAAAAGTGAAAAGTGAAAAGTGAAAAGTTTCAAAATAAACTATGGAAAAAGATATTAAAGGATTTGCCAAAGAGCTTGGTATTCCATTCAAGGCCGACGGGCATTTGGAACAGGCAGTCGTGCACCGCAGTTACCTCAATGAGCACCCGGGGTTTGCTCTGTCGCACAACGAACGTTTGGAGTTTCTCGGAGACGCCGTGCTTGAGCTCGTCGTCACCGAGTACCTCTACAACAACTACGACAACGAGGAAGGCGAGCTGACGACGTGGCGGAGCGCGCTTGTGAACGGTGAGAGTTTGTCCGACGTCGCAACAGAACTTGGCATTGAACAATACTTGTATCTGTCGCGTGGGGAAGAGAAGGACGCGAATTCCAAAGCACGTCGAACGATTCTTGCTGACGCCATGGAGGCGGTGATTGGGAGCATTTACGTCGACTTCGGTTGGGAGACGTCCAAGGAGTTTATTTTGCGCACGGTCGTGTCGAAGCTGACCGAAATTATCGACAAGCGGCTGTACCTGGACCCCAAGAGCCGTTTCCAAGAAGCTGCGCAGTCACGTATGGCAACGACGCCAAGCTATAAAGTGCTAGAAGAAAGCGGCCCGGACCATCAAAAAGAATTCAAAATCGGCGTGTACTTGGGCCGAGACCTCGTTGCCGAAGGCCACGGTACCTCCAAACAAGAAGCCCAGATTTCTGCTGCAGACGAAGCCTTGAAGGCAAAGGGGTGGTAGACAAATAAAAAAGAAGTCCCGAAGGACTTCTTTTTTGGTGCGGCATGAGGGACTCGAACCCCCGACCTTCTGGTTCGAAGCCAGACACTCTATCCAACTGAGCTAATGCCGCTCGCTTACCGGACGGACTTCCGTTCGGGTTCATTCTTCACCCTCACTCTCGTCGCGTCCGCCGCTCGCTTTCGTTTCGTCGGACGAAACGATGGGCTCGGGCTCAAAACTGCTTCAGAGCTACGAAAGACTACCAAAAATATTGACTTTGGTCAATCGTTATGGCATTCTTTTGGGCGTTAGGAGGCGACATTTTTCCATGCATCGGTAGCTCAGCGGTAGAGCAGGGGACTCTTAATCCCTTGGTCGTGGGTTCGAATCCCGCCCGGTGCACCAAAAGACTCCCTACATACGTGGGGAGTTTTTTGTTGACGTTTTTGAGTTTTTAATGTACATTGACGCGGCTTGCGCTACTTGGCGCAGAGCAAAGGAAGTTCATGCATCTGGAAGGACAGGGTAGCGTGCACGACGGGCCGTTCAAAAATCTCCTCATGACCGGAGCACGGGTCAAGGCGTTCGACGACCTGTGGAACAATAATCGTTACACGAAGGCGAATGCGCCGAAGAACCGGCTGACGTGCCCGACGTTCGAGCAGGAGATGAACGTTCTGCTCAAGAATGTCATGGACGCCGAGTTCCCCATGGGTGTGGTGCGCAGGAGCGGCCACATCGGGTCGTCCGATGTCATCATGCACTACCGCCATTTCCGCGCCGTTCTCGCGCGACTCGACGCTGAGGACGAGTAGCGTCGTCGACTGATCAACTCGTTTTCGTGCTGACCCTGGCTCCGGCCGGGGTCACTGTGTTATTATGTCGTCAATATGTCTCTCATCCTTCTTGTCGGGCTCGTCATGTTCGGCGTCCCGTTTCTCCTCATTGTGGGTTTTGCGGGTTTCATCTTTGTCTCGTTCATGAATGATGACAAGGACGCAAAGGGCCTCTTCACCGTCGCGCTCATCGTTATGGGCATTGGCGCCGCACTCGTTATTGCACACTTTGTTGGCAGTTGGGTGAGTGTGGGGTAGAGTACGGCGGTATGCGTATCTCCCAACTTTTTACTAAGACGTCAAAAACGGCTCCTGCTGACGCGGAGTCCGTGAACGCGAAGTTTCTTTTGCAAGGTGGTTTTGTCGACCAAGAAATGGCCGGTGTGTACACGTGGTTGCCGCTTGGCCTGCGCGTGCTTCGCAAAGTGGAGCAGATTGTGCGCGAGGAAATGGACGCTATTGGCGGACAGGAAATTTTCATGCCGTCGCTCCAGCCCAAAGAATATTGGGAAACGACGAACCGTTGGATGGGTGTCGACATTTTGTTCAAGCTCAATTCGCAGACGGGTAAAGAGTATGCGCTTGGCTGCACGCACGAGGAAGTGGTGACGCCGCTCGCGCAAAAGTTTGTTGCATCGTACAAGGAATTGCCGTTTGCAACGTACCAAATTAACACCAAGTTTCGTGACGAGCTGCGTGCAAAAAGCGGCGTGCTGCGCGGCCGCGAGTTCCGCATGAAGGACATGTATAGCTTTCACACAACGCAGGAAAGTCTCACCGAGTTCTACAATCGCGCATTGGATGCCTACGTCAACGCGTTTACGCGCTGTGGCATGAACGTGAAGGTGGTGCAGGCAAGTGGCGGGATTTTTACGCAAAATGTGTCGCACGAGTTCCAGGCGTTGACCGACGCGGGGGAGGACGTGCTTGTTGCGTGTCCCGATTGTTCGTTCGGTCAGAACACGGAGATTGCTACCATGAAAGTGGGCGACGCGTGTCCAAAATGCAACGGCACGTTGGCGCAGATGAAGGGTGTGGAAGTCGGCAATATCTTCGACCTCGGCACGAAGTATAGCGACGCGTTCAACTTTAACTTTACCAACGAACAGGGTGAACAGCAGCGTGTGCTCATGGGTTGTTACGGTATTGGTACGTCGCGGTTGGTGGGCGCAATTGTCGAAACATCGCACGATGACAAGGGCATTATTTGGCCCAAGAGTGTTGCGCCGTTTGCGGTGCATTTGGTGAGCATTGTTGGAAAGTCGACGGACGGCAAGGTGATGGACGAGGCGAAGAAGCTGTATGACGCGCTTACTGCAGCTGGCGTCGAAGTGCTGTGGGACGACCGCGACGTGTCTGCAGGGGCAAAGTTTGCGGATGCGGATTTGCTCGGTATGCCGCTCCGTGTCGTGGTGTCGGAAAAGACACTTGCGGAGAACGAAGTTGAATGGAAAGCACGTACAAGCGACGAAGCGACGCGCGTGCCGATTGCGAACGTGATCGACGCAGTAAAAAAGTGGTGGTAAAAAAACACGAGAGCCCGGTCACGAGGGACCGGGCTTTGCGTTTTACGCCTTGAAACGCTTGATGACGATGGCGGCAGCGTCGGGGTTCAGCGCGCGGAGCTGCTTGGCCTCTGCTTGCGCATTGCTCATGGCGCGGAAGACTTCGTCTGCGGTTGTCACGCTGCGGCGGTGCCAGGTGACTGCGCCGTATTTTGCGCGCAACTGGACGGAGACTTCCTCGCCAGTGCGGTCGGACTTCACGACGGACGTTGCAGAGCGAAGTGCATCGTCAATACGCTCGATCACGACGCGCGCGTCCTTTTCGTTCGTGCGGGGAAACATCATGACGAATTCGTCACCGTGAATGCGACCAACAACGTCTTCGTCGTGCACCTGACTTTCGAGAAATCGCGCGAACTGCACGAGAAGGTTGTCGACAGCGAAGTGGCCGATGGATGCGTTCATCGCGCCCATGTTGTTGAGGTCAACGAATACGCAGGTAATCGCCCTGATAGCGTCGCGTCGAGGGAATCGTGCACCATCGATTCGGCTTTGGAGCCACGCGAGGCAGGCGAATTTGTTGAGCAGTCCGGTGTCTGGATCGATCGAGAGCCGCTTTTCTAGTTGTCGGATCCGTCCCTCAAGCTCTGCAATGCGTTCTTTGGGGTCTTGTTCTTCCATGGAGCCTCCGAGCGTGAGACTAGCAGAAAAACGCGGAAAACACAAGACGAGGCGGGTGCCTCGTCGAGTGAGCGGGCGACCACGAGGGTAGCCCCTACGCCGCGATTTTCTTTTTGAGTGCGTCTTTGAGTGCTTTGCCTGCTTTGAACTTGGGGACGCGAACGGCCGGGATTTGCATCTTTTCCGACGGCTTTTGTGGGTTCACGCCCATGCGCGCGCTACGCACTTTGGACGAGAATGTGCCGAACCCTGCGATGGTTACCTCGTTTCCGTCGACGAGTGCCTGCGTCACCATCTCCTCGAACTGCTCTACAAAATCCTCTGCGGTTTTCTTTGGGATCTGGAGCTTTTCCGAGATCCGCAAAGCAAGTTCTGCTTTGTTCATAATGCAAATGTGAAGTCGATGGGGCGAATGTTAGCCAAGAATCGGAATCTTGGCAAGGGCGTATGCAATACGCCCCTACCGGGCATACTCAATCACGCGAGTTTCGCGGATGATTGTGACGCGCACTTCGCCGGGGTATTGGAGTTCGCTTTCAATCTTCTTTGCAACGTCTTTTGCCAGCTGCGTTGCGGCGTAGTCGTCAATTTTTGACGGCTCCACAAATACGCGGACCTCGCGACCTGCTTGAATGGCGTACGCCTTTTCTACGCCTTCAAAGCTCATTGCGGCCGTCTCCAACCCCTCAAGGCGTCGGATGTATTCCTCAACGCTGTTGCGGCGTGCGCCTGGACGTGCACCAGAAATCGCGTCGGCAGCTTTTACGATGGTTCCCTCAATCGTCCGTGGTCGGTCCTCGTGGTGGGCAATCGACTGATAGCACATCTCTTCCGGGAACCCAAACTTCTTCATGATGTTGTAGCCAATCTGCGGGTGCGCGCCTTGCATGTCGTGGTCAACGGCCTTGCCAATATCGTGGAACAGCCCGCCTTTTTTGCACGCGAACGCATCCATGCCGAGTTCTTCTGCAATCATGCCGGAAATGCGCGCCACCTCAATACAGTGCTGCAGCACGTTCTGACCGTAGCTGGTGCGGAACTTCAAGCGACCGAGAATGGCGACCAACTTTGGGTCAATGGACGACACGGGAATACCGAGCTCGTAGAGTGCGTCTTCACCAGCCTTGCGCATTTCTTTTGCCAAGTCCTTCTTTGCCTCGTTCACCGCGTCTTCAATCTTTGCCGGCTGAATGCGTCCGTCTTTAAGAAGCATCTCGAGCGCGTGCTTGGCCACTAGGCGACGCACGGGGGAGAACCCGCTGATGGTGATGCTTTCTGGCGTGTCGTCAATAATAAACTCGCAGCCGGTCAAATGTTCGAGCGCCTTAATATTGCGACCTTCTTTGCCGATAATGCGCCCTTTCATGTCGTCACTCGTGAGTTGCACGTAGGAAACTGTCGCATCAACGACGTGGCTCGACGCAAAGCGCTGAATGGCGAGCGACAGGATTTTGCGCGCTTTTGCCTCAATTTCCTCGTCGCCCATGTCGTCCAGCTTGCGCAGTCGCGACATGGTTGCGTCTTTGCTGTCTGCCTCTACGCGATCCATGAGTACCTGCACTGCGGCGTCTTTTGTGAGACCGGCAACGCTCTCGAGTTTCGCCTCCGCAGCAACGGCGAGTTCTGCGACGTACGCGCGGTTCTGTTCCACCTCCGCTTGGTCGTGGTCAATCTTTGCTCGACGGTTCTCAACGTCGAGCAAGGTTTTATCCATGCTCCGTTCGCGTTCGGTGATACGGTTCTGTGCGTCTTTTACGTCGATACGTTCGCGTTCCAAGTCGCGCTTATTCTCCTCTTGCATTGCGAGCGACTTTTCTTTTGCCTGCAACAGCAATTCCTGCTCCTTTACTTTTGCGTCTTGGAGAATTTTCTCCGCGCGCAGTTCCGCGGTGTTTATTTTGCTTTGCGACAGCACGCGACGTGCGGCATAGCCAACGGCGACGCCAATTGCGAGCCCAAGTACCACGGCAAAAACCGTGACGAGAATGTTCATATGTGTAAAAGGCCGTCGAAACGAAAATTTCCACGCGGATTAGGCGTGGGCAGGGTTGGTCGACGTGCGACCGTGCGTGGTAAAAGACAACGAAATCAGCACCATAACACCCGCTTCCGTAACGACATGCGTCAAGACTTACGTGTTTGACGGTACCATGTCGCTACGCGCTGCGTCAATCCAGTTTTGGGCAGTGAGGTCGACGAGTTTTACGGCGTTGTCGACGGAATAGCTGCCGATTTTGGTGCGACGGAGCGCAGTGACGTAGCCGACGGTTCCGAGTGCCAGGCCGAGGTCACGGGCAAGGGCGCGAATGTAGGTGCCGGAGGAGCAGACGATTTTTGTTTGGATTGTGAAGGGGGAAGGGATTATGAGAGATGAAGAGAGATCATGAGAGATGAGGGAGAATTCGTGAATGGTGACGGCGCGGGGAGGACGTTCCACGTCTTTGCCTTCGCGGGCGAGGTCGTAGAGTTTTTTGCCGCCGATTTTTATTGCGGAATACATGGGTGGGATTTGTTCGATTGCTCCGGTGAGCGTTCCCATTGCAGTTCGTAGTTCATCATTCGTCGTCGTCACCGGCGGTCCATTGGTGACGTCGCCCTCTGGGTCGAGCGTGTCCGTGGTTTGCCCGATGACAATGTCGGCAACGTACTCTTTGTCCATGCCGACGAACTCCGCAATGTGTTTTGTTGCGTCGCGTTCTACGGCGACAATCAAAAGTCCCGTCGCAAACGGGTCGAGGGTTCACGCATGACCGATCGTGCGAATGCCGGT
>JBBTZZ010000067.1:0-24956 GCA_038061135.1 Patescibacteria group bacterium
CCGTCACCGCCTTTCAGTCTTCACCCCCTCAACGCTTGCTCACCGCCATGGGCTTTGCCGCGCACGCAGCTTTCTGCTTGGCGCAGGCTGCGACCACGCTCTTGAGGGCAGGATCGCTCCATTCCTCGCGATTACGTTCCAGATCTTCGCACATGTCCGCCGCGTTCGTGTCCACAACGTTGCCGTTGAGAGACTCGGAGTACGCACGGGCCATGACGTCGACCTTGCGGGTCGCAACGGCACACGCTTCGCCGGGCAGCTTGTGCGCCTTTTCAAGCGCAGTCGCCGACCGGTTCCGCATGGCCGTCCACCGTTCGTGGCTGTCCACGTAGGTGTGCAGACCGCCGCTCGCGAGCGCGGAACACTCTGGCGTGTTCTCGTACCCATAGCACTCCTTGTCCCACTTGGCGTTGTAGTGCCAAGCGAAACCGGTCAGCGCAATGAGTCCAACGCCCAGAGCAATGCCCGCGACCCAGAACGGGAGCGTGCCAGCCATGATGCGCCGCGCCTTGCCGATGGTGACACCGGCGTCATGGTCATGCGACTGCTCACCCGCCAGTACGCGGCTCGGAAAGATCGCCGCCAGCACCACGAGGATGATGACGAAGAAGCTCCCGACGCGCGCACCGAGCGGCGGCACCGTAAAGATGCCAGGCACGTACATGATGACCCCACCAATGACGGCGATGAACAGCGTCGTGGTGAACTTATGACCGCGCGTGATGGCGTGCTCGGCCTCCTTTTTCAACCAGGCGCTCAGCGCATCGTCGATGGACCAATACACGACCAGCCCGACGAGGAAGAGCATGGCGAGCACCATGAGCACGGTGACCCACTGGAACTGCCACACCATCGCGATGACGCCAAGGACGAGCCCGAGCGACGTTCCGATGGACAGCATCCACGCGATCATCGCGACCCGCTCGAGCAAGCTCATGCGGAACCGCTCACGCCATTTGTCGTCAGCATCCTCGAACGTCTTCCGTGCGGTTGTACGGTTGCGTTCGAACACTACCAACTCTTCGGCGTGACGTACCCGTGCTGCGGCAAGCTGTTCCATGCGAGCTTCTACCAGATCGTAGAACCCATCCACCACTACGGTGTCCGCTGCCGCCTCGAGAGTTGCCATCCGCGCTTCGTACGCAGTGACGGTCTCATCGGGGCTCTTCTCTACGAACCATGGCGCCTTCGGCTCGAAGTCCGCCTCATTCGGCGGCGTCGGTGCGACCGTCGTGTCCGGTGCCGCCACAGGCCTGGCCTCGAACCGCCGCGCCACGTACCACCCCGTTCCCGCGTAGAGCAGTCCGACGCCAATCACCACGAGGTGGTTGACGACCGCACCGCCTGCACGAAACAGGAGAAAGTCCGCGAACGTGAGCGTTTCACGGTCGATCGCGTACTCACCGGTCATCGCCCCGTACACCGCCGACGCCATGCCAATCCCGACGAGCGTGAGCCCGAGTGGGATGGTGATCGTCGAGTACACGCCGCGAATCACGTTGAGCACCGCCGGGTAGACGATGTTCTTGAGGGCGTCCACGCCGGACTCAGCGTTCTCGAGCTTGAGCATGCTCCGGAGCCGCTTACGCCACTCCGGCGGGATGCCGATGTTGCCGAGCATCGTGTCGATGTTGTCGACGGCATCGCCGACGCGAGCGTTGACCACCGGCGGATGACGGACGTCGTAGAGACCCATGAGGATCGCGACCAGTCCGGACACCTCCGGGCTCTGGAGGAACACGGTGTCGGCCGTGGTGGTGCTCGTGAGGAACGCGATCCGCGCATCGCCCCAAGAGGCGACGATGGCGTTGACGTTGTCGGGGTTCGTCCTCGCGACTTCCTCAATGATCGCGGTGCGAAGCATACGTGCTTCTCCCTCGATCTCGGGGTTTGTGTCCGTGCGGACACCTTCCCGCGCAAGACGGAGAAGGCGGTCGAACACCAGTCCGGTGTTCGCACTCATCTTGCCACGCACGTCGAGGTAGCTCGGCGGCGGAGCGGGAGTCGGAACTGGATCGGCCACGGGGCCTCCGGGGGTTGGGTTGTTGAAGCGCTCCTCAAGCGTTGGCCCGAGGTGCGCGCGGATCTTCTCGTCCGTGAGGTCGTTCCGGGAAAGGAACGATTCGGAAGCGAAGTGCGTGACACTGACCGCGTCTTTCAACGCAGTCTTGAGCTTATTCCCGTCTGGGAGCCATGCGTCGACGCTCTCCTCTACCACTTCATGCGCGAGGAACCGCCATTCACTCGGAATGGACAGGTAGATCGCGATGAGCACGTCGACCAGATTTTTCGGCGTGAGCACGCGATCCGCCGGGTAAAACCGCGGCAGAATGTTGCCGAGCAGCGCCCCGATCGCTTGCCGCCGAACGATCGCGGCCGCCCTCCTGGGCAGGCTACGAACAGCCGTAGCAACGCTATCCTTGATTGCGCGCGTGGCGATGTCATGTTCACTGGCCATTTTGGCCTCCTTGGGTGTGAGTTTTGTTGATTTCTTTGAAGAGGTGAACGCACGACTCGTTTCCACGAGGTGCGGTTGTGAAGATACGGTTTTGCCACCGAATTTGTGTATTCGGCAGACAGGGAAAAGTAGCACAAAATGGCGATTTCGTCAATATTTTACGCAGGCGAGGTTTGTTTGACGAAGTGTGGCTTTGCGTTGACAAAATGGCTGTTTTGTGCTATAGTCTTTGGTTACAGGTTTGGCGGAAAAACCCACCAAATGCTGTGACAAACACCTCAAAACACCTAAGGAGGAAGCCAAAATGCTTCTGTTCGGAATCCTGGCCACCGTGGCCAACGCCGGCGATTTCTCGCCGGCCGACATGCCGTGTGCACGCGCCGAGGCTCCGAGCCTCGTCGTGAACACGGCCAGCGTTCCGTGGCCCTTTAAGGGTCACGCCGCGCGCCTCGTCATGGAGTCGAAGGCGCAAGCCGACGCCCATGCCGAGCGCTGCACCGAGCTTCTCACCGTCGCGGTTAGCACCGCGGCGCAGGACGAGGCGGCGGCCGTCATCGGCACTATCGCGGTGGCGGATGGCAAGAGCGTGTCGTTTGACGGCCGCCGGGCCGTTGCAGTCACGGCCGACGCCGCCATGGCGCACGAACTGCCCAACGGGGCGTTCGGGTACGGCCCGCGGCTCGGCGGCTACGGGAGCGTTTCGAGTGTCGACCTGGTCACCGTGCAGAACCTTGGGTTCCTGCAGGGGCAGAACAGCCTCGGTACGGTGAGCGGTGGTGGCAGCGCGAAGAGCACACCGCCGAAGAGCAAGAAGTCTGAGGACGAGATCCAGGCGGATGCAGCGGCGGCCAAGGCGAAAGCCGAGGCAGAACGCAAGGCGCGCGTGGAGGCGGCGAAAGCTGCCGCGGCCGCAGTCAGCGGGAGCTAATCTCCCCGTTGGCCGCACCCCGAGGCCTGGCCAGCCTCCCCTCAACCCGTCGAGACGCTTCGCTACGGCTGATGCGTCCCGGCAAAACGCCAGGAGAGTCCATGTTCCTTCCCCTCATCATCACCGTCGCCCTCGCAGGCGACTTCCTCGCAACCAGTGATGACGCGGCAAAGATGCCGTGTGTCATCCATCTCGCAGAGCCAAAGGACTGCGCGACCGACCCGATGTGCGTTCGCATCGAAAACGACCGGCGTGAGTACGCCGTCGCGCCGAGCATTGCAGGCTTCTGCAGCCCGGGCGAGATGTCCGTACAGGACGGACTGGCGACGATGCAGGTCATCCTCAACCCCCGGTCCACGCAAGAAAACCTGGAGATCATCCCCGTACTCGCCCCCAAAGGGAGTGCGTTCCCGAGCGTCGGGTGGACGTACCTTCCGGCGAGCGTCGTGAACGTATCGGCCGTGGCCTACAGCGGGTCGTGGTCGGAACGCATCGGCATGCCGGTGAACGGCAAGTGGGTCAACGTGTTCGATGACGACAAGACGGTCGACATCGGCGACCACAGGCGGGCCGGTGTGTGCAGCGTCCAGACCAACGTCACTGCGGGACGGAACAAGCTCATTCAGTTCGGAGCTGATTGCAGCCCGAACGAGCTCGCCAAGTCCAACCGTCGCTAAAGTCGCGGCCAGTCAACGTATCCCCCCAATCGTCTCGGGGTGAACGTGACTGGCCGCGCATTTGTTTATGAAAAAAAATGGAGAGATGAGCCGCAGCCCATCTCTCCATCTCTCGTAATCTCTCTTGATCTCTTTGTTAGCTCGTTCCTGTCGCAGTACCCAACTGGTCGATGACGAACGATGAGATGGCGTAGGCGGAGAGGAGAATGACCAACCCGATTACGGAGTTGAGCAAGATGCTCTTTGCTTTCTTTACGTTGTCTTCGTTGCCTGCGGCGGTCATCCAAAGAAGACCGGCGTAGATGATGAGAATGAGGAAAATGACTCCCAAGAAACCGAGCAACACTGCAATGAGCGACCCAATGGTCGTCGTCAAACTGTCGGAGCTGCCACCAAGACCGGCAGCGGTGTTGACGTCGTCGAGCTGGTCACCGAGTGCTGCGTGTGCGCTGTTGAGTGCAAGTGGCGCGAACGGGAGCGCCATCATGGCGGCCGTCAGAAGAACGTGCTTGAGCTTCATAAAAAAATTATTTAGTTAGCGTTACTACCCACATAGCGTATCACGGTTGACGCAATAGCATAAGAGGATAACACGATGACCAAGCCAACAACGGAATTGAGCAGGATTGCTTTTGCTTTTTTGACGTTGTCGGCATTGCCACCGGCCGTCATCCACAGGAGCCCCGCGTAAATGGTGAGGATGAGGAATATGACACCAAGCAGCCCAAGAAGCGCCGCAATCATCGTACCGATGAAGCCTGTTGCGTCGGCAGTCATGAAAGCAGTGTCCTTCGATGCAATTGCCGCAGTATCTGCGCTGTCGTAATTAAGCGCGAGTGCGTGCACAGGTAGTGCAATGAGAAATGCTGATGCGATTGCTATGTCACGAATTCGCATAAAACTAATTAGCCCGAAATACTCCCCGACGACAGCGCGTTAAAGACTGCGGCGGTAATGGCGTACGCAGCGGCAACAATAACAAGTCCAATAACGGAGTTGACGAGGATCTCCTTTGCCTTCTTTACCATGTCCGCATTGCCCGATGACGTCATCCACAACACTCCTGCATAGAGTGTGAGCACCAAAAAGATAAGGCCGACAATACCGAGAACGGGTTGAATAATATACGTACCGATGAACGTCGCGATGTTGCCACCTGCGGTAGTCGTGTCGTAATTTGCAACGTCTGCTGTGCCCTTTAGTCCTGTATCGCTGACCGTTATTGCACCCACGGCGTATGGTACAAAAAGGAAGAGAGAGAGTAGCCCTGTGGTAAGGAGTTTTCGCATAGCGGAGGCTCCTCACACTTTGTGGGGAGCGACCGTCATGAGAGAACCGTAGATCCCTCGCTGTTGACGCTCGGGATGACGCAGAAGCGTCAGTCTTGTGTCGCACTGACGATGCTGCTGATGACGAATGTGGCGATGGCGAATGCAGACAAGATGATTGCAAGACCAATAATGCCAGCGATGATAAGCTGTTTTGCTTCCGTCACCTTTTCGTCGTTGCCGCCTGCAGTCATCCACTTGAATCCACCGAGCAAAATGACGACGACTGCAATGACACCAAGGAAGCCAAGGAGCACACGGATAAGCTGACCGATGGTTTGCTTGAGGTCGGCCTGGCCCAACCCTGCGGTGTCACCAAAGTCGCTATCCAAAAAGTCTTCTGTTTCCAACTGCTGTGCATGCACGTTTGTGGGCGACAACATTGCCGCACCTGCAAACGGAAGCGCGAGGAGCGCAGAAAGTCCTGCTGCCACAATGAACCGCGTAAAGGTCTGTGTCATAGTAAGATAAATAAAGTGAATGGATGAGAGAAGTATAACACAAGTACCTAACCCGTGGCGCTTCCTGTGGTGAGTGCGTTCAAGAGTGCGTTCGTAATTGCGTATGCAGAGAAGATGACACCAAGGCCGAGAATTGACCAGACAATAATGTCTTTGCCCTTCTTAATGAACTCGGGGTTACCGGCGCTTGTGAGCCACAGTGTGCCGCCGTACACAAACATCAGGAGCGCGATGCTTCCAATAATCGACAAGAACCCCTTGATGACGCGGCCAAGAATAATGCGGATGTCGGAGTCTTCGTCGCTGCTACCAAGTGGGTTGTAGAGCGTTACTGTGGTCGACCCTGAAGCATGCACAATGTGCGGAACGAGTGCGGGAAGTGCAAAAAATGCGATTGTTGCCAGAATAACGAAAAGCTTTTTCATATACCTTATTCCGATTTTATGATTGTTTCTGCGCCGTCACCGATTGTACGTTCAATCGTACTCGCGGCAGGTTCGCCAAACTTGAGGATAGAGATAACGAGGTTGATAAACACGTACGCGCCAAATACGATGACAAGGCCGACTGCTGCGCCAACGATTGCCTTTTTGCCACGGTCAACACGCTCGGAGTAGCCCGCAGACAAGATCCACTCAAACCCACCGTACACAAACGCAATGAGCGCTGCACTTCCCGAAAGTGCGAGTACGAGGTAGCTGACGTTCACGAACATTTGCAGAACCTGCTCAAGCGAGCACTTGCCTTGGTCGCGGCAGGCACACGTACCGCCTGCTGCCGTAGTGTCGCCCGTATGGAACGTGCCGTCACACAAATTGGCAAAAATAAGCCCTTCGCTGCGAATACTGTCGTACTGCTCCGAAATGGTTTTTGCTTGGACAGCCGGTGCCGTAGCAAAAATACCTGTGGTCAGCATGACGCCGAACATTGCGGACGCAAAGAGGTTGCGAAACAAAGACATAACCAGGATAAGTATATCACAAAAAGAAAAGCAGCTCCTACGAGCCGCTTTTCACTTTTTCCTTTTCACTCTACTCGTACGTCTGCGCAACAACACGTGCCGCTTGTTCAATGGTGCTCTCTATGTCCTCCGGTCCGGCGAGTACGGCGTCAATAAAGTCGTTCATTGCTTGTTCCATGGCAGCGACGTCGTTGCCATGGTACCAGCTTTTTGCCGTCAGGAGCTGTTCTGCGAACGTGCCCACGTCTTCGTCCGCAAGTGTGCCGTTAATAAGACTGCGGAGTGCGGGTGGTTTTTTTGTTTCGTCGAGATACGGCGTGACGTTGTCGGCATCGGCCATGAACGCAACAAAGTCCCATGCCCAGTCAACGTTCTCCGTGTCTTTGGACACGCTGTTCACCCAGTAGTTGGCGTAGTTCACCTCGCGGCCACCGCTAATTTGTGGCAGCTTGGACGTTGCAAAGTTCAGTTTGGGCGATGCGGTGCGGAAAAGCGGCACGTGGTAGCTGTAGCCAAAGAAGAACGCGGTTTCGCCGTTTGCAAACGCTTCAAACGAGTCGGCAAAGTCGTTGTTCCAGGTGTACACCTCTTTGGTCGGGTTTGCGAAGTCGGTGTAAAAGTTTACCGCGTCTAACCCCGGGAACACGTTGTCGGGCGTACCGTCGGGAATAGTGTGAAACGCTACACGGCCGCGTTCGTCCGTCATGTTGGTACCGTTTTGCATCATGAGTGCTGCCAAAATATCCGGCGCACGCTCCACATTGTCACTGGTGCCGATTGCTGCCCCTGACTGCGTAATGTTGCCCGCGCTGTCGGTTTGCGTAAGCTTTATGACGTCGTCCTGCAGCTCCTCCCACGTGGTGGGCGCTGCGGCAATCCCTGCAGCATTCAGCAAGTCCTTGTTGGAGAAAAGCCCGAGTGTATCGACGGACATGGGGAGCCCAAAGACACGTTCTGTCGCCTCAACCTTTGGGTCGGGCTGATAGTCGCGAATAACGTCTTCCGCAACTGCGTCGACAAAACTGCTCTTGAGCGTCTTCTGACTCATGGTGGGCGTCTCGCGCTCCACGACGACGGTTGCTTTACGGAGCGTGCCTTGGGTTTCAAGGTACGTAATTTTTGTCGATGTCGGCATGGGGACCATGAGGTTCTTGTACTCCTCAATGGTGTCGTTGTGCACCGCAAACACGTCGGGGCCCTCGCCCTCCGCAAGTGCACGGACAAGTTCGTCGCTGTACTCGTCGGCCCGCAATTTCTTGTATTCCACCTTCACGTTGGGGTGCAATGTGGTGTAGCTGGAGATAATGTCGCGATACGCACTCTCGTTGTCAAACACACTCCAAAATTTGAGTGTGACGTCTTCCAAACTGCTCGCCGACTCGCTACTACCGCAACCAATTCCCGTTGTGATGAGTACGGAACCGAGAACGAATGCGGAAATAATGCGAGAAAAAGACATACGTAAGGGTTATTCGAGAGTTTTCAGGTACGCGGCCAAGTCGTCTTTGACTTCGGGGTGCGCAAGACCGAGTTCAATTTGCGCAATGATAAACTGCAGCTTGTTGCCACAATCGTAGCGTCTACCGTCGAACTTGCAGCCATACATGGTTTTGCCGTTTGCAAGGTGTGTGCCAAACGCATCCGCCAGCCGCGTCTCGCCGTCCTTGCCAGGTTCTTGTGTTGCGAGAATGCGGAGAATTTCTGGCGTAATGATGTATCGGCCGACGACTGCCAAGTTGGACGGTGCGTCCTCAACCTTTGGCTTCTCAACAAACTTTTTAATCTCCCACGTGTTCTTGCCTGTTTCAATTCCGCCAATCACACCGTACCGTGACACGTCGTTGTGTGGCACTTCTTGCACCGCGCACACCGGGTCACCGTATTTCTCGTACACTTTCATGAGCTGGCCAATGGCGGGGATTTTGTGCGTAATAATATCGTCGCCAAACAACACGGCAACCGGTTCGTCTGCGCCAATAAACGGCGCGGCACACAACACGGCATGACCGTCACCCTTCGGCGAGTTTTGGCGCACGAATGCGAACTTTGCGAGCTTGCCCACCTTTTGAATAAGCTCAAGCTCCTTCATTTTTCCCTTTTGCTCCAAGCGATACTCCAGCTCAAAGTTGCGGTCAAAATGGTCCTCGAGCGCGCGCTTGCCCATGGCGGTGACGAAGATAATCTCCTCAATTCCGGCGGCAACGGCTTCCTCTACAATGTATTGAATGACGGGTTTGTCGACGACGGGCAGCATCTCCTTTGGTTGCGCTTTCGTCGCGGGCAAAAACCGCGTACCCATCCCCGCGACGGGAATAATTGCTTTGCGAATTTTCATAAAATATTGACGTCATTGCGAGGCCGTCCGACGGGCGCGGCAATCCTGGTAAGCAGTATAGCACCATTTCACGTCCCGATCTCGGCGAGATCGGGACTGTGTTTACTTTTCCTCTCGTTTCTGCTATTCTTCTTCGTTGTCGCGAGCCATTTGCGACACACCCCCGGCGAGGTTTCGCCAAAACTCCACAGTGGAGCAAGTATGTCTCGAATCGTTTCACTTCTCGTCCTCGTCACTGGATGTGCGCAGGTGAGCGCATTTTCTCCGTCGGATACGAACTTTCACGTCTACACCGACCTCGACTACTACTGCACGAGCGCGAGGATGGGCGACATCGCCGTCGGCTACCGTGTGGTGAACCCGTGGGTTGATGAAGTGCTCTGCATGGGCAAAGACGGCCTTATGCAAATCGACGCACCGAAGACCAACGGGCTCGTCGACCGACACGTTGTCTCCAATACAACACCTAAGAATGGTGTCTACTGGGCCGGCAACCGCGTGTTCCATGTCGCGCTCAAGGACTACGCGGCACTAATGTCCTGCCCAGGACAAACGAAGCCGCTCGTCGTCATTGGGCGCGACGTCGAGGTCAACGATGACGGTGCATACATCAGGGACGGCGCGATCCTCTGCATGGAAGGTGACGACCTCACGCTCCGAAACGCGCAGATTGGGTCTCTTGCTCCGGAAATCTCCGAGCGCTGGCCGAACTTCACGCCCATCATAGGGGAGTAATTACTACGTCTTCAGCCCCCGTCATGCACGGGGGCTTGTGTTTGTAAACACAAAAGCCCGCGGGGCGGGCTCTACGACGGTCCTCGTAGAAGACGTCGGACGTCTCACGGGGCAGGGCACGGTTGCGCTACTTTTCTGCGAGAAGGCCTTTGGCAGCGAGGGCACTCCGCACGGATTGCTTGCCGCGACGCAGTGCCACGCGAACCGACTCGTCGCACTCCGCAGCGGTTTTGCGGTCGACGAGAATTGAAAGCCTCCGTACGGCCTGGAAGATTCGTGTAGCTTCGGTGAATCCACGCATCATGGGGTACTCCTGTTCCTGCACGTTATCCTAACACAACGCGCCGATGGCGCAAACACAAACGGAGCCGTTACAGCTCCGCGAGAAGGGTCAGATGAAGAGAATGCGACGGCTCGGCCGATCCTCGATGTACCCTACATCACCGTCACCTTCGCGTGGCGGAGCATTGGCATCCACGACACGCATGATGTCTTCACCGTCGCCGATGAGGAAGTAGCGACACCTGTGACTGAAGGGTGCACCAGGCACATCGTCACAGAAGAACACCCATGCATCCTCGTCATTCGATACGACGACACCATTTTCGGCGACGACATCTCCCGGGCGCGCAATGCGGCTAGGGATCCAGAGCATGCTCGTCGATGGCGTCATCGCTCGTGCGGTGGTGATCGCCGCTGGAGGCGGCGCGAGCTTCATGCGGAAAGGGATTGCAGGACCATCGACGAAGAGTTCGGTGGGCGGAATTGCGAGCTGCATGCGCCAGTCGGGGATGCGAAAGAAGGGATTGTTCATGTTCACGCTCCGCACAGGAGAGTACCGAATACGACGTGTACGGTCAAACACAAACGGAGCCGTTACAGCTCCGCGAGAGAAGTCACTCGTCGTCGATGGGGAGTAACGGCGCGGGTGGCACGTAGGGGGTGCCGCGAGCGCTGCCGTGGGACGGACGTCGACGAAGACGGGCGTATCCGTCATCAACCCGGGGCGTGAAGATGCGCTGGTTCAGCCACTCCCGTCGACCCTCCGCATCCGCAGGCGGCCTTTCAGCCGGTGACCACGGCGCGAGAAGCTGGTCGATCTCATCATTTTTTGGCATGGTTGCCTCCGCCACGAGCGTAACACACTACGCCGACTGCGCAAACACAAGTCCCGATCTCGGGGAGATCGGGACTATTGTTATGCGAGCTGCTTCTTAAACTCCTCGACTGCAGGCATCGTCGACACATTCACGCCATTGAGTAAGCCGAGGTAATAGGACACAAAACTGCTAAACTGCAGTACCTCGCCGCATTCTTCAAGCGCGTCTTTGCCGCTTGCCAAGTAGTCGACCACTTGCACGCCCGCCTTCTCGAGCATGTCCGCAGTGACGTCGAACCGTTTTTGCACGCGGTCATTGTAGAGCGCGGAGCGGAGCATGACGGCCGTGGTCGTTTTTGCGTATCCCTTGGGAAACAGCAGCCCTTCCAAAAAGTGGTGATTCGCTTCTGGCAGTGCGTGATACGTCGCAAATTGCTTGGCAGTTTCGTTCAGTTGGTTGCGGAACACATGTGCATTACCGACGAGATGGCTCGCAGCAAACACCATGACGGGCTTGTCTCGCAGTGCGCGCGCGACGGTTTTTGCGGGGTTTTCTGCTTCTGGTACGTCGACCGCGCTCGTGTCGAGCACGTCACCCATTGCACTACGAATGCGTCGCACGTCGCCGTCGGTCACCTTTGTAAGCCCCGCCGCTTGTAAAATTCCGAGAAGACCGATCATGGTATATCCAAGCGCAAAGCGTGGTTCACGCGCCAAATCGCCCGGAGTGTAGCAATATGTCGGCCATGCGGCTTCTGTCGCGACGTTGAAGAGCGCCCCACCTGTCGTCATGACGACAACCTTTAGCTTGCGTCGACGTGCTTCGTCGGCAACTGCGAGCACTTCTTCCGTCGTTCCCGAAAAACTCGACAACACCACGAGCGTGCCTTGCGATACAAACGACGGCAATGTATAGCTGCGCACAATCGTCACCGGCACCGCAAACTTCTTGCACCATGCGTGGAGCAATACCTCGGGGCCAAGCGCGGAACCACCCATGCCGACCACAACGACGTTCTTCACGTTTCGATACCCGGCCGGAAGTTTCATGCCACGCGTGTCGTGCCACGCCATGCGAACCTGCTCGGCGAGGTGCTCAATGCCGTAGCTAATGCCGTCGGGGTCAAGTTTGGTGTAGGTTTTTTGATTGTCTAGCATACCGCGCGTTTTTCTTGAATCGCCTTTGTTATTGCGCCACGGAGCGTAATGTCACCCACCAGAATTGCGCCGACAATCGCACCGCTGCGCATAAACAGGTCGACGGACGCAGTATCCGTAGCAACGTGCGCAACGACATTATCCGCGTGGCTTCGACTCGTATCGCCGATGAATACCACGTGCATGCCAAGGAGTTGCGTCGCGTACGACGTTACCATAGCAAACGGCTCCGCGTCGCCCGTCATTGCCTTTGCCGCTGCCCTACCCTGTGCCTGCGCGTTTGCCCAGTTTCCTATTTGCAACCGACGGCCGTACACGGGGTGGTCGAATTCCACAACGTCTCCCGCAGTATACACACCCACTGCGCTTGTTTCGAGCGTGGACGACGCAAGAATGCCGTCGCCAACCGCAATGCCCGCGGCAGTCAGCACCGACGTGTCCGTGTGAATACCGACGCCAACGCCGACAATGCGCGCCGGAATGCGTGCGCCGCTTCCTGTTACTACTGCCGTCACCTCTTTCTCACCTTCAAACGAGACGTTCGGTTCGTTGACGATGAGCGTGACGTTGTTCTTCTCTGCGTGATTGGCGAGGAGTTGCTGCGCGTGCGGCGACAAGGCACGCGACCAAAACCCTGCACCGCGCATGACGACCGTCGTCGGTAAACCGTAATGTGCAAAAATGTTGATGTACTCAAGGCTAATAAACCCGCCACCGACAACGACCGCACGTTGGTCGGGCATGGGCAGCGTTCGTACTTCGCCCATGAGTGCGAGGAGGTGGTCGGCGTCGTCCAAGCTGTGCAAATATGACACACCACGCTTGTCGTCGTCCGCAAGATTAACTTCACCGCCTGTCGCAAGCAAAAGCGCGTCATACGGCAACTCACGGCCGTCGTCGATTGCTACATGACGGTTTTTGGTGTCGATTGCCGTCACGCGTGTCGACGTCAACAACTCGATGCGATGCGTGCCGTACCACTCGGGCTTTTTGATAAACACCTTCTCGCGCGGCACGACGCCCTTCACATAATGCGGCAACAGCACGCGACTGTAGCAGATGTGCGCTTCTGCCTCCACAATCGTAATCTCTGCCGCGTCATCGCGTTTGCGGAGCTCCTCGGCCGCGGTCGTCCCCGCAATGCCGCCACCAACGATGACGTAGCGTTTTTGCATACTACACTTCCGGATAAAGTTGCGCTCCGGATTCGTCAAAAATCGTAATCGCCAACGTCGGGCACGACTGTGCACCCATGATGATCGTCTCCTTCTCCTCCTCCGTCGCCTCAATAATGCGCTCGTACGCCGGGCCGCCCGCAGCAACGCCGTGGTCGAGCACGTCGGCCTTGTTTTCTGCGTTCAGCTGAAACGTGTCGGGCGCAATGGTGACGCAGCTTGCCGCGCCAATACACAGGTCAGGGTCTACGACGATACGGAGTTTCATATTAAGCGAGAAGAGAAAGGATTTTTTTGATAGTCGTGACAGTGCATGTAATGTCGCGTTTTTTTGTCTGTCGACCGAGGGTAAAACGGACGCTACCGATCACTTCAGCGTCGCTCATACCGAGCGCCTTGAGCACGTGGCTCATGGATTGCGGGCCGGTGCAGGATGACGCGGTCGACGCGGCAATGCCACGCTCATCAAGGTACATCACGAGCGCTTCGCCGTCGACACCCTTGAATGATACGTTCACGTTGTTCGGTAAGCGATCAACACGGTTGCCGTTCAGGCGTGTGCCGGGAATAGCAAGGAGTTCGTCAATGAAATACTCGCGGAGTGCAACCATGCGCATGGTTTCGTCATCGCAATCGTCGACCGCAATCGAAAGCGCCTTTGCAAAACCGACAATGCCCGCAACGTTCTCAGTTCCGGGGCGCAAACCATGCTCTTGCCCACCACCAAACAAAATCGACGCAATGGGCGTGCCACGTTTCACGAACAGCGCACCAGTCGCTTTTGGCCCGTACATTTTTTGCCCCGAGAGGCTCATGAGGTCGACGTGCAAACGTGTGACGTCAACGTCGAGGTATTGCGCGGCTTGTGCGGCGTCAGTATGAAAGACGGGGTACGCCGACTTTGTGGTGCGACGCAATTTCTCGATAGCTTTGCCAATTTCGGCAACTGGCGCAATAGTCCCAATCTCGTTATTTGCGTACATGACGGACACAAGCGCGGTGTCGGGGCGGATTGCGGCGATGACTGCGGCAACGTCGATGGAACCATCGGGCGCGACGGGGACAATAGTCACCGAGCGACTCCCCTCCTGCCGGAGGAGGGGTTGGGGGTGGTGGGAGGCGTTTTCGATACGCAATCGACATGCATCTGCGGTACCAACGGGAACGGTCGATTTGTTCACGAGCACCGCGCCGTCCTTCGCGTGCTGTGCAAAAAGATCAGCGACGCTAAACACCGCGGACAAGTCTGCACGACCATCGTCGCTCGTTGGTGTTCCTACTGCGCAAAACACAACGTCGGCGTCAGCCATCGCCACTGCACCGTCGGTCGTGAACGCGAGATGTCCTGCTGCGACGCCGCGCGCAACCAACTCGGGCAACCCTGCCTCAAAAAACGGCATCACGCCTTTTTGTAAATTCGCAATTCGCGCGACGTCGATGTCGACACACGTTACACCTACTCCTCTACACGCAAAATCCGCCCCTGTCACAAGGCCAACGTATCCTGTTCCGAAGATTGCGATGTGCATAGAGTAGCGAGTAACGAGTAGACGAGTATCGAGTGGAGACTAACGGATGTTCTTTCGGAAGCTTGCAATAATTTTTGCAATCTCCTGTGCGTGTTCTTGTAGCTTCAAAAAGTCCTTGTGAGAGATATAACGAATGTCATACGCGGCATAGAGCATCGAACGCACCTCGCCACATGACCCCTTCGCGATGCTGAAATATCTCTTCAGCTCCTTACTTGTACCACTTTCAATGCCCTCTGCAAGATTATTCATGACCGAAAGTGCGGCACGCAATATCTGGTCTCTGAATCCAAAATCTTTACTTTTACCGAACTGCGCATAAATAAGCCGAGTGAATACTCTCGATTTCTGCCAAACGATCGCATCTTCAATTCTGAGGTTCGGCATAGTTTTTTGTACTCGTTACCCTGCTACTCGTTACTCGCTACTAAACGTCCCATCCACCACGTGGTCCGCACTCGGCGCTGCATTCCCGTCACGCGGTTCGCGGATGATGATCACGCGACTGAAGTCGGCAATGTCATACCGCACCAACGCGTCGGTTTGGCTCCACACCAGCCCCCACGCACCGTCCTCTCGCGCATACAGTTCGCCAAGAGAGAAGAAGTCGGTAATGCCCGGCGTCACATACCACGCTTCATACGCGGTCGTTGCCATGTCTACTACGGGAAGCGTCGCAACAATCGACAACGTGTATGCGCCATACTCGTGACTGCGCGTTGCCGTTGCACTGCCCGTTTCACCGTCGACGGGAGTGAGAAGAAGCTGCGAGCTTTGAGCGGTGAGCTGCGAGGAATCTTCCTGCCCTAATGCCTCATCGCTCATCGCTAACGTCTCATCGCTCACTGCTTCATCACCACGGAACCAGCGCACCGCAAACATGAACACACCGATTGCAAGCGCGAGGAGTACGACGACTTTCATGACGCCACCAAAACGTGACGACGACGGTGCGGAATGACGTGGCGACATGCTGCGGTAGAGGTTGCTCATAGAAAATTTCAGTTTGATCGTGAGCCGAGAACAATATCGTTTTCTTGCTCGCACCTCCTATCTCCAAAATCGTTACGACGTTCTAGTCCTCTAGCCCCTCCGACATTTTGTTCGGGTCGGCACTCGCGGCGAAAACGACATCATTCCCGGCTCACTCCCCCGCTTCAATCGCGGCGGCAATCGCCGGCGCGGGGTTGACGGTGAGAATGGACGGGAGAATTTCTGTCGCGCTTGGTTGCGGTACGAGTCCGGCGAGTGCAGTTGCGGCGGCGATTTTCATGGCATCGGTGAGCGTGCTTGCGCGACGGTTCAAGAGGCCGCGGAACAAGCCGGGGTACACGAGCACGTTGTTCACTTGGTTCGGATAGTCGGAGCGTCCTGTCGCAACGACCGCGGCACCCGCAGCGAGCGCGTCGTCGTAAGTAATCTCGGAGTCGGGGTTTGCAAGCGCAAAAATAATCGGACGGTCATTCATGCTTCGTACCATGTCGCGACTGACCAAGTTCGGCTTGCTTACGCCAACAAACACATCGGCACCACGCAGCGCGTCGGCAAGCGTTCCCGTTTTTCCCGACGGATTGATGACGACCGCAAGGCTGTCCTTGTCGCTATTCATTCCGTCGCGACCAATCGCAATAATCCCCTTACTGTCGAGCAAATCAATCTGCGTCACGCCCGCAGCAAGCAAAAGTTTTGTGATCGCGATTCCTGCAGCGCCCGCACCATTGACGACAACGCGGATTGACGTCGTGTTTTTGCCGACGACCTTCAGTGCATTCACAAGCCCCGCGAGCGTCACAATTGCCGTTGCGTGCTGGTCGTCGTGCATGACGGGAATGTCGAGCAACTCCGTCAACCGTCGTTCAACCTCGAAACACGCGGGTGCGGCGATGTCCTCCAAATGAATGCCACCAAACGTCGGCGCGATCATGCGCACCGCTTGCACAATTTCGTCGACGTTCTGACTTGCGAGCACAATCGGCACGGCGTCGATGTCGGCGTACTTTTTGTACAGCACCGCCTTGCCCTCCATCACCGGCAACCCCGCCATGGGACCAATGTTGCCAAGCCCAAGCACAGACGAACCGTCACTCACCACCGCAACGCTGTTTGCTTTCATGGTGAGCACGTACGCTTGTGACGGGTCTTTTGCAATCGCCAAACATGGTGCAGCAACACCCGGTGTGTACGCAATCGACAAGTCGTCTTTCGTTTCAAGCGGCATCTTGCTCGCAATGGCGAACTTGCCGTGATGACGGGCGTGCTCTTCGAGTGAGCGTTCGGAGTAGTTCATAGGGGAAGAGATTGAGAGACTGGAGATGACGAGAGATGGGGCTCTCGCAGCCAAATTCAGGAAAAGGGGTGGCGTCGGGGGAGTCCCCTGTTGCGGCGCGCAGATCCGGCGAGTATACGTTGGTTGCCTCGACGGAATGAGCACCCAACAGGGTACCCGACGACAGGACCCCTCCGATGATAGAGACGAAGTCGTGGCAGCGAGAGGTTCCAACCACCCCCGACCCCTCCTTCGAAAGGAGGGGAGATCTAGAAGTCGCCCAAGAAACTTTTTGGCATGGGTTTGGTGACGCGTTCGCCGTCGTCGTCGAGGACAATGGTGGGTTCGGCGTCGCCGCTGTCGTACCAGCTTTTTCGTGTGGGCGCAGGGGTCGACTGCGCCTGAAAAGAGTACCGCAACCGCACCTCCTCGAGAAGCTCCGACGGCGTTTCCTCAAGAAACTGGGACTTTTGCCGCAACTCGACGTGCTCGTAGCCGGACGTTATTGGGTACGACAGGTAGAGCTTTCGCCGTGCACGCGTCGTCGCAACGTAAAACAGCCGACGCTCTTCCTCTATTGCCCCTTCGTCGATTGCCCTCGCGTTCGGGAACATGCCGTCGGCCAAGTGAATAATAAACACCGCCTCCCACTCAAGCCCCTTCGCCTGGTGGATCGTCGACAGAATAATTTTGTCCTCATCGCCGCTTTCGACTTTCGACTTTCGACTTTCTCCTCCTAGCGTTTTTGAAAAGTCCGCCGTCAAACTCACCGCGTCCAAAAATTCATGTGCGTCCGTGTACTGCTCCGCAAACACACCAAGCTGCTCCAAGTCATCGAGCCGTTCACGATAGTTCGGGTACTCGGCTTCCAAATAATCTTGATATGACGAACCCGCAAATGCGCGGAGTGCGTCCGCCGGCGACTTTGTGCCGTGCATGGCGACAAGCGTCGTCTGCGTTGCGCGCCATGCGTACGCAGTTTTTGCACCCGTCATCGGCGTCGTGCGCAGTGCGTCGGCAATGTCTTCTGCGTGCGTCAACTTCGCTGCGGCACTCCCCGCCGTCGTTGCGCCAACGCCTGGCTGCAGTGCAAGCACGCGCATCCACGACACAATGTCGCGGTGATTTTGCAGCACGCGAAGATGTGCAAGCGCATCCTTAATATGTGCGCGTTCAAAAAACTTCATGCCGCCACGGTACTCGTACGGAATGCCGCGACGCATCAGTTCGAACTCCACCTGCTGCGAATGAAACGCTGCACGGAACAAGACGGCAATCTCGCGCATGGCCACGCCCTCGGTAATCAACGTTGCAATCTGCTCCGCAACGTACTGTGCCTCTTGCGACGCGGAGTTTGCGGGAATAAGTAATGGTTTGTCCCCGCCTGGCACCGCGGCAATCAGCTCCTTGGCAAACTGATTTTCATTACGGGCAATCACCGCGTTTGCGACGGCAAGAATTTGCGGCGTGGAGCGGTAGTTCACGACCAGTCGATACATCTGCGCCGACGGGTAGCGTTTCGTGAAGTCGAGCATGTTCCGAATTTCCGCAGCACGAAAACTGTAAATGCTTTGCGCATCGTCGCCGACCGCAAGAATGTTGCCGTGGCTGCTTGCAAGCTCGTGCACCAAGTCCGCCTGCACAATGTTCGTGTCCTGAAACTCGTCGACAAACACGTATGCAAATTGGTCCGCGAGTTTTGCACGGATGTCCGGTGTGTTGCGCAACAGTTTAAGCAGCACGACAAGCAAGTCGTCAAAGTCCATTGCTTGCGCTTCCAATTTTTTCTGCGCGTACCGGTTAGCGACCATGAGCACCTGCTCTGCAAACGCGGCAAAGTGCGGGTGTCGTTCGTCCACAACATCGGCAAATTTTTTATTTGCATTGCACGCGTACGACACCATGCCGCGTAACACACCGGGGCTGGGGAACTTCACACCCTTCGTGTCGATTTTGCATTCTTTCACACAAAGCTTCATGAGGTCGTTTGCGTCCTCTTCGTCGAGAATAGAAAAGTTCGGCGCAAACCCCGCGTGCCGTCCGTACGTCCGCAGCAATCGATTCGCAATCGAGTGAAACGTTCCCGCCCACAACCCGTGCGGATAGCTGCCAAGCAACAACTCGATACGCGCCGACATTTCGCGCGCGGCTTTGTTCGTAAACGTCAAAAGCAAAATACGCTCTGCCGGAACACCGTGCGCCAACAACCACGCCACGCGGTACGTAATCACACGCGTCTTCCCGGACCCCGCGCCAGCCAACACCAACATCGGCCCATCCCCCGCCTCCACTACTGCGCGCTGTTCGTCGTTCAACTCTGCCGCAAAGTCGATCTGCCGCGTACTCCCATGGTTCCCCGACAACACGAATTCTTTCATAGACAACAAATCATCACCAAGGCTGCATTGTAGCAGAGTGGTACAACCTGAGAAGATGACAAAAACAAAACTGCGCGGTCGTCGGGGAGACAACACACGCAGAAGTTCTTGGGACCCGTGGGGAACGGGTCGAGCCAAGACGTCGACATGACACAGGTGCGTCATGCGAAAAGGGTGGGTTACGTTGCATTGGCGACACGCAACCCTCGTCTAGATGTTCGGATGCGTGGACCAGGAAGTCCGTAACGCAGGCAGCCCGAACGGTATGGAGTATAGACGATGTGCAACTCGAGCTCGATGAACAACCCCTGTCAGCTTCCCACGGCTGACAATGCTTGTACCTCCCTAGTGGCTAACCGTCACACCGTTGCTCGTATCTGGGGAACAACGGCACACTCTGCTCTGAACGCACGTGGTGACACGTACGAAAGATTGAGACGGCCAACAAGCACCTTGAGCATACACGATATACCAACAATAGCAACTACCAGCCGCCTCCCCCACCACCGCCAAAACCACCGCCGCTAAACCCGCCGCCGCCCGAGCGTGACGACGCGGTTGCCGTCGCGTAGCTGCGTTCCATCGCGCCCGAGAAGCTATTCATGCTCCGCATAAAGTACAACGCGTTCCACGTCGACCAGTTGCCGTGATACCACTGTGGCGGCTCCGTCAGCGTCGGGCCAAGCGCCTTCACCCATGCGTCGGCAACACCAAGCGCAAGTGCGTACGGCAAATACTTTTCAAAAACCCCCTCCTTCTCTTGCCATTGCAATCGGTAACGCTCCGCCGTGTGCAAAAACAATTTGTAGCCCTGAATGTGCTCCCACGTTTGTACACCGTGCACCGTACGACGCGGCATCGCAAAACCAAAGACGAGGACAATCAACGCGGTACTTATCCCCGCAGCAAACGGCAACAAAGGTTCGTCAGAAATATTCGGCGCAATGAACCATGTCAACATGAACACGCCAAAAGCAAAAACCATGAACATCGTACGCACCGTGTCAGGATTGCGAATAAACAATTTCTCCTTTTGCAAACGCACGTACAGGTCTGCGGTCGCCGCCTTCCACGCCGTGCCGAACTTTTTTACTTTCTGCGACAAGTCGACCGTCGCGTCGGTACCGAATGTCGTCGTCATAAACGCCGCCTCGTAGTCACGCAAACCCTCCGCGGCTTTTGCCGTTTTCACGAGCGAGAACTTCCCCTCTTTATCTTCGATGACGATGTACCCGCGCACCGCAAGGTCGACGATCATCGCGACAATATCGCACTTGTTGACGACCCCTTCGTGCACCGCACCGACTTCTGCAGGGCCAAGTTCCTTCGGAGGATTGTATTCGGGAATAATCACGCCACGTCCTCTTGGATCACGACCATGCCGCCACCAGTACCGAAGCATCAAGAAAAACATCGCAATTGGGATGAGTAAAAACACGACGTCGCGATGATCAATCCACAACGCCTGTAACCACGATTCATGCGGAACAACGACCGCCGCAGGGTCGAACGTGACGACCGCAGTCATCGGAACACTCGAGACAAACGACACCGTCTGATAGTCGTCCGACAACTCGGCACCAGTGCAATTCGTATCCGTCGACCCGAACGCGCCAATGAAACAGTTTCCCTCGATGGCATGCGCAAAACTTCCCGCATCACCATCGTAATGCACCGACGCGGTAATCGCCTCAAACTCGTCCTCCCAACTATCGCCCGGCGCGTCCCATGCAAAAAACGCACCGTCATCACGGGGTAACACCGCGCGGTCGACTTCGTATGTGACAATGTACGTAAATGAACCAGTGAGTAACTTCTCCGCATCGCCGATCTTTAGCACCACGCTCCCATTACTCTTTGACACGCTCGTCGTCTGTGCAACGCCCGCCGCGTTCGTCACCGAATCGATATCTATCGGCAACACGCGCGAGGAACCAGCGACGTCGTACCTGTACGGAATACTCCGATAAATTCCGTGGTGTGGCGTTTGGAATTCGCCGGTGATGGTTTCGACAACAGTGACGTGCGCGTTTTCGTCGACAGAAATCTGCGCGTCGAAAGTCTGCATGTCTATTCCGCCGATAACGTCTGCAGCGTGCACAATCGGTGCAAACGCAAACATCGACATCATCACGATGCTACCGAAGATACCGATTTTTGTTTGCAACGTGTTCGTCATGTGTCGTTGCGTAATAGACGTTTCCCTCGTCCGTCGTCAAAAAATAGTAGTACGCGTTTGCCGCAGGCGTCGCGACAGCCGCAAGCGCGTTCAGCCCCGGGTTGCTAATTGGCCCCGGCGTCAGTCCGTTGTACTTGTACGTATTATACAGCGAATCAATTTCCAAGTCTTGCAACGACACACTCGGGTCGTCGCCACCCGTCACATAATTCACCGTCGCGTCGGACTGGAGCGCCATGCCGATGTCGAGCCGCTTCATGAAGATGTCTGCGACCATTGCCATGGTTTCCGGCGTGCGTACTTCTTTCTCGATTATCGACGCAAGCGTCAAATACTCGTGCGGCGTCAACATGAGGTTCGCAGCAACACCGTAACGATCGCTCGCCATCACCGAAGTATATCGCTGCTCCATGGTGTCGATCATTTCCTTTGCAATATCCTCTGCGGTCACATCGGTGGAGAATCGGTACGTGTCGGGGAACAAGTAGCCCTCGAGGTCCACATCGTCCGGCTTCTGCGCCGCGATGATAAACTCGTGCGACTCAAGCGGCGAGAACTGCCCCGTCGCAACTTTCCATTCATCAATTGTAATATTCGAAAACGTCGACACGACACGTTCACCCATTTGCGCAATCGTGAAACCTTCTGGGAATGTGATCGCAATATCATTGACGTTGCCGTAGTACAGAAGTCCGAGAATACTCGAGTACGCACTGCCAGGGCCAATGCTATATGTCCCGGGACGAATTTCGTCATTCCCCGAAAGTTTTGCGTACACCTTAAACCAAAACGCGTTGACGAGACCGCCGTCCGCCATCTCTGGAACAATCGACGACAACGTGTCGCCCTGTTCGACCACGACCGTGACGGGCGTAACATCCACCGGTGCTGCCGAAAACCAAAAACGCTTCGCCTGATGATTCGCGACAAGTAGTCCGATGACGATGGTGGTGATTGCCGCGGCGATGATGAGGTATTTGCGGGACATAGTTTTATCGTGACATTCATTATTTAGTATTGTCATCCCGAGTGCAACGAGGGACCCCATCGATGAGGTCCTTCATCGCTTCGCTCTTCAGGATGACAATTCTAAAGGGACCGCGTCTCGTCTCTTCAAAAACGATTCCACCCTCGCCAACCGTTCGTGCGTGCCGGTATCGAACCACGGACCGGTCTCGTGATAAAACCCGACACGTTCACCACTCGTTGCCAGTCGCGGCCACAAATGTACCTCGTTTGAGAATGGCAACACGTCGTCGACAAACTCCCGCACACGCGGCGTCATGACGTACCAGCCGGAATTGATGAAGCCCGTTTCCTTCCCCGCCAATTCTTCGACCGTTCGTGATCGATCAACCCACGCGTCAAGCAGCGTCCCGTCGCTACTCGGTCGCAAAATTTCGTAGTTCGCAATTGCCGCACTCGGAAGCTCGATCGCTGCCAACGTCGCAATCGCCTCACGATCACGGTTGCGCTGCAAAAATGCGCCTACATCAATCCACGTCAAATTGTCCGCGTTCAACACTAAAAAGTGATCGTCAAGATTATCCCAATTGACCAACTTTGCCCATCCGCCCGTGCCCATCGGTTCGGGTTCGACGAGATACGTGATGCGCATGCCCATTGCCTGCCCGTCACCAAATGCGTCCACAATCATGTGCCCCAAGTGCGCGGTGGAAATTGCGACGTCGACAATGCCAGCTGCACGAAGATGCTCGAGCACGTACGTCATCATCGGCTTGCCGCAGACCGCAACAAGCGGCTTGGGCAAGTTGTCGGTCAGCGGCGCCAAACGCGTGCCTTTGCCGCCCGCCAAAATAATCGCCTGGATCTTCGCCATAGAAACCCCACTCTATCAAACCTACTCAACTACGCCAAGACAACGAAAAACGCGAACAATCCCGCTAGTATGGTGCCGAAAATTATGCCTGCCGCAACGTCGCTCGGGTAATGCACGCCGACGGCGATGCGCGACAGGGCGATGAGTGACGCGAGGACGAATACCGCGGGGATAAGCACCGCGGCGATATGCGGCGTCGTCGTGAGTGCGGCCGCCGACAACAACACTGCGCACCCAAAACTCGTCGACGCATGTGCCGACGGAAATGAATAGGTATGAACCCACAGTTTGAAACCGTTTTGCGTGTGGCTTGGACGTGGTCGACGCACTACGAATTGTACGAGCATTGTGGCGAACCACACACCAACCACTGGCAACGCAAGCGTCGTCAACCACGCACCAAACGGCATGAGCCACGCAAAATACACGCCCGCAATAATAAACGCATAAAACGCCCACGCGGCAAAAAACTCCCACAACCACGGCGCGCGTTTCCCCATGCGTTGCACCACGTTCGAAATTTTCGTGTCAAAGGTTTTGTACATACAATAATCGTGAGTAATCCTTTCACCTCTGTCATCCCGACGTTAGGAGGGACCCCATCGATGAGGTCCCTCGCTGCGCTCGGGATGACAATGCTATTTCAATGAAATTACCGCATCCTGCTTCAACCTTACAAACTCCTCCTGCTTCGCAAGGATTGTAGCACGAATGGCGTCGGCGTTCGGCGGCGGCGTGAGGCTCTTCTTGGGATACGCGCACATATCGCGCACCGGACACGACCAGCACCGTGGCTGTGGCGTACACACTGCACGACCGAACGGCACGAACACACGGTTGATGTCGGTCCAGTTTTTCTTCGGCACAGTATCGCGCAATTCCTCTTCAACGCGCTCCACCGTTTTCCCTTTCGTCCATCCGAGCCTCTTCGTCACACGAAACACATGCGTGTCGACCGCAATCGCGGGCACACCGAATAACGCGGCCAAGATGACACTCGCAGTCTTGCGACCAACACCGGCAAGCGACGTGAGTTCGTCGAGCGTCCGCGGAACCTCACCGTCGAATTCCGTCACCACTTTCTTTGCCATCGCGGACAGATTCTTCGCCTTCTGCTTGTACATGCCCACCGTATTCACCTTCGCCGTCACCGCCGCAACGTCCGCCTTCGCCAAACGCTCCACCGTCGGAAACGCCTTAAAAAAACCCGGCGCCAACTTCAACACCTGTTCATCCCTCGTCCTCGCCGACAATATCACCAACACCAACACATGATACGGCGACCCAATCTCCAACGACCCACCGTGCTGCGCAAAAAGCGGACGGAGGGTGTTCAATGTGGCGATAATGCTGTGCGTCAATGCCATAGCATACATTGTCATCCCGAGGAGTCTGACGACGAGGGACCCCATCGATGAGGTCCCTCGCTGCGCTCGGGATGACAACAAA
>JBBTZZ010000068.1:0-5729 GCA_038061135.1 Patescibacteria group bacterium
ATCATTTCGTATGTACTATGGCGAAAAAGGCTCTACGTCGTCTCCTCGGTGCGCTCGCAATTGCCGCGGCACTCCTTGCGCTAAACGCTTGGCGTGCAGGAACGTGGTTCAACAGCACCGCACTCACGGTGTGGGTGTTTGACGTGGGGCAGGGCGACGCGGTGTTCATTGACGCACCAAATATCCAGGTGCTTGTCGACGGCGGTCCCGGCACTGCGGTGCTTGAGAAGCTGTCGTCCGTGTTGCCGCCGTGGGACCGTTCTATCGATCTCATGATCGCAACACATCCGCACGCCGACCACGTGGAGGGACTGAACGCGGTTTTAGAGAATTATGACGTTGGTACTGTGGTGGACAGTGGTGTGTCGTACGGTGAGGCTCCGGCGTTGGCGTTTGATGCGCTAAACGGGGAGTCGGTGGTGGCAGCGGATGGTATGACGTGGGATTTGGGCAATGGTGCGCGTCTCGACGTCGTATGGCCAGAAACTTTCATCGATGACGTGGTGCTCGACAATCCGCATGACCGTAACGTCGTTCTCCTCCTCACGTACGGCGACACGACGATGTTGCTGACCGGCGATGCAGAGCAAGAATACGAGGAACAATTCGCCGTGACACTTCCGCACGTCGACGTCCTCAAAGTCGGTCATCACGGCAGTGACACGTCAACGGGATTGGTACTGACGAACCTCACCACACCGAACGTCGCGATCATCTCCGTAGGTGAACACAATAATTATGGCCATCCAAGCACACTCGTCGTCGACCGCCTGCTCCGCGCCGGAACTCGCGTCTTCCGCACCGACCACGACGGCGACGTTCGCGTGTGGACGGACGGCGGTGAACCGGTAGTAGAAATGATGGAGTTATAGTTGACGTTTTTTTCGTAAAACGGTACCATCTGCGCAGTTATTAGCCTTTTCTTATGGGAGCAGACGTACAGCGCACATTGGTGCTTATTAAACCCGACGCATTGCAACGCGAGCTTGTGGGTGAAGTCGTCACGCGTTTTGAGCGCAAAGGCCTTAAAATCGTCGGCATGAAGTTGACGCACCTTTCGGAGGAACTGCTCACGGAGCACTACGGTCATCACAAAGAGAAGGCGTTTTTCCCGGGCCTTGTCGCGTTCATGCGCGAGACGCCAGTGGTCGCCATGGTCGTCGAAGGTCTCGGTGTCGTGGAAGAGGTGCGCAAGATTGTTGGCGCAACGAACCCATTGAACGCCGACGCCGGAACCATCCGTGCCGACTTTTCCATGTCGATGGCGGGCAACATGGTGCACGCGTCCGACACACTCGAGAACGCCGCAACAGAAATCAAACGCTTCTTTGCCGACGACGAAGTTATTACGTACCAAAAACTCACCGATCGCTACCACTTCGGGGCGTAAGGGCAGGAGTGCAATAGGCGGGCCCACTACGGCCCGCTTTTGTGTTATCATGCCCGCATATGAAAAAACTTTTTTTCGCGAGTGGAGTAGTGCTTTCTTGCGCGTTCGCGTCTGTCGCACTTGCGGCGTCGTGGCCACAGACGAGTGTGAGCACGATTTCGTCGAGTCTTTCTGCGACACTGCCGCCAAGCGGGAGAGTGTTTGAGCCGAGCGATATTGCCGTTACCGCGCAAGGCGTCGTGTTGGTGTCCGACGAAGGCGATGTGGCAACGATGAATGATGACGGAAGCGGACTGTCCGAGTGGCTCGTCGCGTCTGGTGCGGACTTGGAGGGCGTCGCGGTAAGCGGCAACACGCTGTACATTGCGCACGAACGTGACCGCGATGTCTACGTCTACGACATGACGACGCACAGCAGGACTGCGACGTACGACTTGTCGCCGTGGCTTGCGGGGAGCGACAACTTGGGTATTGAGGGCCTCGCGGTCAACGGCAGCACGTTGTATGTCGGTTTGCAGTCAAACGGAAGTGTGTACGAGTTTGACGTCGCGACGGGCGCGCCAATTTTGATAACAAGTTGGGCAACAGGGCTGTCGACACTTTCTGCACTTTCGTATGCAGAGGACGGCAAGCTGTACGTCATGGGTGCCGGTGTGTTGCGTGCGTTTGCTTCTGATCGAAGCTATGTCGAATACACATTGCCAAGCCAGCCACAGCCGGAGGGTGTTGCACTCCGCGTGAACTGTACGGCGAACACTGCATCGTTGTTCATCGCAAACGACACCGGTCCTGTCTACCGCTACGATGGTTTCCCCGTGACGTGTCCGGCAGTGCCTGTTCCCGAGCCAACTCCGGAACCGACACCCGTTCCTGTCCCCGAGCCAACTCCAGTTCCCGAGCCAACACCTGAACCCGAGCCAGTGCCCGTGACGTTCGTGTCCGTCGTCGGTGCAGCGAACGGCAGCATCGTCGTGACGTACAGCGACGCGTCCGTGGTGTCATACCAAATTTATGCAATGACCGCTTCGGCATTGACGACTGTGGTTGCGTACAAAGACACGGACTATGTGCTCGTGTACGGACCGTACGGAAAACGTGTGGCAGTCGTCGACCCCATGACCGGCACAGTGCTTGCCATGCGCTGGGTGCCGCGTAACGCAGGCGTTTTGTCCCGTTGGCTCGTGAACGTGGTGGGCGTGTAGGTCTTTTCCGTTACGGGCAAAGGACGGTCAAGTGGCCGTCTTTTGTGTTTTCCGTTACTGTATAGGCACTATGGAAAAGTTCTTGATTACTGGAGGCAAGCCGTTAAAAGGAACCGTGAAGATTTCGGGCGCGAAGAATGCGGCGTCGAAGATGATTATTGCGAGTTTGTTGACGGGCGACACCGTGACGCTCGACAACGTGCCGCTCCAAGCGGAGACGGACATTGCGCGCGAACTTGTCACGATGCTTGGCGCAACGACTACGCTCGATGGTCATGTGTTGACGTTGACGACGAAAAGCATTTCGGGGAAGTCGGTGATGGATGTGACGCGCAAAAATCGTTTGGCGATTTTGACGTTGGCGCCGCTGTTGCACCGTGTGGGCGAAGCGTTTGTGCCGATGCCGGGTGGTGATAAAATTGGTCCACGTCCGGTGAACTTTCACGTCGACGCACTCGAGGCAATGGGCGCGGTCATCGAAAAAGTCGACGGCGGGTTTATGGCAAAGGTCGACGGTCGTTTGAAAGGTACGCGCATTGAGTTGCCGTATCCGTCGGTCATGACCACGGAGACCATTTTGCTTGCGGCGGTGTTGGCGGAGGGGCGTACGGTCATTAAGAATGCGGCAATTGAGCCGGAGATTGTCGACCTCATCATGCTGCTCCAAAAGATGGGCGCGATTATTGAAATGGGTGCAGGGCGACACATTGAAATTGTCGGCGTAGAAAAACTCGGTGGCTGCTACCACAAAATTCTGCCCGACCGCATGGAGGCGGCGAGTTACGCATGTATGGCACTTGCCACGCGCGGCGAGATTTTTGTGCAGGGCGCAAAGCACCGTGACATGGTGACGTTTTTGAACGCGGTGCGCAGGGTTGGCGGGACGTACGAGGTGACCAACGACGGGATTATTTTTCGCGGGGCAGCAACGTATAACGGGATTAAATTGGAGACTGACACACACCCTGGCTTCTCGACGGACTGGCAGCAGCCGTTCCTTGTGGTGTTGTCGCAGGCGGAGGGCACAAGCGTTATTCACGAGACGGTGATGGAAGAACGGTTTGGGTACACCAAGGCACTTGTCGACATGGGCGCGGACGTCACGTTGTTCGAGAACTGCTTGGGCGAAATTCCGTGCAGGTTCCGCGACAAAAACTACAAACACTCCGCGGTCGTGAACGGCCCAACGCCGCTCACCGCGCAGCCGCTCGTCGTCACCGACATTCGCGCGGGACTGGCGTACGTCGTCGCAGCACTCGTCGCAACAGGTACGTCGGAAATTACCGGCATCGACCACCTGGAACGCGGGTACGAGGATTTGCTCGGGAAGTTGCAGAGTGTCGGGGCGGATGTGACGGTCGTGTAATAATAACCATTGTCATCCCGAGTGCAACGAGGGACCCCATCAATGAGGTCCCTCGTCGTCGGACTCCTCGGGATGACAGTGATGGAAGTGGCGACGAATTAAACTATGCTCTGGTCCCTCCTCACCCAAAACCCTTTGCTCGCGGTCGTGTGGCTCGCGGCAATCATTGTGGCACTTACCGTGCACGAGTTTTGTCACGCGCTTGCCGGGCGGTTGCTTGGTGATGCAACGGCGGAGCGTGAGGGACGGTTGACGCTGAACCCGTTGGCGCACATTGACCCCGTCGGGTTCGTGATGATGCTCGTCGTCGGATTTGGTTGGGCAAAGCCCGTGCCGTTTAATCCGCATGCGCTCAAACACCCGGCGCGTGACAGTGTGCTCATTGCACTCGCTGGCCCTGCGTCAAACGTTGCGCTCGCACTTGTGTCGGCCGCGTTGTTTGCCGCGTTGGTGTCGACAGGCATTGTTGCGACGACGAGTATGCTCGCGGTGTTCCTCGTCGTCTTTATGTACATGAACGGCGTGCTTGCAGTATTCAACGCTATTCCACTTCCGCCGCTTGATGGAAGTAAACTCGTCGACGCGTTTTTCTTGATGACTCGTCAGCACACGCTCGGCCAGGCGTATTCGCGCATCGGGTCGTTTGCACTTATCGTGCTTGTCCTCATGTCCGCCGGCCTTGGCGTCAGTGTGTTTGGATTTATTTCAGCTCCCGTGTCGCACCTGTGTAGCGACGTGTTAGGGCCAACCTGTCTCGAAGCGCTGTACTACGGATTTGGGTATTAGCCAAGATTGCGGAGCCTGTCCTGAGGTGACGAAGGATCCCTCGCAATGACGATTATAAACACAAACGACCCCGAAGGGTCGCAAGAGACGTGACGTGTGCGGCTAGCGCAGCTGCGTTGCAGGATTGAACTCGTGGAGCGGGACGTACGTGATGCCGCGCACATGCATTTCGACACGGTCGTGTTCTGTGATGGTGGCGTGCGTTTCGCCGACCATGAACACGTTGAGGGTGATGAGATGTGTGCGTAACCGGTCGTACAGCGCAAGACCCGACCTCGCGCCGCCCTCGTCGTAGAGCGGGTCGATGATCACGGCGTCGAACGGTCCGTCCGCGATGAGCATCGCCTGCGCCCCTGATGGCGTTGCTGCGTGGTGCGGCGAGAATCCGCACGTGGTGAGTAGCTTGGTCATGTAGTGCGCCAAGCCGGGAACATCTTCGATGACAAGAACCTTCATGCAGTGCCTCTGGTGCGTCGACAGTAAACGCGGTTTACACAAACTCGTCAACAAACACAGAACCCGTCGCTCCACGAGGGAAGGGACGGGTTCGAGTTACTTGTCGCGGGGGAGGACGCTGTTGACGAGACGTGCGGCGACGCGCCAGGGGAGGCTGCCTTCCTCGGCCGCGAGGAGCGGCACCGTGGGGCAACCGCGTTGCGTGAGCTTGAGACCGGCGACGGTCGCGAGATACGCCGTGTTGACCACGTACCGTTGCGCGCGGTTCGGGTGCGTGGCGGGTGAGGCCATCGCGCCGTAGTCGAGCTGGCGGAACAGCGCAGGGTTCGCAAGGAACCGTTGCACGTCCTCACCGTCCTCCTCCCACGCATCGCTGCCGGGTGCGGGTTTTTTTCCCAGGTATGGACGGACGACGACACGGTGCGCAAGCGGCATTGCGGCGTAACGCAGCGCGTTTTCCATCGCCGTGAAAATTTCGCGAGTGCTGTCCTCGCGGAACCCCACAACGGTCAACGCTTCCGGCGTCATG
>JBBTZZ010000069.1:0-15871 GCA_038061135.1 Patescibacteria group bacterium
ATCACGTTATCGTGGATATTGAGAACGCGAATACCAATATCCAAAATAAAGAAAAGGTGAAGGGCTTTCTTGTGCGCATGGCTGCAGCGGTAGATATGTGTATTCTTTGTGGCCCCTATGTTGCCTCCGGTCATCCCGACAACCCCGGACTTACGGGTTTCGCTGTTGTTGATTTTTCGCATATTTCTGTTCACACATTCACAAAATGCAACGAGGCATTAATCGATGTGTTTTCCTGCAAGCCGTATGACCAAGAGAAGATGATTGCATTGTGTATGGCGACATTTGGTGGAGACGCGGCTCTTCAAAAGAAGCAGATAGTATCGTGGGGTTAAAAAATGACCGGCGTTAGTGCCAGTCATTTTTTTTAATTTCTCGTTTATTCTTAACGTGTTACGGCAATCGTTGTTTCAATTTCCGGCGTACAGGCACCTGTCGTTACTGATCCGGTGGCGTTGCTCACAACATAGTAGAGTGACTTTGCCGCCGTTCCGTCCGTGGGGTCTACGGGAACGCTGCCAAGGTAGCCGCTTGTGACAAGGGCGCTAAGGTCTGCACATGCAGCCTGTGTGGTAATGGCGGTGCAGCCACTGTTGCAGCCCGACGCAGCGGTTCCGATGATATACGCGCTGCCATCTGTTAATGCATCAACGCTCGGGAGTAGGCTGCCGTCGTTGTCGACTTGGTATGTAACAAGTGCTAAGGCAATACTTTCCACGTCGGATTGGCGTCGAGCATCGCGAGCGCTTGAGAAGCGTGTTGCGGGGTCGATTGCAACAAAGACTACTGAGGCCAATATTGCGATGATCGCAATAACGATCAAGAGTTCGATGAGTGTAAAACCATTCTTTCGTTTCTTCTGCATAGAAAAATATCTTTAAATTGGTTCCATGATAACACATTTTTATATAAATGTAGATTGTGGATAAGCGATGTTGGTGCGTGCATGCTATACTGAGGCATATGGCAAGTGGAGGAAAAATAAATACAGTGGCGCATGCACCAGCAGTAGCAAAGCCGACGAAGAAAGACCCCACGTGGCAAGAAATCTTAGTGAGTGAAAACTACCTTAGTCCAGAATCCATAGCACGCATAGAAACGGAAGCGAATGCTGTTCACGCAGACCCGATGGACGTGATGTTTTCGCTCGGCCTTATTACCAAGGACCTCTTTGGACAGGCTATTGCCGAACATTATGGTGTTCCGTATGCGGATTTAAATTCGCATCCACCCACAAAGACAGACATACTAAAAATCTCAGAAGAACTTGCACGCAAGGAGCGAAGGATTTTTTTCAGCGAAAATGGCACCACAGTGACTATTGCTACTGACCGGCCGAACGACTTGCCGTCGGCCGAGTTGCGCGCTGCTTTTGCTGGAAAAAAACTGCAGCCGGTGTATTCGCTTCCAGAGGATATTGAGCGAATGTTTTCAAAATATCAAAAAACACTCGATACACGTTTTGCGAAGATCATAGCAGAGAAGGGGAAAGTCGCCTCAGAAGTAATTGATGAAATCATGGCAGACGCCATTGCATTTCGTGCCTCGGACATCCACTTTGAACCTCATGAAAAGGACACGTTGATCCGTTTTCGTATTGACGGATTGTTGCGTGAAGCAGGAAGGCTGTCAAAAGACCTTTACGCGAATGTACTGAATAGAATAAAGGTGCAGTCACACTTGCGCACAGACGAACATTTTTCTGCACAGGATGGCGCAATTCGCTATTCCATAAAAAGTCAGACCATCGATGTTCGTGTTTCTATTGTCCCTATTCTCGATGGGGAGAAGATTGTTTTGCGGTTGCTTTCGGAATACATGCGACGTTTTCAGCTTTCAGACCTCGGCCTTTCACAGGCATATCAACAGCAATTGCTTGCGGCTGCGGAGAAGCCGTTCGGCATGATCCTTGTAGTGGGGCCGACGGGTTCTGGTAAAACGACGACACTCTATGCGGCGGTAAAGTCCATGAACCATCCAGATGTAAACATTGCGACGATTGAAGACCCGGTAGAATATAAAATTTCAGGCATCAACCATATTCAGGTGAATATGCAAACGAATCTTACGTTTGCAAAGGGTTTACGTTCTATTGTTCGTCAGGACCCTGACGTAATTTTGGTGGGTGAAATACGTGACCAAGAAACCGCGGAAATTTCTGTGAACGCGGCATTAACTGGCCATTTACTTCTGTCCACCTTCCACGCAAACGATGCTGCTGCGGCAATTCCACGACTTCTTGACATGGGCGCTGAACCATTTCTCCTCTCGTCAACTATTGAACTCATTATTGCGCAGCGACTTGCAAGAAAAATCTGTCAATCATGTCGGTACAGTACGGAATTACCACAAGCAGCGTTTCTTGAAAAATTCCCAAGTCTGGCTGAATATTTCCCTGGAACGTCGGTGACTCTGTATCAGGGCAAGGGGTGCTCTGCGTGTTCTATGACCGGATACAACGGACGAATTGGTATATTCGAGCTTATCCATGCTACTCCGGAGCTTCGTGATCTAATTATGCACAAGCCTTCCGCGGGGGATGTGTTAGCATCGGCGCACGCGTCGGGTACCCGACCAATGTTTCTGGATGGTTTGGACAAGGTGGCGAACGGTGTTACATCGCTTGACGAGCTCCTTCGTGTGGTCGCGCCACCGGAAAAGAATGCGGTATGAACAAAGCCCTCGCGTCATTCCTACTTTCATTTGCCCTCGGAAGTGAAAAAGAATATTTTGTCGACAACTTGTCGGTGCTGTTGTATTCGGGAATGGATATCCTTGCTTCGCTTGAAGCAGTCGCCGCAGAAACAAAAAGTGTACGGCTGCGCACACTTATTCGGAGAATGATCGATGACGTGAAAAACGGTGAGCCCATTTGGCGGGCAATGGAACGTACGCGGCTTTTCCCCGAACAGAGCATTTCACTAATCCGAATTGGAGAAGAGACAGGGCGCCTCTCTGAGAACCTCCGACTCCTTGCTCTGCAAAAGCAAAAAGATCGCATGTTGCGTACGAAAATTATCGGCGCGGTAGCGTACCCGTTGTTTATTGTTGTGCTCAGTATGGCGGTGGGTATGTGGGTGCTGTTTTATTTACTCCCGCAACTTGCAGGGACGTTTTCCTCACTTAATATACCGTTGCCATGGGTAACGCGTGCACTTATTGCGGTCGGTACGTTTACTCGCGAGTATTGGATGCTACTTTTCCCCGCAATCATTGCGGGCGGTGCGTGTGCTTTTCTCGTTGCGTTTGTTATCCCAAAAACACGGTTTATTGGACAGTACTTTTTATTGCATATTCCTGGTGTCGGAAAGTTGTTGAAGGACGCAGAAACGGGCCGTATTGGCTACCTTCTTGGTACGTTGCTTGGAGCGGGTATTGACCTTGTTGACGCAATGCGTTCGGTTTCCCATGCGACAAACTTTAGAGTATACGGCAAATTTTTCGGATTCATTGCGGACAGGCTCGAGGAGGGGAGCACATTCGAACAGGCATTCGTTCTCTACAAAAAATCACGCAAGGTGCTGTCGGTTTCCATGCAGCAGCTTATTGTCGCGTCCGAGCATTCGGGGAGTGTCCCGAACGCATTTCTCAGTATTGGTGAGCTATACCAATTCAAAGCAGACGTTTCCGCAAAAAATTTAACGGTTATGTTAGAACCGGCGTTGCTCCTGTTCGTGGGGGCGGGGGTATTGTTTCTTGCGCTGTCCGTCATACTTCCCATTTATTCGCTTATTGGGGGAATAAAGTGACGTATGAGCCGTCATGTACCATCTGCAGGGTTTACCCTCATTGAGATTATTATGGTGACCGCGATGATCGGGATGCTTACGGTTGCAACTGTGCCATTGTCGCAACGTTATCTTGCGCGGGGAAAGATGGACGCAGTAGTGCGTGAATTTATTTCCTCCACAAGACATGCACAGACACTCGCACAGACAGAGACGGACGGTGAGGCATGGGGTGTGTATGTTGGAAGTTCGCTCATCACAGTATTTCAGGGCGACTCTTTTGCGCTTCGGTCAGTGGACTACGACCAGTCCACTCCCTATCCCGCGAGCATGACCGTCACAGGAACGGTGGAATATGACTTCACACAGCGTACAGGAAAGACTGCTGCGGGCACGCTCACCATAACAGGTGAAAGTGGTGATGTACGTGTGATCACGGTAAACGAATTTGGTGTTGTAGAATACTAATATGCGTATTCGGGGCAATGAAAACGGATTTTCGCTCGTCGAGGTGGTGATTGCAACCGCACTTGCAGGTATTTTTGTCGCAGCGTCTTCCGGAGGGCTTCTGTATGGAATGCGTATGTCAAAAGAGGCGGGACGGAAGAGCCAGGCAGTCTATTTAGCAGAAGAAGGGCTTGCGGCCGCACAAAATATTCGCGACGCTGCGTATGTGAACCTTACCAACGGCACGTGGGGGCTCTCGACAACCGGCAGTCAATGGAGTCTTTCTGGAGCATCCGACACGACAGGAGTCTTTACGCGTGAAGTGGTTATTGCGTCGGCCGACAGTACAAAGAAAGAGGTTACGAGTACGGTGACGTGGCAGGAGGTAACGGGGAACGCGCAGACGCTATCCCTTGTTACATATTTCAGTGATTGGTTGTCTGCTACGACATCCGCATGGACCACGCCTGCGCTTGCGGGGAGTATCGATCTTTCCGGTTCACAAGATTTGCTCAAGCTGGCTACCGCTGGCGACTATGCATATGCGGTTCGTTCGGTGAGCGGTTCAGACAATTTCTTTGTGTTTGATATTTCTGTACCATCTACTCCCACAACGGTAGGCACACTCACCGTCTTTGGTACACCATCTAACGTTGTTATTTCCGGCGATTACGCCTATGTCGCTACGTCGGACAACACCAGGGAAATGCAAGTGATAAGCATTGCCTCACCAACATCTCCCTCCATTGCTGCATCGTATGACGCGAGCGGGAATACCAATGCAACGAGTGTGGTAATTTCTGGTTCAACTGCATATCTTGTACGCGAGCAATCATCGAATAAGGAATTTTTGGTACTGGACGTGAGCAGCCCTCTTACCCCCACGCTTACAGGGAGTCTCGACCTCACAGACAACGCAAATGACGTAGCGGTTTCGGGAAATTACGCATATGTTGCGTCGAGCAGTAATTCGCGGGAACTTGAGGTTATTGATGTGACGACCCCCGCAACGCCCGTGCTTTTGGGCGCGTATGACATTAGTGCAAGCTCAACAAACTCCAACGCGGTAAAAGTATCCGGCACGACAGTATATTTAGGGAATTCAAGCAGGCTGTATATTCTGAGTGACGCAACGCACGGTACCCCAACGCTTTTGGGGTCTATTTCGGCGAGCGGTACGGTGAACGACATCGCGCTTGGTAACGGTGGGATGTATCTCTTTCTTGGTACGGCAAACGGCTCGAACGAATTTCGTGTTCTTGACGCAACCACACCGGCGGCACCGACATTTCTTGCCTCGGTGAATCTTACAAATACGGCAAGTGGCGTTGCGTATAACGAAACCTCGGACGTTATTGTGGTAGCGAGTACGGCGAATTCCGCGGAGTTTGTGGTGATCAATCACCCTTAATATGCGCAGCACGATTTTAAAAAATCAAAACGGTTTCACTCTGCTTGAGGTTGTTTTGTATATCGCGATAGTCGGACTTTTGCTGACGACAGTAGGGCTGCTGGTGAACGCAACAAATCAAGCAAAAGCGCGTGAAGCAATTCGGCAGGAGGTAGAAGAGCAGGGGAGTCATGTGCTTGAAGTTATTACGTCAACAGTACGAAACGCATCCGCTCTTACGACACCGGCGATAAGTTCCACGGGGGCAGTTCTTTCGGTGGACGTGGATATATCGTCCGCAAGTCCTACGGCTTTTACCCTGGTCGACGGCGCACTATTCATTACCGAGGGATCTGGTACACCAGTTGCACTTACGAATACACATGTCGTTGCAACGGACTTTGTGGTGCAGAATCTTTCGTATGCAGGGACCCCCGGCACAATACGTGTAAACTTCACTCTTTCGAGCCTGACAGGGTCTGTGTCAAACGCTTTTGTCTATACGCAAACATTCTATGGCACTGCAAGTCTCAGATAACCGAGGTTTTGCCGCACTGATTGGTGTACTCATTTTTGGTGTACTTGCCGTGACGACCGCGTCGACGCTCATGTTCGCCGGAATACAGTCGGCAAAGTCTTCACTTCTTCTTCGTCAGTCTTACGAGGCCCAAGGTGTGGCTGACGCGTGTGCGGAGGTTGCACTGAGAGCACTCCATGACAATACAAGCTATACGGGGAGTGCTATGCTTACGTTAGGAACAGGCTCGTGTACATATACGGTGACAAATCTTGGCGGTGTTGCGCGCGCGGTCGACGTCACGGCGACTGTTGCGCGAATCACGAAAACAATTTCCATTGAGATAGATCAGGTTTCCCCAGTGATAAATATCTCTTCTTGGCGTGAGGTTTAGTAGTTTTTTATGCGGCGTTTTCGTCCGATGGCACTGAGTATCGTTCTCGTCGCACTATTGTGTGTGGTGAGTGTATTGTCGTCGACGATATTGGTTACCGTGCTTATTGTTCGCAATATTTTGTCTGCAAACCTTGCCGTACAGACGCGTCAAACGTTAAACTTTAATTATCAGTTGGTGCGATTCCAGATGAATCGTGCGCGTTTAACACTCGATACGCTTGCGGTAGACCCGTCGATTGTTTCGACATTGAGTGGGAAGACGGATGGTGATGTCGCGGCAGTGTCGTCAAAATTTGATGACTCTATTCGTCTAGTAAAATTTGTAGAAAATATTGCGTTGCAGGGGACGAACTGCACGGTGATCGCCGCTGACGCAAATTATTCCAGACAACTCATCGGAAATTTTTTTCAATCGGCATATTGCAACGGGTACGGTCATGACGAAGGGGCATATGTGTCGGGGGTATTCACGAGTCTCCTCTCCGGTCGACCGGTAATGGTCATGTCTGTTCCGGTGTATGGGGCCGATACGCAGGAGATAGGCCAAGTTTCCGCGGTACTTGATATTGGCGACCTGAGCTTGTATCTCATGAATCTTCAGGAGGATGATCAATACACCGTTGTACTCGATAGATATGGCAGTCCGCTTATTGATACGCGGCAGGAAAGCGGTATGCAGGGGGAGGCAATCGCATTTGACGAAATAATGCAAAAAGTACACAGCCTCGCGACTGGCACGGACGGAGGAACTATCGAGGTGAGTACAGACGACGGCAAGGTTATTGTCGGTTACTACCAGTACAAAGACGAACCGGGTGTATTTACGCTTATTAATGTCCAGCCGCAGTCGCTTGCGTATGAACTTGAGAAACGAATAATCTACATTCTCTCTCTTGCGGGGGTGGCGATGCATGCACTACTCGCACCAACGCTGTGGATTACTGTGCGACTTTCTACACGTCGACTCAACCGCATGACGTCAACCATCGAGCAGATGGTCAGCGGCAATGAACATACGCGACTGCCGGAAGAGATGTTTGCCAGCTCGGACGAGGTGGGAATGCTTGGTACTTCGTTTAATCACATGATCGACCGGATCCACAGCGCGCAAAGCCAATTGGAGGAGGCAAAAGCAAAATCGGACGCAATTTTACTTGGTATTGGCGATGGTGTTGTTGCGGTCGACATGATGGGTAACGTTATTCTTTTTAATCGTGCGGCGGAGCACATTTCCGGACATTCTGCATCCGAAGTCTTGGGGAAGCCATATAAGGACGTGCTTTGTTTTGTTCGCGGCGTAGAGCGTACCCCGGAGTATTCATTTATTGAAAAAGCGCTTGCAGGGTCGCTTGCGGTCATGCCGGAGGGAGTGTCCTTGATACACGCGGACGGTTCATTTATTTCTGTTGCCGACTCATCGGGTCCGGTGCTCGATTCAAACGGAAGAGTAGTGGGTGCAGTTATTGTATTCCGCGACGTGACACATGAACGGGAGGTCGACAGAATGAAAAGTGAATTTGTTTCCGTTGCCTCGCATCAGCTGCGCACACCTCTCACCGCGATTCGTTGGTATTTAGAGGACTTGCAATCGGAAGAAATCGGACAGTTGTCGGAGGCGCAAAAGGGTAACGTTGCTCAGGCGGTGCTTTCTACGGGAAGAATGATTCGTCTTGTGAATGATCTTTTGAACGTTTCCCGACTTGAGTCTGGGCATATTGCCATTAACCCGCAACCAACGGATATTGCCGAATTGTTACAGGGAGCAGTGAAGGAGTATGCAAAAACGGCAGCGGAAAATAATTGTCTTGTGACGCTTCATTTGCCAGAAAGGTCGTTTCCGGAGATAAATATCGACCCTGTACTCGTGCGACAGGTGGCGGTGAATCTCATTACAAACGGTATAAAATATGCACACCAACAGATATCGCAAGCACGGGTGGACATTACCCTTACCAAAGACGGTGATGCGTATTACCGTGTCGATGTAAGCGACAACGGAATGGGGATAGGAGAAAAGGACAAGGAAAGAATTTTCCAGAGATTTTTCCGTGCGGACAGCGCTATTAAAAAACAAGCGGAGGGGTCGGGACTTGGATTATATATTGCGAAGTTGATCATCGAGGCATCGGGTGGTATGATTTCGTTCAGTTCCGAGGAAAACAGGGGGAGTAAGTTCTGGTTCCTGTTACCCGTGAAAGGAAGCAAGGTCCAGGAGAGTAAAAAGGCATTTTCTCTCGGAGCGTAATTCGTCAATATGATAGAAGTCATTAAAAATAACGATCAGGTAATTTTAATTGTAGAAGATGAGGGCGCACTTTCTGGCGTTCTCCAAAATAAACTAACTCGGCATGGGTTTGTTGTTGAGGTAGCAAGCGATGGCATTGAAGGGTTAGAGAAAATGAAGACATTGCAACCAAAGCTTGTGCTGCTGGACCTTATCATGCCAAATAAAAACGGTTTTCAGGTATTGGAGGAGGCCAAGGCAGATCAAAATACAAAGAACATTGCTATTGTTATTTTTTCCAATCTCAATCAGGACGAAGACAGGGTACGGGCAAAAAAACTCGGCGCGGTAGACTTTTGGGTGAAGTCGGATATGGCAATTAACGACGTTGTCGGCAAGATTAACGAAATCGTACAGCACGTAAAGGCTGAATGATTGCGCTAAAGTATGATCGGCAGAATCATCGTTGGACTTTTGGTTGCGGCGCTCGGGTTTTCCATGGTGTGGAAGACAGAGTTTTTTATGAGTATTTTGGGTGAGGTCGACTTCGCAATCAAATACTTGGGCGGCGGCGGTACGCGGTTGTTTTACAAACTGATGGGCACGGCAATCATCATCATTGGCTTCATGATCATCACGAACATGTGGGAAGACTTTATGGTGGGTTTGGTGAGTCGGGTTTTCTAGTTGGCCTATGCGCGCAGGCAATGCACTTTTGGACGCACGAGCAATTTTTTCTGCGTTGGATATTCCACGTGGTGCGGTTGTGGTTGACGTCGGTGCAGGGCGCACAGGTCACTTTGCATTGCACGCGGCAGAGGCTGTGGGTGACAAGGGGAAGGTGTTTGCAGTCGACATCATCCGCGATGCATTGTCGATGATTGCAAGCAGCGCTGCGCTCCGTGGTCTGCATCATGTGCAGACGCTGTGGGGTGACGTTGAACGCGGCCAAGGTGTGGGTTTGGCAGATGGTAGCGCAGACTACGCGCTCTTGGTCCACACACTGCATACGCTTCGTGCACATGACGTTGCCGCACAAGAAGTGCGTCGCGTTATGAAGCCCGGCGGACGGATTGTCGTTATCGATTGGTTGCCGTTGACGTCACACGTTATTGCGCCGCCTCAAGGTCATCGCATTGCTCCAGAGGACGCCGACACGGCATTCACGCGTGCGGGCTGTGTCCGTTGTGGTCATTTTTCACCAAGCCCTGCGCATTGGGGCAGAATCTACAGCTCTTGACGTACAGCTTGTAGGTGGTAGCTTGTAGCTTGTAAATCACCCTACAACCTACCAGCTACTCCCTACCACCTATCTTATGGACTTCCGCCCGCTTTTTCAGCCACAGTTCTGGTTTGACCTCACGCCCGTGTCATTCTCGCCGGTTTTTGAAAAGTTGCTGTTCGTCGTGTTTGCACTGTTCATTGTTGGTGGTGCGGTGTTGCGCATTGTCGGTAAGAACAAAACCAAGGACAAGTACCAGCGCATGCTCGTCAAAAAGTCCGCGACACTTGCGACCGTGTTTGGTGTCGTCGGTTTCGTGATGTACTTCTTCACGTTCGAAGAGGTGCAGTTCTTTGGCGCACGTTTCTGGTTCTTGCTTTGGTTCATTGCGCTCGTGATTGCCGTGGTGCGTTTGGTGCGTTTTTACAAAAAAGAAATTCCACTGCTTCGTCACCGTGATCAATCCCGTGTTGACGCAAATAAATACTTGCCGAAGCGCAACTAACTGTGGTCGACGCACGACGCATTTTTGGCGACAGTGCCGAAGCGTTGGCGGGGCGTTATCTTGAAGCAAAAGGCTTACGCGTGATTGCGCAGAACTTCCGTACGCGCTACGGCGAAATTGACCTCATTGCCATGGACGGCAACGAGGTCGTTTTTGTGGAGGTGAAGGCGCGCAAGACCGCGGAGTTTGGTTACCCCGAGGAGGCCGTCACGCGGAGCAAACTCGCAAAAATCGCACACTGCGCTGCAACGTACTTGCGACAGCAAAACTGGGAAAGCCGTCCACACCGCATCGACGTCGTCGCGATTTTGTTTACCACTGACCCGCCGGATATTCATCATGTTGTTGGCGTGGCCTAGAATTCCCCTCCTCTTTGAGGAGGGGTAAGGGGAGGAGTGAGACTCGAGCCACTCTGGTGTGTCACCTCGGGAGCATTCCTGCGTTCGGCGGGATGTGCGACGCCGTTCGTACAGGGTGCGTGTAGGCTACTCCTCAAGCGGCTGGGCACATGCGTCCTCCCTTTCGGAATGCTCCACTCGGTGACACCAGGGCTACGTTCTTACTTTCTCCGCACCAACCACAACCCCGCCGCAGTACACACGGTCACGTATACGAGGAGCACAATGAGTTCATCGCTCGACGGAAGTGCGCTGCGGAATGTTCCGAGTGCAATGATGCCACCGAGAAGAATCGCAAGCCCGAGTACAAGACCAGATGCAGTTGCGGGACGCTTGGGGAAGCGAGCGACGACTTCCGCGAGAATAATCGGCGTCGACATTTGCAAAAAGAACACGCCAAGAACAAGCCCAAGTCTGCTTAAGTTCGGGTTTGCGAACGACAACGCCGCAAGCGCGAGGCTGGCGAATATTGTCGTAGCGTTCCCGGCGCGGTCGGCAACGTAACCGCCAACAATTTTGCCCAACCCTGCGGCAACAGCAAGACACACAACAAGGACGAGTGTGTAACGCGGGTTTACCACCGCCGTCCATTCGGTGGAACGCAGCATGACCGCGGCAAGGAGCGCAAGAACACCGACGACTGCTGCGAAACGGCGGGGAAGTGGCGGGAGTGCTTTGGGCGTTGTGGGCGTGCCGAGTGTCGCGTTAAGCACGGCAAGTACAACGACAAGCGGGAGCATGAGTGGCAAGTGCACGGTCCCCGCAACAAACCCCAGTCCAAGACCGACGACGCCCGGTGCAGTAAAGAGTGCAGGTGCAATACTTTTGCGTGGCGACATTGCGGCTGCCATTGCACCACCGGCAACGTGGAACAGTGCGCTGCCCACCGCAAGAAGCGCAAACCCGACATACGGCTGCACGGCAACACACGCAAGACCAACACCGCCAAGGAGGACGCCCACACGAACTGTGCCGCGATAGTTTTTGTATCGATCGACAAACAATCCGACGACCGGTTGAAGACCGAATGCGATCGTATTGTAGCCAATAAGGAGTACGCCAACGGCGCTGATGTCAACGCCTCCCGCACCGAATACCATGCTCCCGAACGCAAACCCCGTTGCGGTGTCCATCACGCCGTGAAGCAACCCGAGGACACCCGCAAAACGTAAGGGGCGCATACTACGCGTTGAGTGCAAACCCGACGAGCACGCTGACGACGTTCATGGCAAGGCTCACAATAAGCGCGTGCTTAAACTTCATCTTTTGCGGACGTTGCAGTGCGTAGAGCAGTGCTGCTTCGACAAACACGACCGCAACTTCACCAACGACGAGCGCTGACAACGCATCGGCATTGCCGACCGTTGGCACGAGAGCGAGCCACAAGAGCGGCAGTGTCACCATCGACACAAGTGGTACGGAAAGCACAATACGTCGTGAAAGTTTCAGCGCGCCGAGTACGACGAACGCGACAATGCATTCAATGAGTACGGTCAAATACAACGCACGCGGAAATTGCGTGAGCATGGACTCCGTCTCGGTAGGTGGCTCCGTGCGTACTTCTGCCCAATAGGTATTCTCATTCCTATAGGGATGGTCAAATACGGGTTCAGTAACAAGTTCTTGCTCGACCGACTCGTAATATGGTGCAACGGTTTGCTCCCACGGCTCTGGACCAATATCCGCAAACGCGAACGATGGTGTGACAAGCGCGGTGCCGAGCGCAAGGGCGAGAAGAAGTTTTTTCATATACGCGCAGTATAACATGCGTATTTGCCTCCTTTGGGCGTGTCTGCTATATTCCGTGTATTGGACTCGGCTGACTGCCGAGTTCGCGTGTTAAAAAGGACTTTCGCATCAGAAAATTAAAGAACAATCTATGTCCAGCGTCATTGAACAAGCAATTCGTCAGATTTGTGAAGAGAAGGGCCTTGAGTACGACAGCGTGCTCGAGACGATTGAGGCTGCGCTTGCGGCTGCGTATCGTAAGGACTACGGCGATCGCTATCACAACTTGGAGGCGGAGTTCGACCCAGAGACGGGCGGCGTGCGTGTGTTTGACGTGAAGTCGGTCGTCGATGACATCAGCCAAGAGGAAATTGAAGCCATGGAAGTGCGTGAGGCGGAGAAGGCGGCAAAGCGTGAAGCGGCCCGCGCAATTGGCGAGAACATTCCTGAGGAGGTGCTGACGGGCGACGAAGCCGCAGCGTTTAACCCCAAAACCGACATCATGGTGTCGCAGGCGAAGATTTTGAAGTCGTCGGCAAAGGTGGGCGACGTGCTCCGTACGGAAATGCCACAGCCCGGCGAGTTCGGTCGCATGGCAGCAATGACCGCAAAGCAGGTGATTACGCAAAAGCTCCGTGAGGCAGAACGCGAGATTGTGTTCAACGAGTACAAAGGCCACGAGGGCGAAGTGTTGGTTGGCACGGTGCAGCGCCGCGAGGGCAGAATTGTGTTGGTCGACATTGGCCGCACTGCGGGCATTCTCAAGGCAGAAGACCAAATGCAGAACGAACGCTACAACTCCGGCGACCGCATGAAGGTGTACGTTCGTGAGGTGTCGCTTGGTAGTCGTGGTCCGCAGATTTTGCTGTCGCGCACGCACGAAGGGTTGGTCCGCAAACTGTTCGACATTGAAATTCCAGAAGTTGCAGAAGGCCAAGTGGAAATCCGTTCGCTTGCACGCGAGGCGGGTGCACGCACAAAAATTGCCGTCAGTTCCAACGACGCGGCCGTCGACCCGATTGGCGCATGTATTGGCCAGCGTGGTACGCGCATTCAGACGATTATTTCGGAGCTCGCTGGCGAGAAGATTGACGTCATCGAGTGGAGCGCGGACGCAAAGGACTTTATTCGCCACGCACTTGCGCCGGCAAAGATTGTCAGCATTACGCTCCACGAAGACGAACGTTCCGCAACGGCCATGGTTGCCGCAGACCAGCTGTCGCTCGCCATTGGTCGTGGTGGACAGAACGTACGCCTTGCCGCAAAACTCACGGGTTGGAAGCTGAACATTCAGGAGGACGGCGTGGTGGCGAAAGAAGAAAGTGGATCAGTGGATCAGGAGCTCAGTGGATCAGTTCTGGAAACCGACCCGCTGACGGACCGACCCGCTGACCAGCTCACTGAGCCAACCGTCGAATAACCTATGGGCAATATCTTCTTCACGCTGCTGTTTCAGCCGTTGTACAACGCGCTCGTGTTCCTCTACAACATTATTCCGGGCGGCGGGCTTGGGTTGGCGATTATCTTGGTCACCATTATCGTGAAGGGTGCGCTCATGCCACTCACGTACAAATCCATGAAGGCGCAGAAGGAGTTGCAAGAAATTCAACCGAAAATTAAAGCGCTTCGTGAAGAGTACAAGGACAACAAAGAGGAGCTCGCCAAGCAGCTGATGGGCGTGTACAAAACGCATAACGTGAACCCGTTCGCGTCGTGCTTGCCAATGATCGCGCAGCTCGTGGTGTTCATTGCCTTGTACCAAGTATTAAGCGCGGGCGTCGGTACCGTTGTCGCGGAAAACCTGTACAGTTTTGTTGCAAACCCGGGAACCATGGGACACATCTTCCTTGGAATCGACCTGTCCGTCATTAGTATCCCGCTGTCCATCGTCGCTGCAATCGCGGCGTTCTTCCAGGCGCGCCAGATGGTCGCCAGTCGTCCGCCAAAAGTGGTGCGTGAGAGTGCAGAAGGCGACAAGGCCATGGACGAAGACATTGCCGCGACGATGAATAAAACGACGATGTACATGCTGCCCATCATGACGCTGGTCATTGGTGTCACGACGGTACCTGCGGGGCTTATCCTCTACATGCTCGTGTCGACGATTGTCACCTACATCATGTACGCGTTCTTCCTTGGAAAGCCATCCAAAACATAAAGGTGTACACTACAAAAGCTATGCGTCGACGCGTCCTTCACACCATATTCTTTGCAAGCGCATTTCTTCTGGGTGGCGGGCTGTTCGCGCTCCTTGTGTGGCGCACCGGTCCTGCGGCAATTTGGGAGAGCCTGGTGACGTTCGGCGCCATTCCGTTCTTTGGCTTCGTCGCCATTTCGCTCCTCAACTTCACGCTGTACAGCTTGCGTTGGCAGACGATTGTGAACGACATGGTGACGCCGGACAAGCGCGTGTCGCTCCGCACAATTTTTCTGCACCGCATGGCGGGCTACGCGGCAGGGTACTTAACACCCGCGTCGCAAGTTGCAGGCGAACCTATTCGCGTTGCCATGCTTCGGAGCGAGGGGATTCCCATGAAGGAGGCAACGGGCGCGGTCGTGCTTGACTTGGCGTTTGAAATTGCGGCGTTTGTGCTGTTTGTGGTGTCCGGCATTGCGCTTGCGGTTGCGGCGGGCATTGGTGGCGGCACGGTACTTGTCGACGGCGCAATTGCGTTTGTTGGTGTGCTTGTTGTACTCCTCATCGTCTTCTTCTGGATGACGGCAAACGGTGCGGGGTTCTTTTCTGGGTTCTTTCGCGTGACGCGACTGCGCAACGTCAAGCGGTTGCAACCGACGTATGCGTGGATGGTGGAGATGGAGAAACTGATGACGAAGTTTTTTTCTGGCAAGCCTTTGTTGTTGACCGGCGTTGTGTTGCTGTCTGTGGTGCTCATCGCGTTCAAGGTGCTTGAGACGTTCTTTATTGCATGGTTCTTTGGCGTACACCTTGGGCTGCGCGACGCGTTCTTGCTCGCCACGTTGCCGGGCGTCGTGTTGCTGTTGCCTGTTCCCGCAGGGCTCGGCGTGTACGAGGGCAGCAACGCGGCGACGTTTGCGCTCCTTGGCTTGCCGCTGAACCCGGTGGCGTTCACGATGATTATTCGTTTACGCGACTTCATCTTTATTGCCATTGGCGTGGCGCACGCGGTGTCACGCGGCGAGAAATTGATGGGGAGAAAAGAATAACCGTATGGACACTCTTGCGCGCGAATGCTTTGCGGTCGTGGCGTATTTCTCCTACTTCGGGTACCCGTTGACGGCGTTTGAGGTGTGGAAGTGGTTGCAGCGTCCGTCGCAGCCGTGGTCGTTGTCCGAC
>JBBTZZ010000070.1:0-8431 GCA_038061135.1 Patescibacteria group bacterium
CGCGGCAATGAAGACGGCAAACAGCGTCATACGGCGGTTGCAACGAGTCGGTACAGCGTCTTTGGGCTCGGTCCACCCACCGTCCACAACGCGCCGAAGTACACGAGTACTCCGATCGTGATCGCGACGACGACATGTACGCTAGGCAAAACCAGCAACACGCCAAGCATCACGCCGCTTGCCGCAAGCGCACGCCAGAACATCGTCAACCGTAACTGCGTTCCACTGACCCGCAGCACAATACACGCGGTAATCACCATAATCAGCGCCTCACTTGCAAGTGTGACCCATGCTGCAGCAAGCATGCCAAACCGCGGAATGCACACCATGTACGCAGCAATCGACAGCACGGCAACAAAGAAATAGCCGAACATCATCGGCCGCTGATAACGAATAGCAACAATTGCGTGACCAAACAAACTGCCAAAAAAAACCATCGCTGTTGCCGCACCAAGCACCGCAAGCACCGGCCCCGCGTCGGCTAAGTCCGGCCGCAACAGGGCGAGGAGCGCGCCGCCCGTCACCGCTGCACCACACGCAAACGGTAACGCCAGGAACGCGAATGCATCGAACCCCCGTTGCAAGTGCTCACTGAACATCGCGCGATTCTTTTGCGCCCATGCGTGCGTCAACAAGGGGAGCAAGAGCCCCATGAACATCACCGGAACAGTCGTCAGGACGTCGACCACCTTGTACGCCGCGCCGTACAAGCCAATGGCATGATCGCTTACTTTGTAAATGGACATGAAGAAAATGTCGCCCTTCAGATACACCAAGTTAAACGCGATCGACACGCCAATCGGCCAGCTCCTGCGCACCACTTCACGCCAAATGGGCAACGAAATTTGCGGACGAATACGCAAATGCTTACCGACGGCAACAAGCGTGACCACAAGTTGTATGACGCTTCCAATAATGAAAATCGTCGCGGCGGCAATAATCGACGGGGCGAACATGGCGACGATAATTGCGGCAACAACAACGCCAAGACGGTTCAGGTTTTCCGCAAGCACCGCGCTCCACAACGTGAGGCGCTTTTGGAACACGCCAATAAACATGGTGGCAACGCTCCCAAAGAAAAACGACGCACACGCAAGTGCTGCGGCAATTTTTACCTCGAGCGCGTAGGGAAAAAAGAACACGACCACCGCGCCAAGCCCCATAAACACGAATGCCGACAGTACGCGGAGCGTAAATAGGTTACCGAGCAGCGTTTCCTCGTCTGCGTCGGGTTCTGAAATCATCGCCGTTGCCGTCAGCGTAATACCAAAGTCGACCAAAATGCCAAACATCGCGCCAAAGTTGAGCGCAACGGTCAGCGCACCAAACCCGTCAACGGCCAAGTGGTTCACCAAAATTGCGAACGTCGCGAGACTCATGATTGTCCCTACAACCTTCCCCGCGACCTGTATTGCGGTGTTTTTCGCAAGTTTTTGTGTGACGTCGTGCATACGCCGTTATGATATACTGTCCTTGCTATGCATGCACGTCTTTTGCGTTCGGCACTGTTTTTCGCGGCAATGCTTTTTGGTGCGCTTGTTGCTGCGCCAACATTTGCGGCCAGCCTTGCGGCGTTGCAAGTTTCTGTTACCGGCAATGGCGTGATTGCCATGCAACCGGGCGAGGTGAAGGAAATTTCGGTCACATTGCAAAACATTGGCACGACAACATGGAAAAACGACGGTGCGGGCTACATTTCTCTCTATACGCACGAGCCAAAGTATCGTCACAGCGTGTTTGACCCAGGCACATGGCTCGGGCCGACGCAGGTGAAGCGCATTCGCGAGGCGACGGTGGCATCAAATGGCACGGCGACACTCGCATTCCAGTTGCACGCGCCAGCAACAGAGGGGACGTATACAGAAGTGTTTTACCTTGCAAGTGAGGGAGCCGCATGGGTCGACGGAGGGAAGGTAGCGCTTACGATCAGCGTAAAGAAATCAGCTCCTGCTGAGACTTCGACAGCGCAAGACCCTGGAACCATCGAGGACGAGCAGTTATCTGCGTCGCTGGTCATGAAGTCGGCGAATCGCATTAAGGCAACGGCGGGTAAGGCGGTATTACTGACGGCAGGATTTAAAAACACTGGGGTGACGGCGTGGACATCGTACGCCATGCGCACGCCAGACGTCGGTATTGCGTCAACATCGTCCGCAAGTTTTACACATCCGTCATGGAGCGGTCAGCAGTTGGCGTATGCTGCAACCACCGTCGCGCCTGGCCAAACTGCGTACATCACATTTGCACTTACTGCGCCAAAAACGAACGGTACACACACCGCACGGTTTCAATTTGCGGCCAACGATGAGAGTGTGGACGACGCGTACTTCGAGATCCCCGTGGAGGTGACGGGCGGTGCGGCAGAAGTTATTGACGCAGAGGAAGTTGTCGAAGTCGACACCACAAACTTCATCGACGAACCCGTCATGCGCGTTGGCGTGCTGATTGTCGACGAGGAAACGGAGAGCAAAGTCGTCATTACGTCCGACGAAAGTGCGTTTACACTGCGCGACACGAACGGCACGCTGCTTGCGGACGTTGCAGAAGGCGACCGTGTGACCGCGGCGTACGCAAACGGTCAATATACGTTCGACGTTGGCAACGGCAGCCAGGTGTCAGCGTACGGTTTGCGGTTTGTGCCGACCAAGGCAAATGCGGTCATGAAAATCGCAAATTTCGACCGCACCATGACCCGCGGCAGTGCAAACGCCGACAACACGTTCCGTAACGTGCTTGAATTGCGCTACAACGACACGTACGAACGCACATGGATTATTAACGAACTCCCCATGGAGTTTTACTTGCGTGGTCTTGCGGAAACGTCGAACGTGTCGCACTTGGAATTCCAAAAAGCGCTCATTACTGCGGCACGTACGTATGGTTTCTACCACTGGAGCCGAGCATCAAAACATGCAAAAGAGGGTTATCACGTCGACGCGTACATGGACCAAGTTTACAAAGGCTACGGGCAGGAACTACGCACCCCAAGGCTGACGGAGTCTATTGAGGCAACGCGCGGACAAGTGGTGACGTATGGTGGCGAAACGGCAATCACGGCGTATTTCTCGCGTAGTGACGGCAGCACGCGCAACTGGAGTGACGTGTGGGGCGGCAGTGTGCCGTGGTCAAAGGCGGTGCCGGTTCCGTGCGACGTCGGCAAAGTAATGTGGGGTCACGGCGTCGGCATGAGTGCGTCCGGAGCGCTGTGCATGGCAAATGACGGCAAACTGTGGGACGAGATTCTCAAATATTTCTACACCGGCGTCGACATAACGCAACGCTGGGAATAAGCGCATTGTATGGCAAAGGAACCGTTTGGCGACCCACGGCTATTAGGGAAAAAGATTATCGCAAGGGCCGGATGGCCTGACGATTACGTGCATCCAGCCTCGTCTAAGCCTGAACCTATGCCAGTCGCACCACGAGTGCAGCCCAATCCAGAAGCCGTTCGTCCTGCGCCAGAAGTCGCACCAAAAACTCCCGAGGTAGCACCGCTGCCTGTTGAGGGCGTTCTTGACTACAATCAAATTGTTACTGAATGGGCAAAGAAGAATGAGTTTCACCGTCAAACAGAAGCGCTTGCGACATTTCTTGCAGAAGGTGGGCAGGAGCTTATTGCTGCGTATGGCGCGCAAAAAGTCGCGGACGAGCTGCTGGTATTTTTGGAGAAACCTGTCGACGAAAAAACGGGATTGTACATGCTTATACGTGCGCTTGAGCCAAATGTGAAGAAGCGTGAAAAGCTGTATGCACACATGGAGCAAAGTGTTGACCAAGCTGTGGGTGACTACGAAGAAGGATACAAAGCACTCAAGACAAAAGAGGAGCGCGCAGAATTTCTCCGTGCGCATGGTGGGGCATACGCGCCCACTAAAGGGAACGGAAACACTCGCCGTGCACACATTAATGACTACCGCACGTTCGACCGAAACGCATTCTCCATTGTCGGCGGTATTACGGAGACATTGCGTCCGTCGGTGCCACATGCAAAGACGGCTGTAAAAGAGCTGCAAGGCCATTTTGACCGAAAACTTTTTGTACGAATGGTTGACGGGCACGGCAGCCTTGAGAAATATGTTGCCGCACGCCTTGTGAATGAGGAGGAGACTGAGCGCTATTTGGAAGCGCATAAAACCGAGCGACTAAAAGAACTTGATAGAGAGTTTAGGACGCAGCACAGCGAAACAGAGGCAATGTACAAAGAAAAATTTGCAGAAATTGAGGAGGAAGAGCGCGTGCTGTTTGGTGAGCATCCATTTCTTGCGTCGAATGCGCCAGACGTTGGTGAGTGGAGGGATGTTGTAATGAGCGGGCTTTTTTATAAGATTGTAGATATTACTGAAGAAATGAAAGATGCAGTTCGTGATGCATTCCCGTCAATTTACGCAGTCATCGATACAATTACTACACCTAAGAAAAAAGAAGCAGCATTGGAGAAGTTCTATGAAGAGCAAAGTGAGAAGATTGAAGAAATACGAGCCCCATTTTTGCTGCGTATACAGACACTAAAAAGATATAAGCAGAGTATTGAGACTCCACGTGCGGTGCCCGACTCCGACGCAGTAAAAGCTGCACGTGCGGTGCTGAAAGAGAAAAAGGCGGCGGTAGAACGTGAGGTGCAGACACGAACAAACGTTTTCGCTGTGAGAATTATTGCGGAAATAAAAAGGCTGAAGGCGCTTAATGTGAAGCAGGATAAATAGTATGCGTAGGGTTTTCACAGTAGCCCTTGTTGCACTCGTAGGCGTGCTTCCGGCAGCGTCCGTGCTTGCTGTTGACCCCCTGACCGCTGTGTACGAAACGCGCGGCGATCTACAAACAGTGTTTGACGAAACAGGAGTTCCCACGGGTCCGGCATCGGGGTTTCTCATGAATCTTGAGGACTGGGCGCGTCAATACGGCTGGCAGGAGTATCCCGAGTTGTCGGCATACGCGCCCTCTGTGAAGCCCCCATCTCTCTCTATCTCTCATAATCTCTCGCCATCTCCCTCACTCACTTCTCCCCGTTACATCGTCATCGATACGGCGTCGGGTGCAATTCTCGCCGCCGAACACGCGGAGGATGTGTGGCCAATCGCGTCGATCACGAAACTCATGACGACGTCGGTGGCGATAGATGAAGGCTTGGATGTGGGCGGCACAGGAACGGTGAAGACGGCCGACGAAGTAGGTGGCGCAAGGCTTGGCGTTACCGACGGAACGAAATTCACGGTACGTGACTTGCTCGCAGCCACACTCGTGGGGAGTGCGAACAACGCCGCGAACGCGGTGGCAAGGCTGTGTGGGCTTACAAAGACCGACTTTGTAACGCACATGAACGCTCGCGCTACGGCACTTGGTCTCACACACACCACATTCGCCGACCCAACCGGAATTGAGCTCGAGAACGTGTCGAACGCGCGTGAGGTGGCGCACTTTGCTGCAGATGCGTTCGCGAAAGAGAACATCAAGAAGCTTTCAGGGTCTTCAAGGACGTCTATTGCTGCTTTGAATGACGACGCATATGTACGCGATATTAAAAACACGAACTGGATGCTGTATTACCCCGCATACGACGACTTGTACGTCACGGCAGGCAAAACTGGCTTCTTGAACGAATCCGGCTGGAACGTTGTTGTACAGTTGCATCCCATGTCCGACGACGACACTTCCCGATCATTAACAATTGTCGCCCTCGGCGCCGCCGGCCGTCGCGAGTCCTTCGACGACGCCGCAGCATTGGCAAGGTGGGCTTGGGGGAGTTTTGAATGGAACAAATAAGCGGAGTCTCTTGACTCCGCTTATTAGCATCTCTCGTCATCTCTCGTCATCTCTTATTTCCCATCCGTGACCTGTCGTTCTTGCCCCAGCGTGCCGTCGCCGTGACGTTTCTTGCAGTCGGTGACGAGGCGGGCGATTTGGAGTTTGATTTCGTCGGGGTTGTCGATGTTTTTGAAGATGAATCGTTCGCGTTCGCCTGCAGTTTGAATGAATACGCTTCCGAATGTGAGGAACGTTCCCAAGAATCCGTGCATCTCGCTCGTAATGTCCTGAATCTGGTTGAGGCGCAACTCCGACACCGTCCGCGCAAACAATCCTTTTTGCTCAATGTTGATGATGCGTTCGTTCGTCACCACCCACATGTCCAAGAAGTAGTCGGTCACCTGTGCCATAGTGATGACGGCAACAACGAGGAGGTACGTGGAGAAAAGGAGCACGACAATTGGCCCCCAAAACGCGTCGCCCATCATGGCAACGCCAGCGTATTGGAATACGGCGTAGATTGCTGCGGGTACGGCGAGCAAAAACAACGTAAAAAACACGACGTACGCAAGGTCAATCCAGTGGCGACGGAGAAACAGGATAGTTGCCTCACCGTTTTCTTGGTTGGGGAGGGCGCGAAGGCTCATCATAGGCCAAAAGGTGAACTGCTACCGCCCGTAAAAGGGAGGATGTCAGTAAGTGCGAACGTTGCCTGCCAGTCGAACCCTACGAGGAGTGACGCGGAAAACGAAAGCACTGCGAGGTAGACAATGAGGTAGGCGAGTACAAGCGCGGTCGTGCCGAACGACTGTAAACCGAACTTGGCGATGTGGTAGACGTTAAAGAACATGAATACCGTGGTGCCAAGAAGCACGACGACGTAAGGGATGAGTGCGTACCAAAGGGGGAATGTCATAGGGGCGTTGCGATGATGCCGAGGTGGTCGTAGGCGCGTTTCGTGGCGACGCGGCCGCGGGGTGTGCGCTCAAGGAACCCGAGTTGGAGCAAGAACGGTTCGTAGATTTCTTCTATTGTATCAGTTTCTTCCTGACTTGCGGCGGCGAGTGTGGTTAACCCAACTGGTCCTCCATTAAATTTCTCGATGATGGTCGTTAAAAGCCGTCGGTCGACGTGGTCGAGGCCGAGTGGATCGATTGCGAGAAGGTCGAGTGCAGCGTCGGCGATTGCGGCAGACACGTGGCCGTCATGCACGACGTCGGCATAGTCGCGGACGCGCTTCAAAAGGCGGTTTGCAATGCGTGGTGTGCGGCGCGCCCGGGTGGCAATGCGTGCTGCGGCGTCGTCATCGACGGTTACACCAAGAATTCCCGCACTTCGCAAAAGAATCTTCCCAATATCCGGGTCGTCATAAAAATTGAGGTGGTACGTCACGCCAAAACGGTCGCGGAGAGGCGCAGACAAAAGCGACAGTCGCGTGGTTGCGCCAATAATGGTGAACGGTGCCAGGTCGATGCGGAGCGTGCGCGCACTTGGCCCCTTGCCGACAACAAGGTCGAGCGCAAAGTCTTCCATGGCGGGGTACAGCACCTCCTCGATGGTGTGGTTCATGCGGTGGATTTCGTCAATAAACAGCACGTCACCACGCTCCAAGTTGGTAAGAATCGCTGCCAAGTCGCCGACACGCTCGAGCGCCGGACCGCTGGTCACCTTAATCTGTGCACCCATTTCTTTGCCGATGATATGCGCCAACGTCGTCTTCCCAAGCCCCGGGTTGCCGTAGAGGAGGACGTGTTCCAGGGGCATTTCACGCTTCTTTGCCGCCGCTAAAAATATGCTCAAGCTGTTCTTGAGCTCGTCTTGCCCAACAAAATCATTGAGTGCGGTGGGCCGCAGCCCCGCCTCAAACCGCGTTTCATCCGCACCCGCCTCGGGAACCGCAGTGGGACGTTCGTCTAATTCCGCATCTTCAACAATCATACCGCAACCATTATACGACGGGACGACCGATTGACAAAGCGCGTTTTGCATGGTGCGCTACGGGTGCTCAAGGAGGCATCAGTGACTCAACCTGTGATTATTCGACGCGTACGGGGCGCGCATCCCCCGGAGTGGACGTGTCGCGCGGAATTCGCCGCGCACATTGTCGATCTGTCTGACGTAAAGTTGGCAGAGTACCTTCCTGTCGACCTTATGGCGCGTTTGCCGGGTGGCGGGATTGCGTGTGTCATCGTGTCGTGTAAAGTGGCGCCCCTGAACGCACAGCACATTCCGGTGCAGGTTCGCATTGCGTCGAACCATTGGAGTTCGGAGTGTAGTGTGTGGGTACGGAGCACGCTTTTGCTCGAAGTTGAGCGCGCATTCGTAGCGCTTGCCAACGCGAGTATGCCCCCTGTCGAGGGGAGCGAGGTGGAAGTCGTTGCCTACTACGCAAAGGGCGTGGAGGAGACGGTGGAAATGTTCGCAAAGTACCTGGGCGTCATGATCACGGTGCGGCATGAGTTTCATGCTGGTACGCGGCGTGCGGATGTGATTGCGGCAAAGGAGGCGGCACGACAGGCAGATCAGGAAGCGAAGGACGCCAGTTGGTGGTGGAATCGTTTGGTGAGCATCTTCTACTCACCAGCACCGAAGTTGCCACCGCTGCCGTCGCCACCGCGTGTGCTGTCTGCCGACGTGTGGTCGGAGCAGCCCGAGCGGTTTTCGTCCACGTTCCTTACGGCGTGTGAAG
>JBBTZZ010000070.1:8441-14589 GCA_038061135.1 Patescibacteria group bacterium
ATGGGGAGCCTGATGCGTTGGGTCAGCATTCGCGACCCGAAGATTGCCGAGTTCCTTCAGATCAAAGAGGGCGTCATCTTCGGCGAGAGCATGACGATGCTTGTCGACCGTGGTGAAAAGCCCATGGTGACCCGCGTGCATTCCGACGTCTTCCGTCGGTCGCCCATCTTCGACGATGACGACGAGGCCGCTGACCTGGACGCCCCATCTCCGCGGGGTCTGGGACTCTACGAAACGTTGTTCACACCAAAGCACAAGTAGCTCCTCGCTCCGTCCCGCATCTGCTGGACGGAGTTCGTGTTTTTGGCTATTGTTTTCACGCGCCGGGATGGTGGAGTTGGTATACACGGGAGACTTAAGATCTTCTTCCCGAAAGGGATCGTGGGTTCGAGTCCCACTCCCGGCACCAAAAAAACGACCTCACAACGAGGCCGTTTTTTTGTTATTGCACTTTCTGCAGTCGTCGTTCGTACATTCGTGTGTAATTCCATGACTGCCAAGTGTCCGTGGGGTAGTCGGTGTTTTCGAGGTTGGGAAGTCCGTTGCGAAGGTCGAGGTCGGTACGGGCGGCGTTGAGGCGGGTCGACAGGGCGTCGGGGTTGAGGACGGTGAAGAGGAGGATTGCACCCGCGGCGACGAGGAGTATTTGCGTGACGAGGGTGCTTTGGTGCTTGCGGTGCAGAATGTTCACGAGTGTGAGAGCGAGGAAGATGGTGATGAGGGCAAAGAACCAGAGGCCAAAGAGTCGTGCTGGGGTGTAGCCGTAGGCGTTGATGTACATGCCAAGTCGCATGAACGCCGACACGAGGACGAGTGCGGCTTCGGCGAGGAGCGTAATTTGCAGACCGAGGAGCTTCTTGTCGACAAGTTCGGTGTGCAGTACGCGGAGCGTCATCAAAAGCCCAATCACGAGTATGGACGCGGCGCAAAGCTGCCCAAACCCTTCGCGGGCGTATTGCGAGTAGGTGATGTCGAGATTAGCGAACGCTGCTGTGCCACCAAACAGTGCGCTGCCCGACACGACGAGAAACACCGCGAACAGTACCGCGACGCTGCCAAGAATGATTTTGCTTTCGAGTACGGCGCGTGCGGGAGCGTCGGCGTGCTTTTTGCCAAACATCATCTTGCGCCAGAACGCGGCGGCAAAAAACAGGCAGAAGAGGACAAAGAAGAACCCTACGAACATGCCGTGGCCAATGACGTTGCCAACGCTGAACCACTCATTGAGTTGCGTGAAAAAGTCGACGATGTACGAACGGAATACCGCATCGGCGGCGACAAAAACGAGCGTGAAGACGAACAGAATCGGCAACGCGATGATGATGGCTTTTACGACAGTTCGTGTTTGCGCCGACGCTTTTTCGGGGAGCAGTGTGCGTACAAACGGCAATGCGTAGACGGCGTGTTTTGCGGGGACGAGAAAGAGGTGGCTCACGATCTCCATGGGGTGGCGGAACCGGTGCGTCTCGCCGAGCATGAACGCGACGAACAGGAGGTTGGCGACAAGGAAGCTAATAAAGTCCATGGTCAAACTCCACGTCGACGTCCACACGGCAAATGTGGCGGCAAACGCAAGGGCAAATCCTGCGGCGACCATTGCAGGCCGCGTCACGGCGATTTTCTGCGACCGCGCAATCCACACGCTGATGCCAACGAACGCGGCTTCGGCGAGGAGCATGTTTAGCCCGATGTTCGGGGCGCTGTAAAAGAGGACGTCGACGACGAGCGCTAACGTAAGCGCAGCAATCGCAAGCACGTAGGAAAGTTTGAGCTTCATAGTCTGTCGACAATACCGCGACGCCAGAAACTCGGCAATTGACAGAATTAAGGCTATTATTCTTCGGTATGGAAAAGCCTTATCGACAAAACGCGGCCGTCATCATCACCGACGGTCAAGGAAAGGTGCTGTTGTGTCAGCGAACGGGTAGGTTTCCATTTGTGCAAACCGCGCAGGGCGGAATCGACGCAGAGGAGTCGCCTCGTAGCGCAGCAATTCGTGAGGTTGGTGAAGAGCTAGGACTGCAACCTGATCAGTTTTCTATCATCGCCGAGTGCCCGACAAAGTTTCAATATGACTTTTTACCAGAAGTGATTGCAGGTGACGCGGAAAAGAAGAAGTATCGCGGGCAGGAGCAGACGTTTTTTCTTGCGCAGGTCGACCCGAACGTGCAGTTTGTTCTCGACGCACATCATGAAAAAGAATTTGAACGCGTGTGGTGGGGAGCGCCGGAAGAATTCGTACGCGAAGCATGGGATTTGAAGCGCCCGGGTATTGCAATGGCGTTGAAGGCGTTTGGATTACTCTCGTGAAAACGTCACGCTCCCCGTTGGCACGCCAATGAAGTCGAGAATTTCTTGTACGCGGTTGCCGGTCATGACGGTTGGCTGGCGATTGGTGACGGTGACGGGCGTTGGGGTGATGGTGACAGCGTCGTCGGTGATGGTAACGGTCAGCAATAGCCCTTCTTTTGTTGCGGCAGACCAGTCTTGGTCAAAGATAAAGTTGCCGAGTGAATAGGCGACGGGCGTCCCATCGAGACTCGCAATAGGCTCGATAACGTGAGGATGCGCGCCGACAATGAGGTCCGCGCCTGCGTCGACAAACATCTGTGCGGCGTCGGTTTGTGCAACGGACGGTGTGAGTTGATACTCGTTGCCCCAGTGTGGGAAGACAATGACGAAGCGGTCGGCGTCGTGTTCAGTGCGAATGGTTTCGAGGATTGATGCTGGGCTCTCGATGAACGCATGAAAGCCAATGAGTGAGACGGGAATGCCGTTCGGTTCCGCGCGTGCAACGAAATCTTTGCTTGCGGCAGGGTCGCCAAACGGGACGATGCCGAGGTTCGCGATGACGCCGCGTGTGTATGCGGTCACGTCGCTGCCGAAGTCGTCGCCGTGATTGTTCGCGAGCGAGAGGTGGGTGAACCCCGCGTTTTTGAGGCCGAGTATGGCGCCCGGTGTCGTGTCGAACGCCAACACCTCTCCTTCGTACCGATACGCATCGCGCACCGTGCTCTCAAAGTTGCCAATCACGAGGTCAGAATCTGCCCACGTAGTATCAATCGCCGAAAACGGCCAGTCGACACCGTTCGTGATGATTGCCTTCTCCACTTCGCGCGCTAACATGATGTCGCCAACAAACGTGAGTGTTGCCGTTGGCGCGATTATGGCGACGGGTTTGTCGTCGGATGGGGTGAAATGTTCAAAAAACACGGGTGCGCGTGCTAAGTCGACGTACATTAAAAATGTTGTCACGCCAGCGACAAGGTACAGTCCAATAATAGTCAGCGTAGCAAGAAAACGCGAAAGCATAGCGGAAGTATACAACAAAAAACTCCCGACCGAAGCCGGGAATTTTTTGGAGCGGCAGACCGGGATCGAACCGGCGACCTTCTCCTTGGCAAGGAGACGTTCTACCACTGAACTACTGCCGCATGCTCGCTTGCCGGACAGACTGTCGCTCGGACTCCCTTCGGTCGTCCTTGCTGCCGTATGTCCGCCGCTCGCTTTCGTTTCGTCGGACGAAACGATGGGCTGCGGGGCACGTGAATGCATTCGCTCAATTGCGGCGAAAATATAACATTGACCCACGAAACCGTCAACGGTGACCCCAATGAACAACAAAACCGGTAACATGGCCGGTTTTGTGTCTTATACTACGAGCTTCTTAAGCGAAGTCGCGAAACGGAGCGTTCGAGTGTGCCTATGCGGTCTTCGTTATCTGCGCGATGCACGTTGAGTCGTTTGAGTAACATGATGTGTTCTTTAAGCAGCACGGTATGTTCCTCGAGTACTTCGTCATGACGCAGCACAGTTGTCGCGATGACATCGAGCTGACCGTCGACATCGTCGAAACGTTCGTCATGGCGGAGCACGGTCGTGGCAATGACGTCGAGCTGACCATCGATATCATGAAGACGTCCATCGATCTTGTCGAATCGTTTTATGACTGCGGCGGCGAATGCACGCATTTCTGAAGCGAAGGCACGTGTTTCTACCATGAAAGCATGCGTTTCTTTTTCGAATGCGGTGAAGTAGTTTGGAACGGTTTCCATATAAACGGAGTATACCACTATACCGCAGCAGGGGAACCGAATGCCATGGTGTTCTTGCTTGGATTGCGCCGAGCCCAGGAAATGCCTGAGTTATTTCCTGCTTTGAACTGCGCACGCGCCACCTCAATGGTGAGCCGCTGAATGTCGCCCGCAATGTCTTCGGGCAGGTCGAACTTGCGGATGAGTTCGTTTACCTTGTCGAGCAATGTAGCGTACCAACCGTTTTGTGTCGCCACTCTTTTGGATGTTTCCATATGGGTAAATTTAAACGCTAGGAATAAGAGTGCGTGAACGGGCGAACCAGTACGCGAGGACGCCGGCAATGCTTGCAAGCATGCTGCCGCCGAGCACTTCGCTTGTGGGAAAGTTGCTGCCGCTTTGTGCGGGCGCAATCACTTCGTCGTGTTGTACCGTAACGTCGTCCACGCTGCGTGGCATGAGCACATACTCGCCGTCAATGTGACGCACCACGCCGACGATGGTGACCTTGCTTCCCGTAAGCGACGACCAGTGAACACCGCTTTGTTCGCTTGCGATGACGCGAACGGTTGCGTCGCCAACGGTGAGCATGAGCGTATCGCCTTCACGGCTGCCAATAATGCCGGTGATGCGGACAAGCTGTGTATTGCTCGTCGCATCGATCGTGGTGACGTCGTTTGCGACTGGCGTCATGTGTTCGCCGAGCATGATGTTCGCCGCAGACGCGATTTTAATGCGTCGTTCGCCGCGTGCGGTACTGATTTCACCCTCGACGGTCACGACGTCGCCAATGGCAAGCGTCGGCCAGTCAGCATGGTAGAAGTACACCGCAGCACCGCTCAGCATCAGCATTTGGCTACCGAACGTGTCGGGGAGCGCGATGACCGTTCCCGTGTAGCGCACCAGCGCGCCGTCGCCGAGCCCGTCGATGCTTGCCACCGTGGTTGCGGTTTTCTTTTTCGTTGCCGATGATTTCTTTGCGGTAGTCGCCACCTTCTTTACCGTTTTTGTGCCTGCTGTCTTTACGCTTGCGCCGACTTTCGGGGCAGAAGACTTCGCGATGTTCTTCGTTGCGACGGCAGTAGCGGTTGGCGTGCCAGATGTCGCAGAAGTGACAGCATCGGCAGTGACGACGGGCGCAGGAGTGTTGCTTGCAGCGACATACGTGGGAGGATTACTCGCGGTTATTTCAGCGATTTCATTTTCTTCAGTCTGAAGTCTAACGTCTAAAGTCTGTACCACGGCATTCGCCGTTCCCTTGGTAATCGTCGTCAGCACGAACCATCCGTCTGCCGTGCGCGTAAGGCTTTCGTCTGCGCCAGGTGCGTCAATGCTGTCCGTGCCGTATTCCACGCGGTCGACCACAGCGCCACTCGCGTCGAGCAGTTCGACGACATCGCTGTCGTTGTTCAACTTACCCTTTGGTGCGTCGACAAAGAGTAGTGCGTCTGGTGCGAGCACGTATTCGCCAAGCAATGTTGCCTTGCCCGACGCATCGCGCACGCTCCAGCCACTCACGTCAACGTCATGACTATCGGCGTTCCGCACCTCGATCCATTCGTCACCGTCGACGAACAGCTCGTTGAGCTCGAGCGCTCCGGTCGTCGGCACCGAGCTTTGGATAACTTCTCCGCCTACGTCAACGCTCTCCTCGACCACAGCAATTGCTGTTTGGGTCGGCGTCGTAGATGGGGAAGTTTCGATGGCGACTTCCTCAATAACCTCGAGGATTTCGATGGGCGTGGGCACTTCGGGCGCCTCGATGTTTACTGTTTTGACGGTTGGCTCGAACACGTCGTCGATGGTGAACACAGGATCGATGATGGCGGGTTCATCTCCCACCACCCCCAGCCCCTCCTCCGGCAGGAGGGGAGTCGCTTCGGGCTCCGCGGTGATTTCGATGATCGGTACATCGACTACCTCGGTTGCGATCACATCGATGATTGGTGTGTCGACAATCGGTTCGCTCGCGGGAACAGACTCGATGATGTCATCAGTGATGACAGGATCTTCCGCAATCACGTCCTCGACAATCGGTACGTCGGCGATGTTGTCTTCGAGCACGACGGTTGGTGCAAGGACGTCGGGTGTGACGATTTCGTCGGCAATAACCG
>JBBTZZ010000071.1:0-17048 GCA_038061135.1 Patescibacteria group bacterium
CACGCACAAGCTGTATGATTTGGAATATTTTACTCATCGTTTTGCTCCTTGCGTGCGTGAGCGTTGTCGCGTGGCTTGGCATGAAAAAGCTGCCGGAGTTGCGCGTGGTCGACCCCGCAAGTAGTAAGGAGGCGAAAGCAAAGGAAATCAAACACGAAATGCTCCGCAAGCGTTTGGAGCGCATCGGTGGTGAGCGCGCGGCCGCGTTTCAGCGGAATTTTCTTGGGCCGATTGGCGAGGGGTTGCAACGCGTGGTGCGTCGTGCGGCGGGGAAGTTGAAGTCCATAGAAAAGACGTACGCAGAGCGTCAAAAAGGCGGGGGAGAAAAGCTGCACAACCCCGAGGTGTTGCGTGCGCTGACGCGCGAGGCAGAAGAGTTGTTTGACGCGGGGCGCTACGACGCGGCGGAGAAGAAGCTCATAGAGGTGGTAAGCCATGACCCAAAGAACGTGACGGCGTACGAACACCTTGGCCGCGTGTATTTGGCGACAAAGGAATACGCAAGTGCGCGTGAGACGTTCCAATTTCTTGCACGGCTGTCTCCGCGCGATGCAAGCGTGCTTGCGTCGCTTGGTGAGGTTGCGGAAGCAGAGGAGAATACGGTGGACGCGCAAAAGTTCTATAAGGCTGCGCTCGACATTAGTCCAAACAACCCCAAGTACATCGACTTCTACATTTGCGCCGTGCTGAACGCCGGCGACGTGCACGAAGCAACGTCGGCACTCGAGCACTTGCGCGAGGTCAACCCGGAGAACCAAAAGATTGCAGAGTTTGAAGAGGCTATTACGGAATTGCGCAAACAAAAACTCGGGCAATAGCCCGAGTGTTTGTTACTTCGTCTCTTTGTGCGTGGCGTGCTTGCCGCAGGTTGAGCAGAACTTCTCAAGTTCCAAACGGCCCTTTAACTTCTTTTTGTTCTTAAGCGAGCGATAGTTCGGGTTTTTACACACCGTGCACTCGAGCTTGATCATGTTGTCTTGGGACATAACGGGGCAATGCATTCAAAAGATGACGAAACTGTAATGGATACAGCTATTTTTGTCAAACACATGTCCCCCGCGGCTCCAAGGAGCGACGGGGGACTAGAAACGGAGCGTCCGGACGGCAACGACGCTGATGTCGTCGGCTTCCTTGGCAATTTGTGCCATACGGATAATGGCGGTGGTGAGTTCCTGCGGACTGAGCGTGTGGATCGTCCGTGTGGCGATCTCCCGCAGGCTCAGCTTCTTGGTCACCCCGTCCGTCACAAGGAGCAGCGTGCAGTTCGGTGGAACCACGATGGAGCTGATGTCGGGGGGAGACTTCTTCCCTCCAACGTAGCGCGTCACTGCATTGTGTCGACCATGAAGCACGACGTGTGGCGTGGTGAGCTGCGCGATGGTTCCCGCGGTATGGTTCACGAGGAGCGCGCTTGTGTCGCCCGCGTGCCCAATAAGCCCAATGTGGTTGCCACCCGTACCTTCGCGGAGCCACACCGCCGTCATGCACGCCTTGGGGAATGCGGGGAGACTTTCTTCGTAGCGAAACTTCTCAATCGCGTCCTCGGCGTCCACGAACGCTTGTTCAAAGCGTCGCCTGTCCGGCTCCGCCGCAGTGATTGCGGCGAGCGCGTCGACCACGATCTTTGCCGCAATGTCACCACGAGGCTTGGACGACACGCCGTCTACCGCCGCGAACACTCCGTGCACCTCGTCGACGAGGATTGCGTCCTCGTTCGGCATCTTGAGCGAATGATGGGACGCTCCACAAACAGAGTATCCCGATGCAACAAGTTTCATGCTTTCCTCCAGGATAAGCACCAAAAACCTACGCCGTTTTTAGGTTTTTGTCAACGGTCAATCACCGAATATGCTAAACTACTTGTGTTGAATATTCATCCGCACGTATGGAAAAGGGGCCAAAAATGTTGGGGAGGGAAATGCCCGTACTACCAAAAAAAGTCGCAGAATTGCCGCCCCGCGAACGGCACGAAGCCGCGCGTGACGCGATGATGGAGACGGTTATACATGACGCCGACGCAACGCTTGAGTTTATTCAATGGGTCGACGGGGTGACGCCGGACATGACACGGGAGGAAGTGTTTACGCGACTAAAAGAGCAGATGGACAATCTGCTCCGTGATGTTCCCAAGGAACTGGAGGAGATCATTGCCAAGCTGTTAAAAAATTCCGAGGAGTCTTTGAAGGTGGAACATGCACTCATCTCTATTTCGGATAACGCAACGAATGGAGATGCTGATGCGTATGAGGCGGCGTGTGACGAGCTCTTTTTTGAGGACCTCGAACTTAGGGCTGCCATGCGTGCGTTTCAAGATGCAGAGTTCGCGTGGGCCATACAATATTGGGCTTGGGACATGGAGCGCGCATGGGACGACGTCCACGCATTGCAAGGTGATCCAGAAAAAGCACGAGCCGCAATCAACGAGCTGCTTTCCAGGAGGCGTGATCCTGTCGTTCTTGGGGCAGATGATGTGGAGGATGTGTATTTCGCACCGTTTTGTGTCCAGTTTGTGTTGCGACATGAAGCATTTCTTGCAGTACACGGAGACGGGCAGGACGCTGCCGGTTTTTACTTCCCCAATTCGAATTTTGCGTGCATCGACGAGAAGTTCGCGCGACAGGGTGGTGCACAAGAAACCATGGCGCATGAGTACGGTCACCGTTTACTTGACCATGCGCCGTCGCACGGTCGTGGAAACCTCACGTGGCGTTTACATGATTCGCGACAGTCTCGCACCGTAAAGGAGCGTAAGGAGTGGAACGAGGCACTCGTGCAAGATGTGGGCGCCGCGGCGCTCGACAAGCTGCACAACGAGTTTCTTGCGGAAATGAATGCGCTGCGAACGATGCCGCTCGAGGAGACGCGTAACCACCATTGGTCAACTGCGGAAAATAATGCACGAAATTTTGCTGGCGAAGTCGAAACTTTCTGTGCCGCGCACCCAAAAGAACGGAAGCTCATTGAACGTCTTCGTGCGCTCGCAAAAAACATGCTACCGCGTTTTGAGCGTGCAAAGCGGAGTGTCATACAAGCACTTGTTATTGCGTCGGCGCTGCCGGAGGATACGCAGGCACGAGACTTTGTAGCTGCGGCAATGTTTGTACTACCCGTACGGTCGTATCATCACTTGCCAGAAGTGATGAAGAAAAAGTACGGGGAGGAGACTGTGGAAAAAATCGAGCACGCAGAATTGATGGCCGCACTTGCGAATTTGACCAACGGGGAAGAAACTCCAGATTTTGCCAGCTTAGATGCGGTCATGCGGTCACTTCGTGCGCATGGTGCAGCTGTCGACTGGCCTGAATCGCTTTGGCCATTTGACGTGTTAGACTATTGGGAAGTGGAGACGCTCGCGCAACTTCAAGATGTCCTTGCACGTATGCGCCAATGGCCAATCGTTGCAAGAGTACATTCTGAGTACGATATGCCAGTGGAAATGGCTGCAAGTTTCTTTGGTGTTTTCGTCGACAAAATTTGGCGCGGTGGTGTTGCAGCGCTCCCATGGCCACCAGAAGCCATCGCAAACGATCAGGTGCTACGGCAAGGTTTTCTTCGAGCGTTGGAGATTACATTCGACGAAAGAACATACGATGAAAACTTTAGCTACTACTTGAACATCAGAGGCCGTGGTCCTCGGCGTGCGGAGGTGCTTGCAAGCCCCATGGCGGAGTTTGTGCGTGCGGCGGGTATGGAGAAAGAGTTTGTAGTAATGGTAGACAGCGTGCTGCCCGCGTGATGTAATGCGTGCAATTCTCGTATAAAAAAATATGGCAAAAGACATCCAGAAATTACTCTCCGACGTGGGGCTGCTGCCGAGCGAGTCCAAAGTGTACTTGTCGACGCTGGAACTTGGTCCGAGCACGGTGGTGCATATTGCGACGAAGGCAGGTATTTCCCGCACCGCGGCGTATGAGGCGATTGAGATGCTGCAAAACCGTGGGCTCATGTCGACGTCAACAGTGGGCAAACGTACGCTCTACTCGTCGGAGGACCCGCAACGGATTGTGTCGTACCTCAAAGGCGAACAACAGCGGTTTGCTGCAACGTTGTCGGACATTGAGGGCCAGGTGTCAGTACTTAGCCTCCTTTCCGGTGGTATTCGACCGACGGTAAAGGTGTATGAAGGGGAGGAAGCGCTGCCTGCGTACTTTGACCATGTCGCACAGGTAAAACCAAAAAATTTCGACGAGGTGACAAACTTGGACGACGTGTATACAAACCTTGGTGAAGAAACTATCAAGAAAGCCCGTGCGTCATATGACGTGGGGAAGCTCGAGGCGTATCGTATTCTGCATCATGGCGCACCCCGAAATTTGCGTGCAGGTGTTGAAATTCGCGAACTCACCAAGAAATTCGGCGATTTTCACGGTAACATTTCCATTTACAATCAGTTCGTGACGTTTGTGACGTATAGCGTTCGGCCGGTGGCGGTGATTGTGGAAAGCGCGATTATTGCTGACACCATGCGTACACTGTTCAATGCAGCATGGGAGGCATCAGGAAAGAAGGAATAAAAGAAAACAGCACCGGGGCCATTTTCATGGCGGGTGCTGTTACGCGGGTGGGTGGTGGTTGCCACCGGGTGAGAGTCGTGTGACGGCCTCTCACCCGGGGCAGTTACAACATGCAACCCATAGAATCCCGATTACTTGAGTCGTGTGACCGGTTGGTCACGCAGACTTTACGGGTGGCATCGATTTCAACCCTATTGGGTTAACCTCCGAGGCCCATAGCACTCTCCTTGTGACTGGCCGAGATGTCTCGACCGTTGCCGCTCCACGTGACCGAATGCCACGGGAACTGAGCAGAGTCTACCATAGATTTCATATTTTGTCAATCTTGCAGCGGTATTTGTAGCGTATAGATTGCGACAATAATACCAAATTTTCTTTCATTTATATAAGCAAAAAGTATAATTTTGTACATACCGTACACCAAACACTTGACAAACATGTCAGGTTCTGGTAGAGTACTCACATCACCGAACGATCAACGAGCGGTGCAGGAGGACAAAGACAACACGGGTGGACCGGGAACGCGGAGATCATGGATGATCCGACCGCACCGGGGTGAGTTCTGCGGAGCTCATTGGTCCGTTTGAGGACCTTGTGAGACGAACGTGCGGAAAGACCATAACCGCGAAAACGTTCGTTTCGCTGCGGCAGTTACCAAACTGCTGCAGCAAAGGGGTAGCGGAGATTCCGCTGTCCCAACTCTCGTGCACGAGGGGTCCCTGTAGTTTGCTACTACACTGGGGATGTGTTCACCGGAAGGCGGTACCCATCGGGTCCGTCTTCCGGTGAGCGCGTGGTACGTGTGAGAGGCAAACGGAACATGCCTTGATCACGGTCTGCGAGCTGGCAGATTTGGAGTACATCCTCCTTAAGGAATAAAGCAACATGCTGCCCCTCAACCAAGGGGAATGTGGACGGAGACCACAGTAGCATGTTCGCACATGGTTTTGCGGCAATCCATCGACCATTCACCGAGGCAGTGAATATCGATACGGACCGTGGTTCCCCAACTCTGAGAGGCGGCGAGTCGATTCGTCGATTCCGCCTCTCTTTTGATTGACGATAGCCTGCTCGTTTGCTACTATTCTGCCACTTCCCGCCGCAGTAGCTCAGTGGTAGAGCGCGTCCTTGGTAAGGACGAGGCCATGGGTTCAATCCCCATCTGTGGCTCCAGAAGTACCCGATGCATGTCGTCGGGTTTTTCTTTTATTGCGCAAAAACGTTCGTGGCGACAATACGCGCAAATACCTCTTCGCGGCTGCCGGTGGCGTCGATGGTGTGCCAGAGGGCGCGGAAACGGTCGTCGGTGGCGATGGCGGTGTAGCCTTCGCGACATTTTTCAAAGAATGCGGCGGGGAACTTCTCGAACTTGTCACCGGCGGCGTCGAACGTGCGGCTCATGCCGGTGGTAACGTCCAGGTCGAGGTAAAGTACCGCGTCGGGGATGATCGTACTGACGGCAGACTTGTTAATGTTCCAAACCGCGTCAAACCCCGCGCCTTGTCCAAAACCTTGCCACGCAACGCTCGAAAACACGCTGCGGTCTGCAATAACAATCCCGCCGCGATCGAGCACGGGTTGCACGACGGTACGGAGCGACTGTGCGCGTGCTGCGGCATATAAATACGCCTCACACACCGCGTCCATCTGCTCCACAAACGGCGTTGCTTGTACCACCTTGCGAATAGCCTCCGCAATCTCGCTCCCGCCAGGCTCTCGCGTCCACAACACTTCGCGACCAGGGAATTGCGTGGTCAAATAATCGACGAGCATTTTGGACTGGGTGGTTTTGCCTGTCCCCACCACGCCTTCGAACACAATGTAGCGACCGTTCATACTGTGAGAGTATAAAGTGAAAAGTAAAAAGTGAAAAGTTGGCTCTGCAGCCCAATTCAGGAAAAGGGGTGGCGTCGGGGGAGTCCCCTGTTGCGGCGCGCAGATCCGGCGAGTATACGTTGGTTGCCTCGACGGAATGAGCACCCAACAGGGTACCCGACGACAGGACCCCTCCAATGATAGGGCGAAGCGTATCGAGGAGGGGAATTCTAGCACCACTCCACAATCGCCCCCGCACGGAGTTCGACGTCGTCGGCAGGTCGCAAACGGGCGATTTGCTGTGCGGTAAGGATTGGCGTGTGTGGGCAGTCGGAAAGATACTCGGGAATAATCCAATTCGGCTGTTCCGATGTCTCCCATTGCATTGCATCGAATCGCGAAAGGTCGACGGCACGTGAGAAGCTGCGCAGCGTTTTCTTTCCGTTCGATTGCAAGAAATATTCGTGGAAGTACGACATTGCAAGCTCGCGTGAAGTTTTGTAGACGGGCTCGCGATAGCGAAGCACCGCATGGTTCGTCTTGGAAATCGCGCCCCAATGTCCATCGACCTTAAACAACGCAACCACATGGTCGGCGTCGGCGTTTGTTGCAGTCAGGTCCATCACCATCGGCGTGTGCCCATGAAACCGCAACGCCGCAGCTGCGAACATTGCGCCCTCCATGCATTGCGCCCGTCCTGTCCTCATCACCATACGTGGTGACATGCACGTGTCGTTGCCGTCGACAAAATTGAACGGCAGCGCGTTCACGAAGCTTTGTATTTTTGCCGGCGTCGAGAGTTTTTTGAGCACGCGAGCTTCGTCCGTGGTCCAGTTGGCCATACGGCTTTATGGTATACTTTATTCAAGTATTTTCCCAACTTTTCGCTTTTCACTTTTTCCTTTTCACTCGTATGCACAAACATTTCTTTGCGCTGCTGCTTGCGGGCGTCGGTATTGTCCTTGCAGGTGTCATCATTGCGTTTATCGTGAGCGACCAGATAAGCGTCCCTAAGCCACTCGCGGTACTCTCGTCGCTTGTGAAAGAAGACGATCAGATTGACCTCTTTGGCACCATGCTTGCATTCCAGTCGAGCAAAGCGTTTGCCGGGCACAAGGAATGGGAGACGACAGCGGGCGAGAGCTGGAAGACGTTTCGGGACTCGTCGAACTATGCAAAATTTGTCGACGCGTTGACGCCGGCGCTGACGTCAGCGGCAGAGCTGGTGAAGGAGACGGGTTTCTCGTCCAACCGCGATATTGTCGGTGCGTTCACGTGGAACGTTATTGAGACGGACAAAGGCACGTACGACTGGGCCATTCCGGACGCGACGCTTGCTGCGGCAGGCGACGCGGGTGTGGCGTTGTCGGCCGTCGTGCAGCCGTACGCGTCGTGGGACTCGTCGTATCGCATTAACCCCGCGTCATGCGTGGGAATTGATTTTGTGTACTTTGACTACAACGGCGGATTACCCGTCGACGAAGCCGCATACGCCGCGTGGTTAACGACAACGGTAGAACGTTACGACGGCGACGGTGTCAGCGATATGCCGGGGCTGACGACGCGCGTGGAAGCGTGGGAGATTGCGAACGAAATCGAGGGGCCATGCGGTGGGGAGCTCGCGATTGCTGCGAACTACGTTGAGCTTCTCAAGATGTCGCATGGCATTATTAAAGCCGCAGACCCGACGGCGCTTGTGTTGAACGCGGGCGCGCTCGAAATTATCGGAATGAACGGATTGCCGATCGACAAGACGGTCGAGTTCTGGGAGTCGTTTTTTGCACTCGGCGGCGCGGAGTACGTCGACATTCTCAACGTGCATTACAATCGCGAACGCTATGGAATTTCCGAGACACTCGACGTCTACGAGCAGCATCTTGTGTTCTTCCGTGACCTTCTTAACGCAAATGGATACGAGTCGACACCAATCTGGCTGACGGAATTCGGCACCTACGTCGGAACGCCACAGCCGCAACAAGGCCCTGGCCAATCGTCACCAGCCATTGGCACGGGCAAGACGCAGACCGTTGCAGTGCAAGAGTCCTGGACGCGTCGTGCAGTTGCTATGGGCGTCTCGTACGGCGTCGAACGGTTCTTCTTTGACCTCCAGGGTGGTGACGACAGCGCTATTGGTGCGTCGGCATTGTTCGATCATCGTGGTGAGGCGCGCGACATTTTGACGACGTTGCAGGAAATTGGTGAGGAGTAAAACACAAACCCCCAGCTCCGAGAGCATGGGGGAAGGACTACGCGTGGGGCTTGAGCAGCGCGGTGGTGATTACTGCGGCGTCGTCGACGAGTTGCTGCACGAACGTGTTGATGTGCGGACGGGCGATCTTTCGCAGAACGGAACCCGACGCTTCCGACATGATGCGGTAGCCAATGGGCGCGAGCGGCGTGTCGCAGGTAATGCCACAGCCGAACGTCATCGTCGCGGGGTTTTGCGCGGGCATACGACGTGCGTCACCGCAGTGATGCAGCCTACACTCGCCTGAACAGACCGCTGCTCCATGTACCACCCCGTGTTTTATGAAGTTGAGCTGTCGGTCATGGTAGAGCAGACGGAGATGACGATCATATGCTTCCGTTACCGCGGCAGTGAATTGCTCCGTGGTTGGCAGGTTGTGCATGAGCTGCGCCAGCAGTTCTGGCCATTGCGTCGCCTTGTAGTCGTGAGCCATGATACGCGCGACATCAAACCATGGATGCGGTTCGCCATCACACAACAGACGCACGTCTTCGCCCTTTGCTGAGACGAGCGTAAACATCTTGCCTGGCGGCGTCGAGGAGGAGAACGGTTCGCGGATGCGCATCGACTCAAGGCAGAGCGGACGATCGCTGTTCGAACGGTAGGAGGGCCACCACTCGCCGAGTACGGTGAGCGGTTTGTCGGCACGGCGCGTGAAGTACAGCGACACCGTGGGATGTGTGAGGTCGATGCCGAGATTATTGCGATCGGCGCGAGAAAGCAGGGAAAGAACGGACATGTATGCTCCAGGGGTGCCGGAACACACTAGCGGAATTTCTATCTTCCGTCAAAATCGTACAGGCTACGCATCATCTCCACGTTGCCGTCCAAATGATTTTCCATTTTGTAAAACTCGTCGAGCGTTACCCATTGGTACGCGTCGTTTTCGTCCGCTTTTAGTGTGATGTTGCGTGACGGAGTAGAGACTCGGTACGCCGCAAGAAAAGTCTGTTGCGTGTGTTCGGGCAGTTGCCAATGGTGCGTGTAAATACCAAGCAACTCCGGAGTGCCGACGACAAGCCCTGTCTCCTCCGCAAGCTCACGCCGCACCGCGTCTTCGGGCGTTTCACCGGGTGCAACTTTGCCGCCGGGTAAGTTCCATTTGTGGTGCCATATGGGCACAGACGAAACACGACGGAGCATTAAAAAATGCCCGTCGTGTTCCACTATGCCGACCGCAACAAAAAGCTGTTTGTGCGGAACGGTCACAATTATTCCGTGACGGTGAGTGTGCCTTTCATGCCCATGGCGCGGTGCTGGCCAACGGAGCAGTAGTACTCGAATGTGCCTGCTTTGTCCGCAACGAACGTCACCGTCTCCTGTGCACCGTCTTGAATTTGTGCGGTGCGTACGTTTAGTCCGTCAATCACAAAGTCATGAAATCCATCGCCATTTTTGAACGTGATGACCACGTTGTCGCCTTTTTTGACGGTCATTGCTGCAGGCGCGAACGCGAAGTTGCTCGCGGTGACGGTGAAGAGCTGCGTGGACGCTGTAGCATCGAGTTCGAGCGTCGTTGTGCCCTCGTTTGTCGTAATGTCGGCAACGATGCCGTCGATACCGTCGTCCTCTTTCGCAGTTTCCAGTTCGGAGTTCGCGGTTTCTGTTGTGTCGTCCGCGGAAACGTCAACGTCGGTGTCGACACTTGCGGTAGTGGAACAGCCTGCGCCAATGAGCAAGAGGAATGACGCGGCAAGAAGTTTCTTTTGCATACAGAAATGTAAAGATTATGCTTTGGGCATTGTACAGGATTTGCCGCAGCACGACGATGCGGGGGCAATGCGGTTCTTTGCGTCGAGCGTCAAACGGTCCGGTGCGGCAAATGCGAGCGACGTGGTCATCACGGCAAGCACAGCGTCACGCACGCCAATTGCGCCACCGGCGGTAATGGCAATGCCGAGTAAGTGAATGCCGAGGAGTACGGCGACAACGCGCGTGAACACGCCAATGCCAAGTGCGAGTGCCAACACGACTTCCGTCAGTCCGTTGAGCTGAACGATCATGGACGCAGGCATGGGGAAATAGCCGGTCCACTCTGGCAAAAACCCAACCCAGTTTTCAGGCGCAGTGAGCTGTGCAATGCCGAACCAGAGAAATAGCGCGACGGCAGCGTACCGAACAATAATCGACGGGCAAATTTTTGGAGTAGTCATACACTACGACGCAAGCGTGCCAATTTTGAGCAGGATGAGTGCGCTTTGTGCAGCAGGGAACTTGCCGTGCTGTGCGTTGAACGAGCTGGACGCGTCGCTGCCGCACATTGCTTTGATGGCGTTTGCGCCGCCGGGGTGACGCGACACCCAGCTTGTGAGGTCGTACACGCTTCCGTTTACCGCGCTCCAGCAGTCGGCGTCGACCGCGTGCGCCGCAACGTCGGTCATAGTGTACGTGTTCGAAGACGCCTCGGCAGTGGTGATGAGTGATGGTGGAGCAATGGGTCGACCGTTTACGATAATCACCACTGCACCGACCACAAAAAAACTCACAAGACCCAGAAGTACCGCATTGAACGTTCGTGTCATAACTGCGATATTATTTTACGCCGAGTGCGTTGTTGATTGCGTCAATAATTTCGGTACGGGGGTACGTTGCGCCGTCTTGTCCCACAAAATGATGACCAATGACTGCCGTGCGCATGGTATCGCCGTCGCGGTACAGAATGCCGTATGCGCGATATGCACTCATACCAAGCAGTTCTGCACGTACAAAGTCTTTGCGCGCAATGGTGAGGGTTTTTTCTGGTTGGTATTGCACGCGTATTTCCTTTGCGTCAATCTCTACCGCAATTGGTGTGGGTCGTGAAAAGAACCATAGTCCTGGCACAAGCATCGCGATGCCGACAGGGATCATGTACACCATCCACCTATCGACCGAGCTTCCGCTTTGTGCCACGCGGACTCCTGCACCTACTATGAGCGCTCCCATAAGAAGAAACAGGCAGAGCACGCCCACACGGTCACTCCAGTACCAAAATGGCACACGTGTAAATACGGTCATAACGCAGTGATCATTATTTACGTCTGATGGTATCAGATCTCTACCATGGCGTCGACGCCGAACATGGTATTAATAATGTCGCACACGTCTTCGTCGTTATGGTACTCGCCGTCCTGGTCGCGAAACTGTGCGTAACTGCGAACGCTCCTACCGATCACTATTGTGCGATCGCGGTCACCGTCGCGGTATGCAATGAAAAAATTCCCTGCGGGTTGTGACGCGAATTTGTGCGCACGGTAAAAATCTTCGTGTGCAATGGTGAGCGTCTTCCCGTTGCGGTACTGCACGCGCACGCCGCTTGCGTCTACCTCTACTGCAGTTGGTACCGACGGCTGAAAGGCGAACCCAAGTACGGCGCCTGCGAATATGATGGCAGCCGGTATCCCGAACGTTTTTAGTGTGACGGGAATGTGGAGATGCGTCGCGACCCACAACGCCGCGATGGCAACGCCTATAAAAAAGAAGAGGCCGAAGACGCCAAAAAGGTCGTCAAACGGAGACATGGGTATGCGGGTGAAGGTGGTCATAGGTTTTTCTCTGCGCGAATAGCGAGGTCGATTGCTTCAAGAATTTGACCGCGGTGTTTGTCGGTTTGGACGGAGTGTGGGATGAATGTTGCGTCAGTATACTCGGTTGATAGCATGTGCATCAATTTTGTCACGGCAGGGGGTTTGAGTTTGTCGATTTTGTTCACGATAATAATCACGCGCTTGCCGAGGCTGTGGAGCAGCTCGAGCATGTCGTGGTCGTGTTCGGTGGGGCCGACGAACGCGTCGATAACGACGAGGACAAGGATAAGCTGCGGCGTGTCCGTGAGGTAGCGCTCGATCATGGTTGCGAACCCTTCACGTTTCTCGTGCGAGGCTTTTGCGTAGCCGTAGCCGGGGAGGTCGACCAAGAAAAAGCGACGGTCAATTTCGTACAAGTTAATCGTCTTCGTGCGCCCCGGTCCAGAGCTGACGCGTGCCAACGCTTTTTGCCCCGTGAGATGGTTAATGAGCGACGACTTGCCGACGTTGCTCCGTCCGACCATCGCAATCTGCGGCCTCGACAGTTTGACGAGGTCGTCGGGGTTGGTGGTGCTGGTCACGAACGTGGCGGTTTGCATACGCGGCTACACTACCACACTTTGCGTTCGCGGCGAGACTCCGCAAGGTGCTCCACGTATTCTGCGTGAAACTCCGCGCGGCATTCGTCACGCTCCGCAGTGAGCGCCTCGTGCCTCCCGCTGTCGAAATACGCCCCAACAATAGTGTCCATTGACCCGCCAAATTGCTCGAACATTTCGCCTTGCTCCGCGTATATCTCACGAATGTGTGCGTCGGCCTCCTCCGGTGTGCGCATTTCGAGGTCCTCCTTCAGCTCTTGCATTGCGGTGAGCCAGTCGCCGCTGTCTGCCGTTGCCTCTGCTTTTGCACGCGCGTCATCGATGGCCTGTTGATTTGCGCGAATAATGTCGCCCGGTACAGCGTAGACTCCCGACGTCATGAAGGGAAAGTCGTGGTAGACAATCGCCGCGTCGGCAAACCCTGCGTTATACCGTCCACCGGAGTCACGAATTGCTTGTGTGACGAAAACGTTATGAAGCGACCATCGGTGGCCCGCCTCATGAGCCATTGTTCCCACCGACCATAACGCACTGTCACTTGCCACAACAATATGGTCGTCGGACGTGGCCTCAGTGTCGCCGAGGTCGTATTGCGCAATGGCATCGTCGGTTGAGAAGGCCGACGTGTCCGCTTCCATAATACGGCCCGCAGCATACTCCGCATGCAACCAATCGGCAGCAGCGCTCATGTCAACCGCAAGTTTTTCTGGTGTCGACGGCGTGCCTTTTGCGTCCACCGCACCGACGGTAATATTCCGCGCAAGCTCCAAGGCCATTGGTCTCGCAAGAGCTTCCTGGCGCAACAACTCCGCCATTTCTATTTTGTGCGCGTCGGTAAGCGGCACTTCGCCTTCAACGCGAGCGACGCAGCCGTTTGCAAGTGCGAGAGGGACGAGGAGGGAAGAAGGGTGCATAGTGTCATTATGGTAACACAAGAGATTCTGGAGACGAAGGAGTATACTGCCCATCATGAGACTCAAGCACATCACAAACATGTCGCACGGATTCTCCCGGCACAAGGGATGGTTTGGGTTTGTGTATCGGGATGCGCATGGGAAAAAAATTCGCGAGAAGTCGGTGTTGACGAGAATTCGCTCGCTTGGCATTCCTCCGGCGTACACGAACGTATGGATCTGCCCTGTCGCGAACGGTCATATTCAAGCGACAGCGCTCGACGCACGAGGACGGACGCAGTATATCTATCATCCCGACTGGATTACGAAACATACCGACGAAAAGTTTCACCGCATGTTGCCGTTTGCGCACGCACTGCCGCGCATGCGTCGAAAAGTCGCGCACGACCTTGGCCTAAACGGCATGCCAAAAACAAAAGTGCTTGCGGCGATTGTGCGCTTGCTTGATACGACGTTTATTCGCATTGGCAACGAGGAGTATGCCAAAGAAAATGATTCGTTCGGATTGACGACATTGCGCGACAGGCACGTCAAAGGAACGGGCGAAGACATGCGGCTCATGTTCAAGGGCAAGGACGGTGTGGTGCATGACGTGCACATGGAAGACGAACGGATCCGGGCGATCATTGCAAAGTGTCACGCAATGGCGGGGAAGACGCTTTTTGCGTACATTGACCCCGATGGCGCGTTGCAGAGTATCCATTCCGACGACGTGAACGCATACCTCGCAGAGAGTTCCGGTGAGGACATTACCGCAAAAGACTTTCGCACGTGGCACGGCACGGTCATTGCTGCGGAGTACCTTTGGCATCGCAAACCCGCACAGACAAAACGCGACGTGCAGCACGACGTCAAAACTGCAACACAACGCGCGGCCGATGCACTCGGGAACACTCCGGCCGTGTGTAAAAAAAGTTACATTCATCCCCACGTTCTTTCATCTTACGCCGAAGGAAATTTTCCATGGCACGCACCAACCGCGGCGCTCAAGGCACGGTTCCCCTTGTTGCACGTCGAAGAAGTCGCCTTCATGGAGTGGCTAAAGCGCACCAAATAAAAACCACGGCATGAAGCCGTGATTTTTATTTGGCAGGGGCGGGGGGAATCGAACCCACGCTAAAGGTTTTGGAGACCTCTGTACTACCATTATACTACGCCCCTTTGAGTTTTGTGACGGGGGAAGTCTACAAAATCTGGAGTGATTTGTAAATGTCGACATAAAACACAGCGCCTCGCGCATCCGAAGATGGCGAGGCAGAGGAGCGAGTGGGGGCTATTTGACGCGACCGAGTGACCAGGTCGAGTCGCCCGTCTTCCAGACGAGCGCGTTGATGTCGTCGTGGCCAACGCGTTGGACATGGTCGTCGATGACGGCAACAGATGTTTTGCTGTCTTCACGGCGGAGCTCGACCCACGAGGGGCTGAGCTCTACGAGTGCGTGGCAGCCACCAGGCTGGAACCGGAAGTGGTCGATCCCAATGAGCGCGTCAACCGCGTCTGCGAACCGCTTCACGAGCTCCGCAGGGAGGAACCGCGCGATCATCGTACCGAGCATCGGCTTGATACGTCCCGCAGGGTAGCCGCGGAGCAGTTCCGAGCGGAGCACGTGGTCGACGCCGGGGATGTCGACGACGCCGCCTTCCTCGTACGCGCTGACGCTACGGGTTTCTCCCCATGGCGTGGTGACGTGCGACGGGTCGGGGAAATTGACGCGACCGAGGCGAAGAAGGGTAACGTTGTCTCCGTTGGTGATGGTGTCCGTAACAAAGGCAGGGGGCATTGCATTCTCCAGGTGCGGGCTGAGACTAGCCTATTTTTGCAAATAACACAAGCCCCCGGCCGTAATGACCAGGGGTTTAGAGAGGCGTGAGGAGGGAGCTGTAGATGTCTTCCAGCCTGTAGGCGACGAAACCGCGGGGGTGACGCGTCATATGCTGGATTTGCTTTGCAGGTGTTGTTCCGTTTGCAAAGAGCGCCAGTCGGCAGCCAAGCGTATCTGCAGCCGCAAGGTCGATTTTGTAGTGCTGGCCAATAACCATGACGTCGTGGAAGCTGCGGGTATTTGCAAACGCCATTGCATGTTGAATCCCATTGCTGAGGTTCAACGTATGTACGTTACAAATGACGAGAATGACTCCGCGAGCACTCGGTGCCCCAAGCGCAACAAACTGTGCGTCAAGGGTTACGAGCGCTTCCTCTGCTCTTAACGCGGTCATGTTCGTTGCAATCGCGACGTGCATGTCGTCGCGAATAACGGAGAGCAAGAGGTCAGCAACTCCGGGAATGAACACGAGTTTTTCGTTGACGGTGTTGACAAGGACGTCGATGCTGAAGACGCCGACCCTAGGGAGACTCTTCATGACAAGCTCCGCAGCGCGAAAGTACGCGACCGTACTTCATTGCTACAGGAGAAAACAAAATTGGTCAACAAAGTCCCAAGGGATCGGCCGCGTAAAGACGACGTGATGTGTTAATGGCCTGCCACGATAACGATGACCGGGCTAGCCACGTAAAAATACCGACTACGTCGTCATTCACGTGGCACGAAAAAACGACGACCGAAGTCATCGTTTTTTCGTGGTGGGTCGGGAAGGGATCGAACCTTCGAAGGCGTGAGCCAGGAGATTTACAGTCTCCCCCGTTTGACCACTTCGGTACCGACCCTGGAGCCGATAATCGGATTCGAACCGATGACCTGCTGTTTACAAAACAGCTGCTCTAACCAGCTGAGCTACATCGGCCAGGCGCAAGGAGAGTAACAAAATTCTTGGCGCGTTGCAACCCTATGCTCTATACTACACCCATGCAAACACTTCCTTGGTATTTCTGGCTCCTTGTTCCAGGGTTTCTCATTGGCGTGGCTGCGGTCACGGCAGTCGTCATTTCGTTTTTTGCGTCGTGGGGACGGCGGGCGCAGGGGTTCGTGCTTCGTGGCACGACGGCGCTGTGTGACGACCATTTTTACCGTTCGTTGTCGGCAATCACTGCTGCATCCGTCGAGCAGGGGAGTCGTCCCGTCGTACTGCAAAACGGCGACGAAATTTTCCCGGCAATGTTCGACGCTATTCGTCGCGCAAAACATTCCGTGCACATCATGGTGTTCATTTGGAATGACGGTGCGTTGTCCGACGCGTTCCTTGCGGTGCTCACGGAGCGTGCGCGCGCGGGCGTAGAGGTGCGGTTGCTCATCGACAGCCTGGGTGGCATTCGCGCACCAGAGGCGAAGTTTATTGGCTTGGAATCCGCGGGTGGTATTGTTGAATGGTATCGTCGTATTGAGTTCGGTAAGTTGACACTCTTCCATAAGCGCAACCACCGACGCAGTATTGTTATTGACGGCAGCGTTGCATTTACGGGCGGCATTAGCGTGTCGGACGAATGGCTCGGCAACGCACAGTCACCGGCGCACTGGCGCGACATGATGTTTAAGGTTGACGGCGTTATGGCGCAGC
>JBBTZZ010000072.1:0-2146 GCA_038061135.1 Patescibacteria group bacterium
AGGCTTCTTTGCGGTCGCTATGGCACCGAGTGCAAAGCGTACTGTTGGTGTGGAGATGGTTCCCGACGCAATCGTCGACGCGCAGAAGAACGCGGCAATCAACAACGTCAACGCAGAATTCCACGACGCAAAGACAGAAGCGTTCGACTGGAAAGCGATTGGCGCGGACGTCGTCATTTTGGACCCACCACGCGGCGGCATGGTCGACAAAGCGCTCGCGGACGTTATTGCCGCAAAGCCGGAACGCATCGTCTACGTCAGCTGCAACTATAAAAACTTCGCACGCGAAATGGTACAGCTCCAACACCACTACACCGTCGTCGCCATCCGCGCCGTCGACATGTTCCCGCACACCCCGCACGTCGAGCTCGTGACTGCGCTCGTGCGAAAGCAGCCCTAGAATTCCCCTCCTCTCCGAGGAGGGGTAAGGGGAGGAGATGACTAAGGGGGAGAGTTGCTAGACAAAATCCAACAATATTGCTACGCTCGTCACTTATTTATCGGCGCGCTTCTTTCAAGAAACGCGATTACCTCACAGGACTTTCGTCATTTTAGACCAGTTTCGATGCGCGGGGTGCAGCTGTTCGTGAGGCGTAGGCAATCCTACGTCGAGCGAAAGCGGGGTCCCCGCAAGTCGAAAATGGGCAAAATGCCGAAGTCCTGCCAACTATGAAGAAATCAGGAATGATCGCCATTGTCGGCCGAAGCAACAACGGCAAGTCCACACTCGTCAACACACTCGTCGGCAGCAAAGTCGCGATTACAACACCTAAGCCACAGACAACGCGTCGGCCAATTCAAGGAATTATTTCGCACGAACGTGGTCAAGCGGTACTCATCGACTGCCCAGGCTTCATGCAAAAAGCACGCGACCCGCTGACGCAAAAACTTACCGGCTGGATTAAAGAAACGTTGCGCGAAATTGACGCGGTCATCTACGTCGCCGACCCCACGCGCCGTATTGGTGACGAGGAGAAAGCGTCGCTCCGCATGGTGGAACACATCGACAAACCCAAACTCCTCGTCATCAACAAGATCGACGACCCCATGAGCAAACACAACATCGACTTCTACCGCGACATCGCAAAGTCGTTCGACGCGTACGTGGAAGCATCGGGGCTCACAAGCAAAAACACCGACCTTATTACGCGCTGGATTTTTGACACACTTCCCGAAGGCGAATACTCGTACCCCGAGTTTCAGCTTACCAACTTGAGCAACGACGAGTGGGTCGCAGAGCTCATTCGCGAAAAATTGTTCTTGCGTTTGCGTGAGGAACTGCCGTACTCCACGCACGTCGAGGTGAAAGAAATGAAGGAACAGGACAACGGCACCGTGTACGTGCAGGCCGTCGTCTACACAAACCAAGACCGCTACAAGCGCATGATCATTGGCGCCGGCGCGCGCGGCATTAAAGAGATTGGTCAGTCGACACGACGCGAACTGGAGGCAGTGACGGGAAAGAAATATTATCTCGAACTTTCAGTAGAGGTTGACGGACACTGGTTGGAACGCTTGTTCTAAAAACAAAACTCGGGCAATGCGCCCGAGTTTTGTTTGAGTATTATTCTTTGCGTGCTACCGTCCCGAAGATTCCACCAAAAACCGTGCCGAGTACTGCGCCGAACATCATGCCAGGAACTGCGAAGTACAACATCTGTGCCGCAGCAAAAGTTCCTCCGCCCACAACGTCAAGAAGCGCAACGAGAAGCCCGAGCACTGCGCCAACTACCAAACCACCGACGATGCCGGCAATCGCTCCCGAGAACATGCGGCACAACATTTTCTGAAACGTGTCCTTACAATACTTGCTGAACATAGTCTAGTACGTGATCGCGGTGACATGATATCCCGCGAGAGAATTAATAGCGCTTAACGTGGACAGCATACCAAGTCCGAGCGAAAGTGGCTTCACCCCTACCTTGAGAATGAGCGGATTCTCCGCGTTCGCAAGAATAGTGTAGTCCGCGAACAAACTGCTCGCCGTGACCGTCTTCACCACGGACTGTGTGCCGTTCAAGGTGAGAGTATAGTCTCCCCAATCAGGGTCTGCCGTCAACTTGGTAATGTCCATATTGCTTGCGGCGTCGTCGGTAGCGACATTGCATTGGAGCCTCGCGAGCGCAGCATTCACCGTGTCGCCAAA
>JBBTZZ010000073.1:0-6001 GCA_038061135.1 Patescibacteria group bacterium
TGCTGTCGGGGCAACCAATGTAATCCCGCCAGCTCTGCGCGCCGCAACAGGGGACTCCCCCGACGCCACCCCTTTAATGGAATTTGGCTCGACTACTCGACAAACTCTACGAATTCCGCTAATCTCACCGCGCCTGCAAAGGCAGTGGCTGTCGCACAAACACTATCTCTCGCCTCTCCGAGAGCTCTAGGCGACAACAACCGACGCTGAACCCGTCGGCTTTCACCAACTTCAAAAGACACGAGGAGTAAACAATGTCGGAAATTCATCACGCTACGCAGGACTTGGCGCACAACGCCGTGGAACTCATTCGTCAGGGCAAGCGCGACAAGCGTCAGATTGCTGAACTGGAGCGTGCGCTGCAGATGTTCCGGGAGAACCGGCTCGACTGCGCAATGCCCAAGGGGCTGGCGAAGGACATGACGCCCGAGAAGGCGTTCGCGTTCTTCGACACGCTGATCACGAACGTCGGGTTCTCGGAGGACGTGGTGTGCAAGCTGCACGAAGAAGGGGTGCGTTACTGTGGGGAGCTCTTCGAAGTGGACCAGCCGTTGGGGTGGGGTTGGGGTCGGGTGTCGGCGCAGCTCCGTCAGCTCGTCATCGCCCGCGGCTTCCCCGTCGAATTCAATCCGTACGAGTACGGCTGGGAGCCGGCGTACCAGCGGGACTTTGCGGTGATCGCGGCGTGGAACGCGTCGATCGTCACGCTGCGTCCCATGAAGCGTTGGAACCCGCATGATTCGTGGCAACTGATCGGCACCGATCGGCCGCGTCAGTTCGTGGGCCACGAGATCGTGTGGTCGCAGAAGTCTACGGAGCACGGCATCCTGCAGAAGTTGCAGCGGTCGTTCACGAAGTCTCATCCCGTGCTTCATTCGCACATGCGGTTGCCGAAGGACTGGCAGCCGTTGTCCGAGCACTGCCCCGAGTACGTGTCGACCGTGGCGCTGGATGCTCGTGCGGAAGCATTCTGCAAAAGCATGGGGCGTCCGGAGTGGAATGCGTTCCATGGGGCGCCGAACAAGTGGGACGGTGACGTGCAGGAGCGCCTGAAGCAACTCGCAGTGGTGCTGCGGACTGAAGGCATGAGCCCGTACTACTTCCGTCTGGTGGTGCTGTGGGGGCGGACGGTGGTGGACGTCCGCACGTCGGTGAAGGATTTCTTGCTCCGTCATTACCGTCAGCATGGTGAGAGTGATCCGATGGATGAACCGAACCGTCGGTCGTGTCTGCTGGCGTGGGGGCTGAACGTCCACATGCGGGAGGACGAATTCAGCGCCATCTTCGGCAAGGACGCGTAGGGAAAATCGTGAGGCTGTGCCGAAAGGTGCAGCCTCTTGTGTTTGTGTTACCATAACCCCGCTATGCTGATATTCGTCTACGGCGACGACGGGGCGAGGGTGACGGAGAAGGTGCGCGAAATGCGTGCTAAGTTTTTGGTGAAGTTTGACGCGTCGGGGATGAACTTGGCGGAGTTCCCTGCTGCGGGGAGTTCCGATTTGCCGTTTGGGGATATAATCCAGGCAATCCAGAGTGCGCCGTTTTTGTCGGAGAAGCGCATGGTTGTCGTGCGGGGGTTGCTCGACGGCACAAAGAAGCCGGAGCAACAAAAGTGGATTGACGCGTTGCATCACGTTCCGGCGTCGACGATTGTGATCATCGCAGAAGACATGGAGGCGAAGAACGTGGAGAAGCACGGAATATTTGTTGCGGTGAAGGACGTTGCCGAGATGCACAAGTATGCGCAAGAGAAACTGACGGGGCCAGCGCTGACGAAATGGATTACGGACCGTGCGGCTGCGCTTGGTGCGACCGTCGACGCAAGAACCGCGGATTTGCTTGTGGCGCGTGTGGGCGACGACGTCTGGCGGCTTGGTGGCGAGGTCGACAAATTGGCGGCGTACGCAGGCGGTGCAGTTACGGCGGAGATGCTCGACGTGCTCGTGACACGGGACTCGGCAAGTAACATCTTCGGGCTTGTCGACGCGGTTGCGGGGCGTGACGTGAAGACAGCGCTCAGGCTGTTGTCCGATGAACGTGGTGCCGGAAGTGCGGATTTGTACATTATGGCGATGCTTGCGCGGCAGTTGCGGTTGTTGTTGCAGGTAAAGCATTTGGTGGCAGAACGCGGCAATGTCGAGAAGGATACTGTCGCAAAGGCACTTGCGCTCCACCCGTTTGTTGCGCAGAAAACCCTTGCCCAGGCGGGGAAATACACGCTCCCTTCCCTTGTCGACCTCCACACAATGATCACGCAGTTTGACCGTGACGCAAAGCGCGGAAAGGTCGACCCGACCGTCGCCATTGACCGACTTGTTGCCGAAATGGTCATGGTGGCATAGAAAAACCTTGACGTCTGTGATGTATTCCGCTAATCTTCCACGTATTCTATGCCAAACCTCCAAAACGCCCACAAAGCACTCCGCCAGAGCAAAGTCCGTGCCGAGCGCAACAAGAAGCGCACGAACGAGATTGACACCCTGACCCGCCAGTTCCGCAAGGCGCTGGAGGCAAACAAGGTGGACGACGCAAAGGCGCTTATCTCCACCATCTACAAAAAGCTCGACAAAGCGGTCAGCAAAAACGTGGTGAAGAAAAACACCGCCGCCCGCGTAAAATCGCGCATGACGACGAACTTGAACAAGGCGACCAAGAAATAACCTCCTACACAAAAACGAGCCTATGCGGCTCGTTTTTGTAATGCGCTTGGTTACTCAATCATCGGTTTTGCGATGTCGTCGACTTCGATGAGTTGGGATGCGTCGCCGGAGGTGACGCGGATGACGTCTTTGCTTATTTTGCGTAACTCAGATGATGAGTCGTTGAATTGTCCGACCACGGTGCCGAGGTTTTTGCCGAGTTTGGTGTGGTACTCAACGTACTTGTGAAAGTGTTTGCCGAGTTCCCCGACGTGCTTAATGATGTCTTGTGCTGTCTCCTCAATCTTCATTGCGCGCAATGCCTGCATGACGGTTTGGAGGTATGCGAGGAATGACGTCGGTGACACGATGATGACGTGGTACTTGCTTGCGGCGCGCTGAATGAGGTTTTCATTCTCCTCGTTGACTGCGCCAATTTTGTTCACGAGCAAGTCGTAATAAATTGCTTCGTGTGGAATGAACATGAACGCAAAATCCATTGTGCCCTGTGCAGGGCGAATGTATTTCGACGTTTCTTGAATGCGATTTTTAAGGTCGCTAATAAAAAGTTTTTCCAATCGCGCCTTTTCTGTTTCGTTTTGTTCTTCAACAAGTCTGTTGTAGTTCTCGAGTGAAAACTTGGAGTCGATGGCGATGATCTTGTCTTTAATAAACACGACGGCGTCGGGAATGAGCTCCTTCCCCGCTTCGTCGACACCAAGATGATGCTGCATGGCGTAGCTCTCTGGACCGAGTACGTTCTTAAGGAGTGTCTCGAGATAGTACTCGCCGAGCACGCCGCGCTGCTTTGGATTTTTGAGAATGTCTTGCAGGCTCTTGAGCTGCGACGAGAAGTCGAGCACTTGCTTGTTGGTGTTCTCCAGTGTCGCAAGTTTGAGTGTGACCTCTTGTACGGTCTTCATTGCTTGGTCGAACTGCTGTGACATTGCTTGCTGCGAGCTTTGCATGCCGCTGCGCACATGTGTTTGTACTTGGTCCAACCGTTGCTGTAGCTCCATGCGGTCCTGCGTGCTCTTCGCGTCGATAATCTCACGCATTTTATCTATTGTTGATTGCAGTCCTTGCGCAAGGCTCTCCGACGACGTGTCACGTGGCCTTCGTGCAAGCATCCAAATAATTGTTACAAGAAGGAGTGTAATGATTGCAATACCAATGATGTTGTAGTACATAGGCTATATCGATATTCTGTTGACCGAATCTTACACCAAGGCTATACTTTTCGCGCGACTGACAGTATAGCATAAAATGCTGAAAAGCGTTTTACGACACTTGTACGGACAAGGAAATCCAGATGTTTCACAAGAAACATGACCCCGTAGCTCAACTGGATAGAGCAGGTCCGTCCTAAGGACAAGGTTGGGGGTCCGACTCCCTCCGGGGTCACCAGAAAGTCATTTAAAACGCCGATTACGTTGTCGTCTCTCCGGTCCTCGCTCAACGGCCAAATGCAGGCCGTCTCGCTACGGTCCTCGATACTCCTAGTACTCGACGCTTTAAATGGCTTTCTGGAAGCTATTCAGACGACCATAGGAACAATTCCCCCGAACTAACGGAAAGTCCATTAGTTCCACGTGAAACATAAGCCCAATAGATCGCTAATTCCCATTAGCATTGGTTGGCAGCCCGTGTCGGCGCTTGTCGCCGAAGCGAGCGGCGGACTGACGACAGCGACGGACGACCGAAGGAAGTCCGAGCGCAGTCAGTCCGGTAAGCGAGCGGGCCTGTGGCTCAGTTGGTAGAGCGCTGCATTCGCATTGCAGAGGTCAGCGGTTCGAATCCGCTCAGGTCCACCACGTAAAAATCCCAACTTCGGTTGGGATTTTTACGTGGGACGTGGACCGTCCGACGGTCTTTACGTCCCTCGTTTTGTCGGAATCCATCGTTGGGATTTACGTGGCAGGCCATGATTGGAACGACGTAGTCGGTATTTTTACGTGGCTAGCCCGGTCATCGTTATCGTGGCAGGCCATAAGCATACGCGACGTCATATTTACGTCCCTCGCATTGTCGGAATCCGTCGTTGGGATTTACGTGGCAGGCCATCTGAAACATGTGGATAACCCTTATATCAAGGCAAATATTATATAAATTAAGACAATAATTATCGTGTTCAACGACTGAAATAACAAGTATTTGGCAACGGCAGTCTAGACAAAATTGAGTAGTCCACATTGAATACAATTTTGAACACAAATATTATCGTGAACGTGGCCATACTGTGGATACATTGTGTGTTCATGTGCGGTATAATGCATGGGCTATGAGGAAGCTGCGCACCATTGCTGCATGTTTGTTTGCTTTTGCACTCGTGTTTTTTGTCATGTCGCCAACGTTTGCGGCAATGACGTCAACGAACTATCAGATTCTTTGGGACGCTGCGGGTACGGGCGGTAACGACACATCGACATCGACCTCCTACAAACTACGCGACACCACGGGAGAACCGGTAGTTGGGGGCGGTATGAGTACGTCGTATGACCTAGAGGCAGGGTTTCGTGCAGGTATTTACGATAGGGCAGTCAACTTCCGTGTGCTTGGGATGGAGCGGAGTTATCAGGTTGCCGCAACGTTGGTTTCTAGTCTTACGGTGACCGTTACGACGAGTAGTGGCTATACGGCAGGAGGTTATCTTGTGCTTATCCAAGACGAAGGGGCGTCACAAATAAGTGCGGTTGGCCGAATTGTGTCGACAACCGCGACCACAATTCTCGTTGATGCGTGGGCAACGAACGGCACAATGCCGACCATTGACGGTTCAGACGACGTGGCCTACCTCATGACCACTCTTCCGAACATCGATTTCGGCACACTTACGGAAAGTGACGTATCGACCGCGGTACTCGCGTGGGAGGCAGACGCTGACGTCTCACAGGGGTATAGCGTGTACCTTGTTGCAGATCATGAAATGCGCAGCACAGTGAGCGCGTCAACGGTGCTCACTGCGGTTTCGGACGGAACAGTGAGTGCGGGGTCGACGGAATATGGCGCGCGTTCGTCAGATACGTCGCTCGCATTGTCGACATTCGACACTGCTGACACTGCTATTACTACGTCGCTACAACAAATCGCGAGTCGTGGCGACAATACACTCGAAGCACGTGACTTTTTGACACTTAAAGCAGCGGTTGCGAACGGTGCAACGTCGGCTGAGTACACACAGGAGCTGACTGTACTCTTTGTTGGTGATTATTAGCCTATGCTTTTTCTTGCGTGGGCACTCGGAATTCTGTTGCACGCGACGAACGCGTCTGCCGTGACGTTTGCACCGACCGTGACCGACGTTGCGGTCATGCCGGGCGAGCAGGAAAGTGTAGACTTTACCGTCGCAAATACGTCGGACA
>JBBTZZ010000074.1:0-3764 GCA_038061135.1 Patescibacteria group bacterium
CCATCCCCCGAGCCCTTGCCTTCCGAACCATCGACACCAAGTACAACGTCATCGGGCGGTGAGACAACCGGTGGCGCAACAGCTCCGTCGTCAGATTCTGGAACAGCGACTGGAGGAACATCAACAACAACGGAAACGTCGTCAACTACCGATGCTTTTGTACCGACAATTACGACCGATGTAAAAATCATCACGGACGGTGGGATTGTGTTGTCGCCAAGTGGCGCGACATACGGGGCGCTCGCAGGAACGCCGGCAACGGTCGAGGTGATTGTGACGACAACGGCGACAGTGGAGGAGGTGCGTGTGGACATTGACGGGAAAACGTACGTGCTTGCTCCAACGGGCAGTGGCAGTTACTCGGGCGACATTGTTTTGCCGCGTGTGAACGGCACGCTCGATGTTGTGGTCGACACTGTGGAGGCGCCGACGTCGTACGACACATTTTTCGTGGACGCACACGGCGCGGGGTTGGTGTACGAAAACATCAACAACAGTCGCACGCCAGTCGGAGGTGCAGTCGTGACGGTGTACGTGGTGGTCGACGGTGCGCGCGTGCCGTGGACTGGCACGGCGAATCCGTTTGTGGTCGGCACAAGCGGAAGTTTTTCGTTCTATGTTCCAAACGGTGTGTATGTCGTCAACGCAGGCAAGGCAGGATACGACGACGGCACAACGGGTGAAGTGGTGGTGACGGATAATATTCTTGCGCCAACAATTGCGCTCAAAAAATCAGCAGCAGAAGTGCCAGACGCTGTTGTTCCGACGACGACAGTGCCCACAGCCCCGGCGTCAACAAGAATCGCGTCGACTGTCGCAAGTGTTGCAAGCGCAATTACCACATTCATCGCGACGCCCGAGGTGCAGACTGCTGCCGACATTGCGCGGCCCGCAACTTCGGCGCTTGCAGTTGCGTCGGTCGTCGTACTTGCGTCGTCGTTCAACTTACTGCCGTTTTTGCAATATTTGTTTACTGCACCTGCACTATTCATCGCGCGTCGTCGTCGCAAAGCATTCGGTGTGGTCTACAATGCTGCAACAAAACTTCCCATTGACCTTGCGATTGTCCGACTTTTCGCAATGCCGGGCCATCGCTTACTTCGTTCAGTGGTGACGGACGTCAAGGGAAAATATCTTCTTGCTGCTGCGCCGGGTGCGTACATGCTCGAAGTGACTAAGCAAGGATTTTCCTCGCCAAGCGATATTTTGCGCGGAAAAAAGGACGATGGTACATATTTGGACGTGTATACGGGTCAGGAGATTATGGTGACGGAGGCGGAGGCGACAATTGCGGCGAACATTCCCCTTGACCCCGCGCAGGTTCCGGAAACGGTGCACACGCTGCGTACCGTTGCATTGCACCGGTTCCTTCGTGTGGCGCAGCACGTCTTTGCGGTGCTCGGTGTTTTTCTCGCAATCGCGGTGCTCATTATTACGCCGAGCGTGTTTGCCGCAGTCATGTGTGGTGTACAACTTTTTGTGTACATACTCATGCATCGTTTGACGCGACCGCGTCGTGCAAAAGGTTGGGGCATTGTGTACGACGAAGCAACGCGTCAGCCTGTGGGCAACACGGTCGTCAGATTGTTCGAACCGACGTATAATAAACTTGTCGAGACGGTTCTTACTGACCGTCTTGGTCGTTATGCATTCTTAGTAGGGCCGAGCGAGTACTACGTGACGTACACCAAACCCGGCTATGCGGAAAAAACGGTAAAGCCCGTTGACTATCGCAACCGCACGGAGGCGTCGGCACTTGCACTTGACGTTCCTATTTTGGAGGCACGTGAGGAACATACGGGGGACGTATGACACAAGGACACAGAGGAATAGTGGCACGAACCTTCGCGAGCATGATGCTGGCGGTGTTTGTGTTCTACGGTGTGTTCTTTGGCGTGGTTGCGGCGGTACATGCAACGGCGACTGCACCGGCAAACATTGTGAACTACCAGGGTCGCTTGTTGAATACTACAGGCGTACCAGTGTCGGACGCGACGGCGTCGATTTCATTTGCTTTTTATACCGCAACGAGCGGCGGTACGTGTTTGTGGTCGAATAGCTCGGCGTCGTGTGCATCGGTCACTGCACGAACAGTGACGCTTACCGACGGTCTTTTTACGGAAAATCTTGGCGATACTGCCGCGGCCACGCCATACGCGGCGATTGGCGACGCTGTATTTTTTGACAACGTTGCCGTCTATCTTGAGGTTATCGTGAACACGGAAACGCTTACGCCACGTAAACGGTTGCTTGCTGCACCGTATGCAATCAACGCGAGCGCAATTGATGGGTTTAGCTCGACGCAAGCTGGTGGTACGTCGGCGCTGGCGCTGGTACTCGATACGACAGGAAATTTGCAGTTGACCGGCAGCCCGCAAGGAACGGGTATCAGCCAGGGGTCACTCTATATTAACCCTGCAACGGGCGTTGTCGCGGCAAACGAAATACTTTTCGGCGTCGCAGTGAATGGTGCATCGCGTTTTAGCGTCGACGGTGAGGGTGACACGTCAGTGATCGGTGACTTTTCGGTCGGCACTGCCTCAATTATTGCGCCGTTTTCTGTCGATGAAAGTGCGAACACCGTACGTATCGGTGATGGTGTCAACGACGCATTCGACCCCACACTTACGTTTTACTCGTCGGATTCAACGGACACGGGATCATTGAGTTATCTTGACGAAGATGTCTTTTTATTCGGTGGCGGTAACATAAGCTTTTTTGGTCTTGGTACTCTACCGACACAAGCAAGCGGCTCTACGAATGAGCTTAGCGCTGATTCAACATTCTCCGGAACGAGCGGCGCGTCGCTTAGCACGATTGAAATGTATGGTGTGGGGAGCGACACTACATATTCAGCAATAGAAAACGTCACAGGAACAGACCATTACGTTGGCGCAAACTCAAATTTGCTCACAATAAGTGGTTCAACGGCGACGATATCGCGGGGGTACGGAAGTCGAAATCGTCTTACAAACACGTCAACAAACGCAAGCCTCTTGCAGGGGTTTGGCTACCTTACTGCTGTCGAGGCAGAGTATTCGCAAAGTGCAGCGGCAACAACGGTAGCGACGGCGTACGGTGTGCATAGTACTGTGTCGTCCGCTGCAGGAACTATCACCAGCGGTAGTGCGATCATTGGTGAAGTGACGACGAGCGCTGGGACGATTACCACGGGATATGCCGGACGATTCATTGCGGTTTCCGCAGGAACGAATCGTTATGGATTGTTCGCAGACGCATCGGGCGGAACAGCGAACTATTCGGGCTATTTTACCGGTTCACAGTTGCAGGTTGACGCAGACTCGACAGCGGACACCCCAACGTACGCAAATGCGTCGGGTGAGTTGTATGTGTCGGGTGATATTGAGAACCGCGGGAACGTGTCGTTTGGTGACACGACAGGAACTGACCAGTTTTTGTTCACCTCTGCGGTGTCGACAACCGATGCGATTACTGTCGCAACGGCAAGTTTGACGTCGGGTACGGCAATGAGTATTTCGCGGGCTTCGGGTGGAAGCGATGTTGACGGCACCATGTTTGCAGTGAGCCAGTTGAATACGAGCGCGACAAGTGACGCGACCGCGTTGAAGGTTACAAACTCTGGCGCGGGAAACTCCATTGGTCTTCGCATTATTCAGAATACCGTGAGCGCACACTCTGTAAATGATGAGACGGGAAATAATGCACTCGTTATTGATGTAAATGAGGCGTCAGGAAGCGAAGATGTATTCATGATTCGTTCCGATGCAGATGGGACTCCTGAT
>JBBTZZ010000075.1:0-1525 GCA_038061135.1 Patescibacteria group bacterium
CATGTCGGTCGTGATGACGTGTTTCGTGATGCACATAACATTCCGCGCGACGCGACCGTCATCATCTTTGTCGGCGGACTGGACGCGGCGCATTACTTTAAGGGCGTCGACGTGTTGCTTGCGGCGTGTGCAAAACTTACTGACGCATCGTGGCGTTTGCTTGTCGTCGGAAGCGGCGAGCGCAAGGTGACGTTCGAAGCGCGGGCGGAGCGGCTTGGCATTGCAGCGCGTGTGCATTTCGTCGGCAGCGTTCCGTTTGAGGAGCTGCCGCGCGCGTATCGTGCGGCGGACATCCACGTGTTGCCGTCAATAAATCGCGGCGAGGCGTTTGGCATTGTCACGTTGGAAGCGGCCGCGAGTGGGCTACCGTCGGTCGTCAGCGATTTGCCTGGCGTGCGCAGCCTTGTCGTCAACGGCACAACAGGCGTGGTTGTTCCGCCGTCCGACGTTCACCGACTTGCCGACGCGCTCGCAAACCTGCTACAACAGGATGGTGGACGCGAGGCGATGGGCGCTGCGGCACGCGTCATGATTGAAACACAGTACGACGCCGAGAAACTGATTGACCGACTTATCGCTGCGTATGAAAATCGGGATCATCACTAACCTTTACCCGCCGCACGCACGTGGTGGCGCCGAGAACGTCATTGTCCGCACCGTTACCCAGTTGGTGTCCATGGGGCATGACGTGTTTGTGATTACCGGCCAGCCAAAAGGCAAGCCGCTCACGCTCGACCGTGCGCCGACGGAGCGTGTGTACCGATTCTTTCCCCCAAACATTTATTTTACGCTTGACGACCACAAGCACCGTTGGTTTGTGCGATTGTTGTGGCATATCGTCGACACGTTCTCGCCGTTGCCTGCACGCACGGTTGGTAAAATTTTAGACGATGAAAAACCGGATGTGGTGTTCACGCACAACTTGATGGGGCTTGGGTTTACTATTCCTCGTGCCGTGCAGTCGCGATGCATTCCGCACATTCACGTGTTGCATGACTTGCAGCTTATTCTGCCAAGCGGATTGTTGCTTGCGGGCAAGGAGTATTTGCTCAAGGCGTATGCAATTCCGTACGGCGTGTACCGCGCAATCTGTCGTATGCAGTTTGGTACGCCGGACATGGTTATCTCCCCGTCGCAATTTATCGTCGATGAATACACGAAACATAGGTTTTTTGCGGGCATTCCGTTTTTGCTGCAACCAAACCCTACGCCAAACTTTCAAGTCGTCGACCGACATGAGCGCGCGGACGGTCCGTTGAAGTTGTTGTTTGTGGGCCAACTCAACAGTCACAAGGGCATCATGTTTTTGCTTGATGCGTTTTCGGGTGTTATTGATAATGTTGAACTGCTTATTGTTGGAGAGGGTCCGCTGTCGGCCGAAGTGCGCGCGCGTGCAGCAAAAGACAAACGCATTTCGCATTTGGGCTACATGGCGCCCGACGAGCTGATAAAGTGTTACAGCGTTGCGGACGCGCTGGTGGTGCCGTCCTTGTGTTATGAAAATTCACCAACGGTGATTTACGAA
>JBBTZZ010000076.1:0-6631 GCA_038061135.1 Patescibacteria group bacterium
TGTTGCGTCGCGTTCTACGGCGACAATCAAAAGTCCCGTCGCAAACGGGTCGAGTGTTCCGGCGTGTCCAATGGTACGAATGCCGGTGACGCGACGAAGGCGGTCGATCACGTCGTGGGACGTAATTCCGGCGGGTTTGTCGACGAGGAGGAAGGGCATAGGGAGTAGCGAGTAACGAGTAGGCGAGTAGCGGGTGGCTCGGTAGCCCTGGTCTCCCGAGGGGACACACTGTTACGCCCTGCGAACGATCGTTGCGATGCCGAAGATGACGGTGGCGACGAGGACGATGGTTGCGCCGGAGGGGAGGTCGAAGATGAAGGAGAGAATAAGGCCAGCAACGACCGCGATGACGGAGAGGACGTTTGCGAGAATAACGTAACTGCGCAGCGACGAGGAGAGCAAGCGTGCGGTGGCCGACGGGATAATGAGGAGTGCCGACACAAGAATAATGCCGAGCATGTGGACGCCGAGCACCATGGCAACGGCAAGTGCAAAGTACAGCATGAGCGTGAGGGCATTTGTGCGAACGCCGGCAACACGTGCCGCGTCTTCGTTGAGGCTCATGAGCACGAGTGGTCGTGCGGTTGCTGCAAGCCCCGTGAGGATGACGACGGTCGCAACAGCAATGAACACCACGTCGGTGCTGTCGACCGCGAGAATGCTGCCAAAAAGGAACGTGAGCAATTCCGGTTGGTAGCCGTGCATGAAGCTCATGAGGACGACGCCAAGCGACATGCTTGCGGTGAACAAGATACCGATCACGGTGTCGCGGGGAAGCGTTGTGCGTTTCTCGAGTACGAAAATGGCGAGTGCAACAAGAAGTGACCAAAGTATGGCGACAGGGAGCGGTGATAGCCCTGTGAGGACGGCAATGGCAAGCCCGGCAAGTGACGCGTGCGCAACACCTTCACCAAAAAACGCCATGCGACGCAGTGTCGCAACAACGCCAAGCGACGCGAGGAGTATGCCAAGCAACACGCCGCCGACAAGGGCGCGCTGCATAAACGGGTAGGAAAGTATTTCAAGCAGCAGCTGCATACAGGGGTATTAGGTTTTGGGCTTTAGGCTTTAGGTGCGGTGTTTTTTATTCTGAAACCCAATGCCCAATGCCCAAAACCTATTACCTGTGTTCATGTTCCACCCGCTTTGCGTGTCCGCCGTAGAGCGTCTTGAGGTGCTTCTCGGTCATTGTCTTCTCCGGCGTCCCGGTGCAGACGAGTGTGTGGTTAATGCACACCACATGGTCGACCTGCTCCGCAATCATGCCTAAGTCGTGCGACACGATGACGACGGTTGTGCCGTGCGTTTCTTTGAGGTGGTGGAGCACGTGCATGACGGCTTCTTCGCCGTGCACATCAATACCGGTTGCGGGTTCGTCGAGGAACAGGATGCTTGGGTTGTTGAGGATTGCTTGTGCAATGAGCACGCGCTGTAACTGCCCGCCAGAGAGTGTACCGACACGTGCCGACAGCATGGAAAGTGGAAGGCCAACTTCGCGCAGCGTGTGCCCCAGGTGGTCTTTGTTTGTTGTGCGGTTGCGGGTGAGGTTCAAGAATTCGCGTACGGTAATAGGGAAGCTGCGGTCAAAGTCGAACCGTTGCGCGACGTAACCAATATGACCGCGTGGTGTGCCGCACGCAAACGTCACGTTGCCGGTGAATGGCACAAGTCCCAACATGGCGCGGAGCAATGTGGTTTTCCCGCTTCCGTTTGGGCCAATGATTGCCGTCATGCTGCCGCTTGGAACACGAAAACTCACGTCGTTCACCACGACGTTGCCCTCAAGAGTGACGGACAGTCCGTCGACGCGGATTGCGTCGTTAGTTGTTTTGGCTGATGAGTCGCGCATTGCCGAGCATGAGGTCGATGTAAGAGCTGTATGTTGCACCCTCGGCGTCGACGGCGACGATGGTGAGGCCGTTGTCGTTTGCAAACGACGTAATGGCGTCTACATTTGCGTCTGCGTCAACGTACACGGTGTGCACGCCTGCAGCGGCGACGGCATTGGTGAGGCTTGCGAGTTGTTGCGGCGTGGGTTCTTCTGCGCCTTCGGGTTCAAACGTACCAATGACGTTCAAGCCGTACTCAGTAGCAAAATAGTACCACGCGTCGTGCATGGTGACGATGTTTTTGTTGGGTGTTGCCGCAAGGATACTGCGAATTTCTGTGTCCGTTGCGTCAAGTTGCTTTGCGTAGGTCAAGTAGTTTGCTTGGAATGTATTTTTGAACTGTGGGAAGTGCGACCCCAAGTCTTGCGCGGCAAGTGCGGCCATGCGTTTGGCGTTTGGGATTGTAAGCCAATAATGCGGGTCGGCACTGTTGTCTGTTGCACTGCGAATTTCCATGTCTGTCGACAAGGTGAGTACGTCGGACTTTGCGTCGGCAATGGTGACGGCCCAGTCGTCGAGCGTGTAGCCAATGCGGTAGACCACGCGCGTGTCGTTGATTGCAGCAACGTCAGATGGGCTCGGCTCGAACGTGTGCGGGCTTGCGCCGGGAGGAAGAATGAGGTGGACGTCAACGGCATCGCCCGCAATAGTACGGACAATGTCGTACAACGGGAAGATGGTGACGGCAACGTCGGCGTCGTCCGTCGCTTTCGGAGTGCTTTCGGGTTTGTACGCGGCAAGGGCAATAACGCTTGCGGCGACGAGGAGGACGCAAAAGAAGAGGGCGATGCGGTTCATAGTATTGCGATGATACCGTGGCGAATGGAGCGTTGCAAGGTGCTATACTGTGTGTGTATGCGAAAATTCCTCTTATTTTGTGCGGTTTTGGTGGTGGGTGCACTGCCCGTGTTGCCGGTTTTTGCAGAAATAGACGCGGGGGTGCCACCGGAAATGACGGACGCTGCCGAGCTGACAAGCTACGGCAGTCGTGACGTGATTGCGACCGTGGTGTCCGTCACGCTTGTGCCGGGTGACGGTAACTTAAAGCAGTACGACATGGTTGCGAAGGGTGACGACGGCGTGACGTACAGCGTAAACACGGCGCTGTCGTTTAGCGAGGGCATGCACTATGCGGTGACGCCGGGCGACCGCGTCATTCTGTCTGTTGTCGATAACCAAGACGGTACGGCAACCGCGTATTTGGCCGACGCCGTGCGCACAAGTGGCGTGGTGTGGGCGTTGATTATTTTTGCGGCCATTACAATTGCCGTCGGTTTGAAACGCGGTTTGTACGCACTTGTGGGGTTTGCGCTCACGCTTGGCATACTCATGTGGTTTGTGTTTCCGCAAATTCTTGGCGGTGCGAACCCTGTGCATATTGCAGTTCTGGCAGGCGTCGGCATTCTCGCGGTCAACCTCTACCTGTCACACGGCTTTACACGCAATGCCACAATTGCGCTTGGGAGCACGACTGTTGGTGTCATTCTTGCTTGGGTGTTGGGTGCGTTGTTCGTCGCCATAAGCAAGCTGTCGGGACTGTCGAGTGAGGAGTCGGTGTTTTTGTACTGGCAGGTGGGCGGCGTCACGTTGCCGGAAGGATTGCTGCTTGCGGGGATAATTCTTGGAACGGTGGGTGTGCTCGACGACGTTGCGGTGACGCAGTGCGAGACGGTCGCTGAGCTCAAAGCCGCAAACCCCACGCTTTCGGGTCGTGCACTATTTTTCCGTGCCATGAGGGTTGGCAGGCATCACATTGCGTCGACGGTGAACACGTTGGTGTTGGCGTACGCGGGGTCCAGTTTGCCGCTGTTGCTTATTTTCCGCGCAAACAGCGATGTATCGTTTTGGCGGTTCGTGAACACGGAAGCGGTTGCAGAAGAGATTATTCGCACGCTTGCGGGCACAACGGCGTTGGTGCTTGTCGTCCCGCTTGCCACTGCGCTCGCGGCGTTGGTGTGGGCAAAAACGTCGACGGCAGGACGGGCGGCGTACGCGGTGCATGAACATGGGGACGGGTGATGAGTGAAAAGTGAAAAGTGAAAAAGTTGGCTCGGCAGCCCTGGTGTCGCCGAGTGGAGCGTTCCGAAAGGGAGGCGCATGTCGCACAGCCGCACGAGGATTTGTATAGATGCACACTGTACGAACGGCGTAGCGCATAGGCCGAACGCAGGAATGCTCCCGAGGTGACACACGGCAGGGCTTGGGTGGGTGTGGGGGTAGTGAGTAGTTGGGCAAAAGAGTGGTGTATACTTTCATCATGTTCCGACCGGGTGCAACAACCATTGATGCTGTGACCGCAACCGCGTGTGCGTTATTTCTTGTCGTTGTCGTCGCGGCCATTGTCGGTCCGGCGCACCGGGCTGCAGAACGACGCGACGAGATTCGTGTTGACGATGTGCGTAACATTATGGAGGCGGTGCTTGAAATGCAGACTGTCGACCCCGCACGTGTTGACGCAATTCGTGAGGCTGCGGAAGCAACGGGCGCTCCGCCTCGCGTCATGTTTGGCAACGGCGCGTCGTGTTCCGGCGACTTTGGCGGCCAGTGTAGCGACGCCATTACCGCCGACGACTGCCTGGACGCTACGGAATTCGCGGGCGCGTATTTACCCTCCGTCCCCGTCGACCCGTCCGGCGATTATTCTTCCTCTGCAACCGGCTATTACATCGACTTTTCCCCCGGCGTCTTAGAAATCGGCGCGTGCAACCCCGAGACGCGAGGGGAAGTGAGGCTTGAGCGGACGTTTTTCTAGCAGTTTTTATGATACAAAATACTTTTGAACAGATTAAGCACGTTAACGAGTTCGGAGGGGAATACTGGTCATCTCGCGACCTGGCGAAGGCGTTGGAGTACGTAGAATACCGAAATTTTCTGTCGGTTATTGATCGAGCAAAAGAAGCTTGTAAGAATAGCGGCCAAGATATCCACAACCATTTTGTTGGTGTCAACGAAATGGTACAGATCGGTTCCGGCGGAGAAAGACAAATTGAGGTTACGCACCTTTCCCGCTATGCGTGCTACCTCATCATTCAAAATTCCGATCCGAGCAAAGCAGTCGTTGCATTGGGACAGACATATTTTGCAATTCAGACTCGGAAGCAAGAGAAGGTGGACGCACTGCTTGAGGATCAGAAGCGCCTCATGCTTCGTGATGAAATAAAGAAACATAATACTTCACTTTTGGAAGCAGCGGACCAAGCGGGTGTCACAAATTACGGTAAGTTCCAAAACTTCGGTTACAAGGGACTCTACGGCGGGCTTGATGCGGAGGATATTCACAAAGTAAAAGCGTTGAAAAAGTCACAAAAGATTCTTGACCACATGGGGAGTGAGGAGTTGGCGGCAAATCTTTTCCGTGCGACCCAAGCGGATGCAAAGCTCCGTCGAGAGCCACGTATTCATGGAGAAAGTGATGCGAACATGGTGCACTACGTCGTAGGGAAAAAGGTGCGAAGCACGATTGAGGAACTTGGCGGTACTATGCCGGAAGACCTCCCATGGTGGATGGTATTGGTAAGGTTGAGACACGAGTCAAGAAAATTGGTACGCTCCTGAATGATGGCCAGGAGAGCGACTAGGATTAAGCGTACGTTTTTTAAGAGTATTTGAATTGATTTTCCTCGTTATTCATGGTAAAATCTTAAAAAGTATCGAGATGTTTTGTATAAAAAAAATACCGTCAGTCACTCGTGGAGCCCTTAAAAAGGCCGCGACGCCGTCTTCCAAAATGGAAGGTTACAGTTTTGCGCGTGCAAAAAAGAACGGTACGGTCATTCGGAAACTTAAGTATTATGGTCGCGCATTCTCGGTATAGCGTCACAGTATTCACGGATGGAGCGGGTCATTTTTTCTGGGCTTATTAGGCGCGGATAAGCCAAGTCTTTATCCGCAACCATTTCGAGGTAATGCGCGATATAGTTTCTAGGGGCTTTTATTGCCAATTTCAGCCAAAAACATTGACAAAACGCCCGTTTTTTGCTATAGTGGCAGGGCAATTGACGAGCCTGGGGTTTCTGCCATGGTGGCGGAAATGAGGGGCAAATCATTCTGCGGAGTAAGCAAATGGCCAAGAAGATCATTTCCGACATCGAGAAGGGCGTGGGGTTCATCGCCGGGTTCATTCCCGCGCTTATGAATGCCATGCGTACGCTCGAGGTGCCGTTCGAAGCGGCGCACCGTCTCGTGACGGAAGATGGTGCGGCGACGGTCGTGAAGATCGCGCAGGTCATCAAGGACGACTGGTTCGCAAGCCAGCCCAAGCCCACCCCGACCGCCGTGGTCGAGCCGGAACCGACCCTCACCCCCTTCACCCACACCTTTGACTACGGCAAGACCGTGGAACAGTTGCTCACGGAAGGCGAGTACGACGGTTACGTCGATCGCGCGAACGTCACGCAGAAGAACTTCCCGGTCACGGAGAAGGGCGTAGTGACGAAGAGCGGCCACTACGCGCACTTCGGCAAGAACATGAGCGACGCCGCCGTCGACGCGTGGTGCGAGAAGAACAACAAGCGCCGCGGCACGGCACACGAGACGCTCACGATTGGCGCGGCCGACAAGCCCCTCCAGCGCAAGCACCCCGTGGTGTCCGGCCAGCCCGCGCGTATCGGCGACGGTCGTCGCGTCGCGTATCTCTGCGAGAGCGACGGTCAGCGCGGCGTCGGCCTGGGCTGGATCGGCGGCGACGACGACTGGGACTCGTCCTGCCGTTTCGTGGTCTTCGACAAGTAGTTGCGCTTGGA
>JBBTZZ010000077.1:0-6073 GCA_038061135.1 Patescibacteria group bacterium
TACAGCGGGTGGCACAAGTACGACAACGGTAGCGGGACTCACAAATACCACAACATATTACTTTTCGCTTTTCTCACACAACGCAACGCCGGTGTATAGCGCCGCGGTAAAAACGCAACAACTCGTCATGGCGGAGCAGTTTTCGGACGATTTTTCGTTGGACGTTACCGGAAGTATTGACGGACAAAACGGTTGGGATGTTGTTGGTGGTACGTGGAATGTCATCGACACATCGGGAGAACGCACGCTGCAAAGTGGCGCCAACAGCGCAGGGTTTCACCTCTACCGCGTGCTGAACGGCGGCGACGTGACCGCAAACACGGATCAAATGGTGCGTGTTGACTGGCGTGGGTCAACAACATCACTGCCTGGCCAGGTATTTCTCCGTGCGCAGTCGGCAACGGGAGATTCGGGAGGGTACTTTCTTTGGCAAACCGGTACGCAGATTCGCGTTGCATATAAGTCGTCGGCCGGGTCAACGCACACAACGCTCGCTCAGGCGTCGTTCGTACCAACGGCAAATACGTGGTACACGTACGAGTTTTCTGCAGTCGATAATGCGCTTGGGCAGCCGGTGTTGACGGCGTATGTGTGGGCACGCGGCAACGCAAAACCTTCGACACCAACCGTGACGTATACCGACACCATGGCGTACTTTGCAGACGGCGTGTTCTCACTTGGCAAAACGGGCACGACGCTCGCGGAATATGACAACGTGACGTACTACGGAGCAACACCGTCCGTGACAATCACGTCACCAAGTGCGGACGTTGCGGGCGCGCCAAACGTTGCGACGCTCGCAATTACGGATGACGGTGGAACCATGTACATTCCGTACATTCAAACATCGACGACACTCGACGTTTCGGCAAGCGCGACGGCACTTCCGGTTGGTGGGGGAGTCGAGTTTGTGCTTGGTGAGGGTACAGCAGCAGAACAGTCGTCAACGGATCTCACGTCGCCGTACGCCGTGTCGTTTACGGGGCTGGAAAAAGATGAATACACCGTTGACGCGTATGCCGTGCATGCCGACGGAGTGACGCGCTATAGCAGTGTTGGAACGCATGACGAACGCACAAACGTGGGTATTGGCGATATTATTACCGTCATTGGTGACAGCGTGACAGAGGGCGTAAGTGGCACCATCGACAGCGGTGTAGTGACAAGCTGGCTGGACGCAGACACAGGAACGGTCTCGACGGATAGCCGTCAGTTCCCGCAGTATGGGGCGTTTGGCGGTACGTACAAAGAAAGTTTTTTAACGGACCTTCAAGATACATTGTCGACGTATTACGGCTACCCCGTGTTTCTCATGAACGAGGGCGTTGCGGGTATCCGGGCGTCGAACTACCAGTCAAGCGTCATAAATGCCGCATGGCAGGCACGACAAACGGCGTTGGCACCAAACGGTTGGATTATTACGCTTGGGGTAAACGATGCGTACATTGGCCGTACCGCGGTGCAGTACGAGGCGGACATGACGAGCATTATCGACACGCTCACGACGACATACGCCGCGGCGGCGTCGCAGATATATCTTAATTATCCAAACTACGACGGCCGCACAGGATCGGCAGGTGCGGACAGCGGGTTTGTCACGCAATATGTGACGGTTGTCGATGCACTCCGCACGTCGCTTGGTTTGCAGGGTGGTGCGGATTTGTATAACACAACGTACGCGCACAGGTCGACGGACTACCGAGGCGCAGTTCACCCGAATGCGACGGGGTATGTACGGATTGCACGGCTTGTTGCGCTCAGTCACATGCAGCCCACGGCACTCAGCGTGTCATACGTGACGAGCACAGCTGCAACGGTAAATTGGTCGAGCATCTCCTCGTACGAGGCAACAATCGCGGGGTATGATGTCGTGTATGGCACGGCAAGTGACGCGTTGACGTCTACTGCAACGTTCGGCGATGGAACAAACGGGACGGTCACGGGTCTGACGCCGAGCACGACGTATTACTTTGCGGTGCGCGCGTTCGACAGCGACACTGCGGCCCCGTCGACGTCCGACGAAGGTAACGTGTTGAGTGTTACAACGTCGCCATAATTTCACTGCTATGTCTTCTCGCTACGCAAAACGTTTTTGGCAGATGAATGCCGCACAAAAAGCAAAAGCACAAGCCATAGAGGCACGTCACGCCCCGTGGCGCAGTATGCTCGTCAAAAAACTGTACGCGCTCACGCCACGATGGTTGCTTGGCACACTTGCTATCCTGTGTGTTGCTGGCCTTGTGTTGTCGAAGTACTCCATAGCTGCGCAAAATATGGGTTACGCTATAACTCTTTTCTTCTTTGCATTCCTCGGCGTCGATAATCTTTTGCAGGGCTGGTCGTTCTCTAGCCGTGGCCGCATTCTTTTTACCGGTGTTCCCAACACTCTTTTGGGCATTGCATTCCTCGCACTTGCAACAGCGGGTGTGGTGACGCTCTTGGGGTAAGGATCATCACAAAAAAAAGAAAACACCTTCGCAAAAGCGACGGCGTTTTCTTGGCGGAGAGAGTGAGATTCGAACTCACGGAGGCTTTCACCTCGACGGTTTTCAAGACCGTTGCCATAAACCACTCGGCCATCTCTCCATATACACAAAGACCCCCGTTTGGGGGTCGTCGTGGTGCGCCCGGCACGACTCGAACGTACGACCCTCAGCTCCGCAAGCTGATGCTCTATCCAACTGAGCTACGGGCGCGTGGCATGATTGCGTGCGCAATCATTTGGATTTGGATTTTCAAGCCCGAAAGCTCAAAAATACCTAGAGTTTATACAGCCTGGAGATGAGGTCTGTCAAGTATTCGCGGTCTCTATTGAGGTTCTCGAATGCGTAGGGCAATAGGCCTTGGCGCACGTCGTTCGGGTTCATGTCTTCAAGTGGAAGCGACAGCGTGGGGCTCATGAGTCCGTTGAACGAAACGTAAAGTACTTTGACGTCCGGTGGGAAGTAGACAATTGAAAAGTCGCGGATGTTTTCGTACGGGTAAAAGTCGTTGCCAAACACTACGCCCGCTGTGGTGATGTGAACGGGCAAACGCGCGGGTTTACGCAAGTCGCGCAGTAACTGAATAACCGCGAACATGAGGATGATGACGGCAAACACAAAGTTTGCGGACAGAAGGGCGTACAGAAGAAGCCCAATGCCGAGCACGCTCGCAATTACATACCATTTGCGACTCCGCTCAACAGGCGGGTACTCCCACGACTCCCAACTCAAAATCGCTGCGCCTGCGTCAATGCCCTGCGCTGCCCCGTCATTTTGACTTTGCATCTTCTTTGCCATGCATGAAGTATAGCACACGCCGTATTGGCTTGCCACGAGAACAGTAATGAACCCGCCACGTAAAAATGCCGACGTTGTCGTCATTCACGTGGCACGAAAAAACAGCAACCAATGTTGCTGTTTTTTCGTGGCGGAGAGGAGAGGATTCGCCCGCGCCTCTCGGGTCGTCGTCACTCCCCTCGGGCTGGGCACCGGCTCGCGGTTCCGTGTGGTCACGGAACATCGCTCCGCCGTTCGAATCCTCCGCACAAGCCAAGCAGTTGGCTTGTGCATCCGCCATTAAAATATCACGACCGAAGTCGTGATATTTTAATGGCGGAGAGGAGAGGATTCGAACCTCCGGTACTCTTGCGAATACGCAGGTTTAGCAAACCTGTGCCTTAAGCCACTCGGCCACCTCTCCGGGCTCGCTTGCCGGACAGACTCTCGTTCGGACTTCCTTCGGTCGTCCTCACTGGCGTCTGTCCGCCGCTCGCTTTCGTTTCGTCGGACGAAACGACGGGCTGCGGGCTCGGTGCGAACGTGACTAAAGTACCCGATCCAGTCGGAGAAGGCAAGGAGAAGGGTGCGTGGAGGATTAGACTTTTTTTACGTAATGCGTTAGTATAGCTCCGCTTATGGCGGGTCTTACACAAATTATTAAAACCGTGAAAGGTGTCGGCCCTGCGAAGGCGCGTGACTTTTCGCGACTTGGCATGGAGACGCTGGAGGACGTCGTCTATGACTTCCCGTTTCGTTACGACGACCTTTCGAACGTCCTTACTATTGGCGAACTCAAAGCCGGTCAAAAAGTGACTGTGCAAGGGCGAATTTCTGCAATCGAAAACCGCAAGAGTCACAAGTCGCGCCGCATGATGATTACGGACGCAATCGTTGAGGACAGTACGGGCACGATTAAGGCGACGTGGTTTCATCAAGGTTTTCTTACAAAGGTGCTCAAGCCAGGCGTGATTGTGTCACTTGCGGGTAAGGTCGACGATACATACGGGTTGGCAATGTCGAACCCTGTGTACGAAGTGGTAGGGAAGTCGACGTCGACCACACACACGGGGCGCATTGTGCCTATTTACCGTCTCACAAACGCGCTCACACAGAAGATGCGTCGCGTTGTTGCGGAGAAGGCGGTCGGGTACGTCGACGAAATTGCGGAGTGGATGCCGCCATTCATCATGCGTGACGCGCATTTGCCGCCGCTTGCGGGAGCACTGCGTGAGATGCATTTTCCGGAAACGTCGGAGACAAAAGACAAGGCGCTCGGTCGTTTAAAGTTCGACGAGTTCTTTCTGCACCAATTGCTCCACGCAAAGTCGCGTCGTGAATTGCAAAAGCAAAAAGCGCCACAAGTTGCTTTTGACGAGAAGGCGGTAAAGTCGGCAATTGCCGCATTGCCGTTTGCACTTACTGACGCGCAGAAAAAGGCGACGTGGGCGATTATTAAAGACATGAACCGCACGGAGCCCATGAACCGTTTGCTTGAGGGCGACGTAGGAAGCGGTAAGACGGCGGTGGCGGCGCTTGTTGCGGTAAATGCCGCGGCAAACGGTTGGCAGACGGCCATGTTGGCACCAACGGAAATTTTGGCGGAGCAGCACGCAAAGACGCTTGAGAAACTATTCGGCAAGACGCTTCGGATTGCGCTGTACACCCGCACCAAACGTCGCGTGAACGGCAAGGACGTTACCAAAGAACAGCTGCTGGAAGGGTTGCGTAATGGCGCGGTCGACCTGGCCGTCGGCACGCACGCACTCCTCACCGCGGACGTATTGTTCCACCGCATTGGGCTGATTGTCGTCGACGAACAGCATCGTTTTGGTGTGCGTCAACGTCAGGCGCTCAAAGACAAGCAGGGTGACCAAGACGGTATTCCGCACTTGCTCTCCATGACGGCAACGCCTATTCCGCGGTCGTTAGCGTTGGTATTGTATGGCGACTTGGACCGGTCGTTGCTCGACGAATACCCCGCAGGTCGTAAACCGATTGACACCACCGTTGTTGACGTTGGTCGTGAGGAACGTGCGTACGACAAGATGCGTGAGGAAATGGACGCAGGACGTCAGGTGTTTGTGGTATGTCCGTTAATTGAAGAGTCCGACGCGCTTGGGGTGCAGTCGGTCAACGAAGTGTTCACGCATTTTGCGGAGGACCCGTTCAAGGGGTACAAAATTGCAATGCTCCACGGCAAGTTAAAGACGAAAGAAAAAGACGACGTCATGCGTCAGTTTGCAAGCGGTGAGTACGACATGCTTATTGCAACGACGGTGGTGGAAGTCGGCATTGACGTGCCGAATGCTACGGTTATGTATGTGGAGGGTGCCGAGCGTTTCGGCTTGGCACAGTTGCACCAGTTGCGCGGTCGCGTTGGTCGTGGCGAGCATGGATCGTACTGCTATTTGCATCCGTCGGCCATGTTGTCGCCACTTGCGCGTGAACGTCTCCTTGCGCTTGTCGACAGTCAAAACGGGTTCGAGCTTGCAGAGGCAGACTTGCGTTTGCGTGGTCCGGGCGATGTGTTTGGTACGCGTCAAAGTGGGTTTGAGCAGTTCAAGTTGGGCACATACGCCGACATCGACATCATCAGTAAGGCAAAAGATTACGCAAAAGAAATGCTGGACACCGACCCCAAATTGAAGAACTATCCGCTTCTGAAGCAACGAATGATGGCGTACGCGGAAGAGGTGCACTTTGAATAGTATGGCCGCTCGAGTGTAAAGTAAGAGTCACCCACTCGGGTGACTTTTTGTATCAGCCAGAAAACCCGCGAGCGGAGACGGCGTCGTGAGGATTTTTAGCCG
>JBBTZZ010000078.1:0-17140 GCA_038061135.1 Patescibacteria group bacterium
GCATTCTGCGACGTCGCAAGCCGGCAAATACACAGGCCACGTGAGCGCAAACATCAACGACTATCAACGCGACCATCATTACGATGCAAAGGCGTACGAGCACGCATTTCGCTCCGAGTACATCACCCACGTGCGGACACCAGGTGTCAGCATGACGAGCAGCGGCATGTCCGCAATAACGACCGTGATTGTCGGACTGCACAACGAAGGTAAGCTCAGCGGAAACGTCGTCGTTGGCAAGTCGAGTTACTTCGAATACAAAGAAGTGTTGGCCGAGTTTTGCGGAAATCGCCTGCATGAAGTCGACGAAATGGACGTGAGCGCAGTAATCGATGCAATAACGCGCCTCAAACCGTCAGCAATATTCATCGACAGCCTCTGCAACGTCGAGGCAATCGCCGTTCCCGATCTCTCCCGGCTTATTCCCGCCATCGCAAACACGATTACTGCACCGACTACGCTCGTTGTCGACAACACCGGGCTTGGGCCGACGTGCCAAGTGCTGGCGATGTTGCCGCGAGGAACAGACCTTGGGCTTGTCGTTGTCGAAAGCCTCCAGAAATATCATCAGTTCGGGTTCGACGGCGTCACCGGCGGCATAATTTGGCGCGACGCAGGAACGCGGCTCAACCTGTTCCGCCACCGCATGCACCTTGGCACAAACATTGCCGACACGTCCGCACTTGCCCTCCCATCACCGAACAACGAGATGCTCGCTACCCGCATGGCACGCCTTGGCCGCAACGCAACGTACTTGGCGACGACACTCGATGCGCATTATCGCGCAAAGCCACACATGCTGTTCAGTCACGTCGTGTATCCGGGACTTCCAAGTCATCCGGCGTACGCATGGAGCAAAGACATGACGTTCCACGGAAGCTTCTTCACCCTCGCGTTCCGCAAATTCACGCGCTTCCCGCTCCTCGCCCAAGCCTGGATGCGCCTTGTCATCCACGAAGCAAAACAAGCCGGCGTTGACGTAAACGGCGGCAGCAGCTTTGGTTTTAACACCACCCGCATCTACCTCACCGCCCGTCACGCAACGCACTCCACCGTCCCGTTCATCCGCATTTCCGCCGGCACCGAAACCCAAGTCGAACTCGAAACCCTCGCCGCCGTCCTCATCCGTGCGACGGATAGGCTGACGGTGTAGCTACGCCATGTGCAAGTGCAGTTTTACGCGCTTCACGTCATGCTGTAGCTCCGCAATTTGCGGTAATACCGCTTCGTCAAGAATGGAACCGATGTCATTCACAATGTCGGTGCGGAGTTTTTCGAGCTTCGCATCCATGCGCTGCATCATGCGCGACTCACTCGCCAAAATAAGTGAATGTACTTCGTCACGAATCTCCCGCTTAAAATCGCGCATCATCTGAAAAATATGCTCATTATTTTTCGATAATACCTCCGTGAAAATACCCCGAATTTCCAACTTGTCATTTTTCGTCAACATAAAAACAGTGCGTAAGAATAAGACGGGGAGTCTTTACTATATTTTACCACACTCGTACGACACGAAAATAAAACGGATGTCAAGATTGGTACTGTGCATGCGTTGACACGCTCACATAAAAATGTGAAGATCTTCCTGTCCACATTGAGGTGCTCGTGCTCTGTTCTTCTTCCGACAACCTGCTCGTCGCGACTCTTGGGCTCATCGAGGAAATCGATGACTCGTGCGCAGCACTTGGGCTGCTCACCCCAACGCCTGCACCGCATCGAGCGACGAGCTATGCGGCAGGTGATGCCATGGCACAATCCCGCACGCTGCCGGACTACGTCTTCGCGCCGATCGGTCTCCGTACACAGCCCCTCTAGAAGCCGCGTGAACATCATCTCGTAAACCCCCTCGTCATTCGAAACGCGGGGGTTCGTGTTTTGACACGCTCACATAAAAATGCGACAGTTCGCGTGGAGGTTCTCATGTTCGACTGGGTTCCATTCACTGAACTGTTCACGTTTCGCAAGCCCCACACACCCCGACCGCAGGCGCCGAACAAGACGCTGGTGTACCGCAACATCGTCCGCAATCGCCGTGCGCATCTCGAAACGCTCGTCGCTGACCTCCATCTAGCGCCCGACACGGTGCAGCCGATCCTCGACCAACTCTTCGCCGAGGGCTCCGTGAACATCCGCAAGCGCGGTCCACTGACCGTCTACTGCGTCGAATACGACTAACGCCCCGTCTTCCCCTCCCGCACCGTGCGGGAGTTCGTGTTTAAAGAAAAAATCCAAACGAAAAATCGCAGGAGCCCAGCTGTACGGGGGGCTTCACTGCGATTTAGACGAGCTTGGTTTTGTGCAAGCTAGGGCGACAAGAGACGAAGGGGCAAGGTGCCAACCCTGCAGGACGCAATTGCTCTTTATGCGTCGTGGTCTCTCTCAAAGGTGTATACCGCGGTGTGCGGCACTCTCGCGTTGCTTTGACGGCTACGAGAAGGCTCTGCGCATTGAGCCCGACGGAATGCAGCGTGCATTCAACGCTCCGGCTTGGCGCACGGAGTGACTGCTCGTCGTAACGAGCCGCCAACAGTGACATATACGCGACGCGGCACCAAGACCCGCGAACACGTAGACCGGAGCCCCCGGACATGGCGTCATGATATTTGCGAAGTGCATTGACGAAACACACCAGCAACGAATTGGTCGAGATTCCTTTCAGCTCCCTACTTCGTACGGGAAACTCCACGCAACCTTCCATAACTAGGCCTCTTTGGAGTTTATTCTCCAACCCCTTTGAACTTCGAGTCCTCGTGGTGGAATACGCACAATGGTGTGCCGACCGGATGCTATACAGCGCGCTTTCGCGCGAATTCCTCTACCGGAGCATCACTGCCGGCGAGTTCGAAATCTTTAAGTACGCATTGTACCGTTCCTTGGTTCAGGTTTAATCGGCACGCGCGAGGAACTTCACCCCCGCCACCGACGACGTACTATAGCATAAAAATGACAAAAAGTCAATGATTTACCGTGTTTTACAAGGGTATTCGTTGACTTTTCCGTGTTTTTCTGACACGCTATCTGGCGTCCCAAACCCCGAACCACGAGTAAGTAATGCCAGGAATCCAAACGCCCAAAGACCTTCTTGAGCGCCTGCAGGTTGCCACAGGGTTCAGCCTCGCCGAACTCGCCGAAAAGCTCGGTCTCCGTCGCCAGTTCGTCTACAATCTCGCTGATAACAAGCCGAACCGACCGGTTGGTATGGCATCCGATGACCCGCGCTACGCAGCGATCGATGCGCTGTGCAAACAGCACGGCATCAAGTGGTTCATCGCCACAGTGGAGACAGCGCTCCACCTGATGAGGACGCAGCCGGTTCGCTTCGACCGCGTCGAACTACGGAGCGCGTGCCACGACTTCGGCAACCGGATTGAAGACGCGGGTGGCATGAACGACGCCGAGGTTTCGCGCCTCTACATCGAGATCTGCCAGCGGATAAGCGTCCTCACGAGTTAACGTCGTCCCCTCACACCCGTCGACCTCGGCGGGTGTTGTGTTTGCGGAGGGATTCGATGGTGGTAGAATGGTTTTATATGAACGAAGACAAAATCATCATGGCTGTTCTGGACCTCGGTGAACGTATTAAGCAAATTCAAGAAGAGATGATGACGAAGGCCGACGGTCGACGTATTCAAGATGTTCTTGAAGGTCATACGACTATCATGAAAAACATCCAAGAGGACCACACGTTTGCCATTGAGTGGGTCAAACGTCTGCAGGATCGTGTCGACGAACAAGAGAAAGAAATCAAATATCTCAAGCTACAACTCAAGCTCGCGTAATTTTTCGATATGAACGAAGAACAATCCAGACGAGGAGAACGTATAGTGAGCATAACCGACGACGGGGCGGCAGTTGAAACGTCGCGGGAACATGAGCTCGGAAGCCGCATTGACGCGCTCATGTCGCTCACACAAGACGCTTTACAAAGCGACCCCAACTCCGCGTTGAGTCGATATTTAGAAGGTACGGTTGCCGACATTGCACGTGCACGGTTCCTGCTTGGTAGTTCCCCCGACAGCGCTGGACTGAAACACATGGTCGACACGGTCACCGACAAGCTCGAAAACATCGACGCACAAATCGACGATTACCAACACATGATCAACGCCCTCTCCACTAACGACGGCGAAACCACGTCTCCCCCAACCGCACTCTTCTACCACGACCAAATCCGCAAGCTGGAGGCAATGAAAGCAGAACTTGCATATCTCGCTACACTCAAAAAAGTCTAAACACGCCACAAAAACCCAAGGCTTCGGCTACGGGTTTTTTGGTGGACAAAAGGGCGGTTTTAGATTAAGATGAATGCCCACAGGAGACACTCATGCCCGATCCGCAGAACCGCGTCTGGTGGTGGAACCTCGACCGGAACGGCAATCCGATCGACACCACAACCTTCGAACCTCGCAAACCCGACATGCCCGCCATCAAAGACGGGAGCCCCTACACGCCGACGTTCCTCGTCGACGGCAAGCTGCCGCCAGCGCACCTGCATCACAAGGACGGTCGGATTGTCGGCATCCACGGCGAAAGCGACCTCGTGCTTTTGCAGCTGACGTTGCTGCTGTGCCTGCGGTATGAGCCGGCGATCATGAACGCGCTCTCCGGCCTGCACCGCTTTGACATCATGCTCCACGACGTTCACGTGCTGCTCCAGCTTAGTCGCGAGTAATCGCCGTCAGCCCCTCGCACCCGTCGACTCCGACGGGTGTTGTGTTTCATCCCCAACTACCCACTACTCCCACACCCACCCAAACCCACGTGCTATCACCTTGACCCCAAGCGCATATTTAGCTATATTGACGCAGCAAAACACGACAAGGCTCCATCGTCTAATGGTTAGGACACGGGCTTTTCAAGCCTGTAACGGGGGTTCGACTCCCCCTGGAGTCACCAATAAAACCCGCAGCTTCGGCTGTGGGTTTTATTGTGCCCAACTACCCACTACCCCCACACCCACCCAAGCCCGGTCACTTCTGACTCTGTATAAGTCCAAAAAGCATTTTCGAAAGTGACTCATAGCGAGCGTACTTGTCTTTATATTCAATCTCACTCACGAGATCTTCGGCGCGAAGCACATCGAATATTGCGACGCATTCATATGTCGATCCCCGTGAACAAGTATAATAATTTCGCTTGTCAGCATGGGAAAACTTTCCACTCCCTTCGGCAATATTCAGAACAATACTCAACGATGCACGCCGAAGCTGATTCCGTGTCGCAGTATCAATAACAGGACGTGACTTCAAAAAACGTATTGTCTCGAGATGCGTTTGCTTTGCAAGCGCATAGACGTCAAGTTTCTCGAAATCAAACATAGCTTGGGTGGGTGTGGGGGTAGTGGGTAGTTGGGAGTGACTACTACATCAACATCCCCAGGATCTCCGGCACATCCCCTTCCGTCACCTCCCCCAACCACACGTTGTCCGGCATGACGACAACGGACGCGCCGGTGTCGCAGTTGTTGAGGCAGCTGGAGCGGACAACGCGGACGTCGGTGAATTGGGCTTTGACTGCAGCCTTGAGTGCGTCAAACAACACTTCACTCCCCCGGAGTGCACAGCAATTTGCGCCTTCCGGACGACTGTTTGTGCACACCAACACGAGCTTGCGGTACGGACGTTCGGCAATGCGCATACTAATCAACAAACGATGCGCTGCCGTCACTGTTCACAATCGACGTACTTGTCACGGTCACCGAAATCTTGCCGTCGCCTGCCGGGTTATAACCGTTCTTCACCTCGTCACCGTCGGAGAAACCGTCGCCGTCCGTATCGGGCGTGTTTTTGTCCGAGCCGTACTTATCCTCGTCACGATTATTCAGACCATCACCGTCGTCGTCCGCATTACCGATTTCCGACACCTTCTCAAGTACCTCCACCATCACGTCCTGAAACGGCGTCGACGCTTCTGGCGCAACGACAGCCACTGCCGCACCAAAGTCGCTCAAGCCAACGGTCGCCGTCACCGCAAACTGTTGCGTACCTTTCAGCGTCGTCATTATCGTCGCCTTGTACAGGAGCGCGTCACGCTTCCCAATCCACAACTCGCCCGTTACGTCGTTCGTATTCCCAAGCATCGCACGAACCTCCGAGAAGTCGTGGTCCGGCATGGTCACCGACAGCGCGTTCAGCAACTCACCGACCGCGTTTTTGTCGACGGCATATGCATAATGCAACGTGTCGACGCCCTGCACGCCCTCGATGGGTAACGTGGACGTAACGACAATAATTTTTGGTAAATACTCCGCAAGTGCCGTACGCACGGCAGCTTCCTGCGTGGTGTCGACCGATGTTGCCAACGCATCAATACGAAACGACTTCATGATCTCCGTCTTATCAATCACAATGAATCGGTTGAGCGCCACACTCACCCCATCCATGACGGTTGCTGGTATTGCGAGCGTCGCAAGCGTCGTAAACTGCACGTAGTCGACGTCACCAATACTGCGCATTTCTCCCGCGAACGCCGACACCTCATTGCCATCTGCCTTAGCCGACAGCGAGAAATCCATGTCGAACAGTTTTGCCGCGTCGTCAATGTGGAGCAGCGCCTTCACAAGCAAACTACTGTCGACAGCCTTCGTAAACGGATTTTCCTTGTCGACGTACAGCGAGCTCGTTGGAATTCCTGTGCCGTTGCCGTCAACCGTCACGTCCGCAGTCACCGCGGTCACTCCTTGCATCGCGCCAAACATACGCGCCATCGTCCTCTCCGGTGTCTGCGTGTAAATTGTAAAGTACCAGTACCCTGCACCCGCGCCGCCAACCAACAGCAACGCGAGTACGACGAGCAGTAACGTGCGAAATTTGTGCGACGGTTCCGGCGCCGCAGCCATCTCCGTCCCACTTTCCACTTTTTCCTTTTCACTTTTCACTTCCCCATCCATATACTACACATCATTTTTTTCAAGAACTCCTGCCGTGTACATTTCTGTCAGTGCGAGAAGTGCTGCCAAAATGGTCGGTCCCACAATAAGACCGATTGGTCCAAAGACTTGCAACCCACCGAGAATCGACAACAAAATGAGTAACGGATGCATTCGTGTTTTGCCCTCAACCAGGAACGGTTTAAGGAAGTTGTCGACGCCACCAACGAGCACCACCGCCCAAATAGTCAGACCAACCGCAGACGTGACGTCACCTGTTAATAGCAAGTAGCCAATAGCAGGCACGAGAATCATCGCCGTACCTACAAACGGAATGTTTGCGGCAACAATCACCAGCCCACCCCAAATGAGTGCACCGGGGACGTGGAAGATGGTCATGCCGATTGCCGCCAACACACCCTGTACTACCGCAACAATGAGCGACCCCGTGACCACCGCACGGACGGTGAGCGCCATGCGGTCAATAATGGAACGATCGGTTTTGTCGCGGAACGGACTTAAACGCAACATTTGCGCAACAATCCTCTCGCGGTCAGCAAGGAAGTAGAAAAGTGTAATGAAGAAGATGAAGGTCTTGAATCCCACGTCAGCAGAACGCAAGAACACCGTGTCCAGGTTACTCGCAACCCACGCGGTAATGGCAGCAAACAATGCAGTAATGTCGACCGCGTCCAACCGAGTCTGCGCAAATTCTGGCAGTAACTGAAACGCGGGATAGCTATGAAACGAGAACCCTGCCATCCATGCCCGTATTTCGTCCATGCGTCCCAAAAGGTCACTCGCCTGCCCTGCCATGACAACAATCGCACTCACGAGCGGTCCAATGATGACGACAAAAATGAGAAGCAGGGTAATGAACGACGACAAACGACGTTTGCCAAGCTTGCGACGCAACCACAACTCAAACGGTGTAAACACCACAGCGAACACACCCGCAGTGAGCAGCACTATTGCGTAGGGCTGAAGGATTTTCCAAAAAAGGAACGCAACGGCCGCACCGACAAGAACAAAGAACCAGCGCGCAATTTGTTCGTGTCGAGCGCTTGTGGCAAGTTTAGGCATATACAAAACATGATAACACAAAACACGGACCGAAGTCCGTGTTTTGCTTGGGCGTTGCTTACTCGCGTGGGCGAGCGGAGTTCACGCTGATGGTGCGGCCACCGAACTCGGTCTGGTTGAACATGTCAACCGCCTTGTTCATGTCCTCTTCCGTCGAGAACTCGACGAAAGCGAAACCGCGCTTCTTGCCAGTGTCGCGGTCGATCGGCATGAATACCGACACAACCTGACCTGCTGCACCGAAGTGCGCCTTCAAATCTTCCTCGGTCGATGCGTAAGGAACGCCGCCGACGAAAACGCGTGTGTTGTCTGCCATACTACTAGTTACTTCTCCGTGGGCTGTTAACTCTCTCGTTTGTCACGGAGAAGTCACGGTTGCACGCGGATGTTTAGCAGGACTAGCGTACCACGGGGTTATTTTGGTCGTCAACGGCGTGAATATGCAGTCCCGTGCACATCCCCTCACTCGCCTCGGGTCTATCGGTTGGCAGAAAATACAGACGTCACGTCAGCTGTCGGTGCAGCTGCACGCGACGATTTTCCGCGCAACCAGACCCTTGGCTCGTGACGGAATGCGCACGGAGCGATGCAGTCCAATTCAGGAAAAGGGCCCCTCCATATTTTTTCTGTGTTATAATTCAAGCAATATGATTAGCGCGTTTTCGTTACTTGCGGTGTTACTCACCGTCGTGTGGCTCGTCGTGTTCTTGCGCAATAAAGAGTTGCGACAAGAAATGAGCATTTTAAGCATCTGCGCATTCTTTCTCGCGCCGGTGATTATCACGGTCAAAGGCGGCAATCCGGACGTCATTGCCATGCGTTTTAGCGGCATGCACTTCGTCGATCTCTTGTTCGCCTTCTCCGTAGCCGGGCTTGCAGGCACCTTCTATCACGCCCTGTTTGGCAAGCACTACCACCGCCTCCCAAAACTGCAGCACAAAAAAGCGGTCGACGGCACACTTGTACAAATCTGGCTCATTCGCCTGTTCGTTGCCACACTTTTGTTTCTCTGGGGCGTCGTGTTCTGCGTGTTTGCATTTGACTTGGCGCCCGCACCCGCCGCGCTTGCCACCGCGATCGTCATGGCCGTCTACATCGTTATCCACCGCCACGACCTTCTCGTCGACGCGCTCCTTTCTGCGCTCCTTATGGGCGTTGTTACGTACATCACCGCAGCAATTGCACTCCTTGGTAGCCCTGTCGACTTCACGAGTAGCGTTATCGAGAGCCGCGGTTACATTGGCAGCGTACCCGTCGACATTCTCACCTGGTCGGTCGCATTCGGTTTGGCACTCGGCCCGCTGTACGAATACATCCGTCGTCTCGCAGTAAAATAGTTGACGAGCCCCATCTCTCCATCTCTCCCTATGTCGCTCCCCAAAGAAGAATTCTCCTGGTCCTCCCGTGAGGGACAGCTCGCGGTCGATTGCGTGGAAACACCTCGCGAAATTATTATCCGTTCGGCAATTGCGGGCGTCGAGGAAAAAGACTTGGAAATTCACGTGAACGAAGACTTAGTCACCATTCGCGGGGAGCGGAGCCTTGACGCATTGCCCCCACAAAGTACTGTGCACTATAGCGAGTGCTTCTGGGGCGCGTTCTCACGTTCCATTGTCCTCCCCTGCCGCGTAAAAACCGACGAAGCGGACGCGGTGCTCAAAAACGGCATTCTCACCATAACAATCCCCAAAGCCTACGGCGACGTCAAACTCTCCGTCCGCACCGCAAACACCGTATGAAATTGCCAAAGCTCACCATCCCCAAGCCGCCACGCGCCGTTGTCGTGACGGTTATTGTCGTCCTCGGCGTCTGTATTATCGTGACTGGCGCGTCCGCAACAATCCGTGCGGTGTCCGGCGACCGCATTCTTCCCGGCGTGTCCGTTGGTGGCATTGCCGTCGGCGGCACGGACCGCGCAACCGCACTCCAAACACTCCAAACCACATACGACGCCATGTTGGACGCAGGGCTTGGCGTGGAGGTGAACGACAGCCTCACGCATATCGACCTCCGTACAAATGACGAAAGCAACCCCGACGCCGTGCACAATATTGTCGACATGGACTTGAGCGCTGCAGTGAACGCCGCATACGACGTAGGGCGTAATGGCAGCGCACTTTCAAAACTCTTCCGGCCGATCCTCTCCGCAACGCTGTTCCCTACGCGCATTAACGTCACCACGACACTGCACGAACAGCCGTTCAAGGCCCAGGTCACCGCGGCATTTCCCGACGTCGAATACGCAAGTACACCGATTGGTTTTGACGTACAAGAAAATGGTGACGTTCTTTCCGTTCAAGTTACTCCATCCATCGACGGTCAAACACTCAACTGGGACACGGCAACGGAACTGCTCGTGGATGATGCAAACGATTTTCAGCTCACCACACTCATCATTCCTGTTGGGGTGATTGGGAGCGACATTACCGTTGACGAAGCCGCCGCGCTCTCGACATCGGTCGACGAAGCGATGGTCGCCGCACCGTACACGCTATCCTACACGGCCGAGAATCGCACCGAGCCCGAAACGTGGGAAATTACCAAGAACGACATCGCCGCGTGGATTGCGCCAGGTCGTAACGAGGACGGTGGCATTGCACTCACACTCGACGCCACAAAAATGGCGGACTTCCTTGCCACGCTCCACGAGGACATCGACGTTGCCGCACAAAACGCGCGGTTTGCCATGGAGAACAACCGCGTGAGTGAATTCGCCGCCAGCCACGACGGCGTGACCGTGAATGACACGGACACCATTCGCGCAATTTCCGACTTCTTGGGCGTTGCGAACACCGAGGTGCTCGTCATGGTCGACCGCGTGACACCGACCGTCACCACGGAAAGCGTCAACAACCTCGGGATTAGCGAAGTGCTCGGCGTCGGTACGTCGGACTTTAAAAACTCCCCCGCAAACCGCATTGCGAACATTACGCACGGCGCAGAAAAGCTCAACGGATTGCTCATTGCCCCAGGCGAGACCGTGTCGCTCCTCGACCACCTCAAACCATTTACCATCGAGGACGGCTACTTGCCAGAGTTGGTCATTAAGGGCGACGAAATCAAGCCAGAAATTGGCGGCGGGCTGTGTCAGATTGGTACCACGACGTTCCGTGCGGTCATGAACAGCGGTCTGCACGTCGTCGAGCGTCGCAACCACTCACTCGTCGTCAGCTACTACAACGACCCGTCAAACGATAACCCTGGCACGGACGCGACTATTTACGACCCTGCTCCGGACTTCAAGTTCGAGAACGACACCGCAAACTACATTCTCCTCGCGACCGAGGTAAACCTCACGGACAAGAAGCTCTACTTCACGTTCTGGGGGACGTCAGACAAGCGCGTGGCAAGCTACACACCGCCAGAAGTACTCAGCTGGAGCGGCTACGGCGCAACAACGTACAAAACAACCGACACGCTCGCGCCTGGTGTCGAAAAGTGCCAAGCCGGCCACCCTGGCGCAACAACGACGTTCACCTACAACATTTCCTACGCCGACGGAACAACGCACACGGAGGAGTTCTTCTCAAGCTACCGATCGCTGCCAAAAATCTGCTTAGTGGGAAACGCCACCGCCGCGCCCGTAGAGGACACCGGGACTGACGCGGCACCCACCGAACCAGATACGTCGACCACGGAGGAGTTGAGCATCGACACGAGTATTGAGTAGAGATGGCGAGAGATCATGAGAGATGAAGAGACGGGGCAGCGGCAGCCAAATTCTTTTAAATGGGTGGCGTCGGGGGAGTCCCCTGTTGCGGCGCGCAGAGCTGTCGGGAATACTTTGGTTGCCCCGACAGAATGAGCACCCAACAGGGTACCCGTCGACAGGACCCGACCAATGATAGGGACGAAGTCGTAGCAGCGAGAGGCCCTTCGCGTAAAGCGACACGTGGTCGCCACGCGACTTTACGGGTCGTTGCACTCAGGGTGGGATAAACGACGCAATAGCAAAAGCCCCGTCATATGACGAGGCTTTTGAAAACTTGGCTCGGTTTTTGTATTGCTGAGAAGAGAACTGCAGTCAAGAAGATATATCAGCTGCGATGGGACCAGCCGGAGCCGGAATCACCCAACACGATATGTCCCCATGCTTGTCGTGACTGCAGTTCTCCGCCCGGCAAAGGCCCCAAAAAGGGGCGATTGACGCAAAAATCTACCACGCGTTTGTTGGTCTGTCAAGCGTAGTGCAAGGCGACGGTAAGGAAAAATTCGTACTCTAGTACCCCAAAGACCGTTTAATATTTCCGCTCCTCCCAACAGGAATACTCTGGCCGTGAGCAGGCCCCGGGTCGTCGATATGACGGTCCATCCCCGCAATAGCGTCTGCAAGATTGATCTCAAGAGCCTTGTGATCAGGGCCCCACGTTGCAGACTTTGCTAAAAAACCAAGCGCAACCTCCCGAACCCTTCCCCACTCACCACGATCAAGTACGCGCATGGGGTTGTTCTGTGACGTCATGCGGATCGGCCCCTCCGTCGGGAACCGATACTCACGAATAAACGCGCGCACCACGTCAGCCATCACCTCGCTATCTTGGGCATCATACGCAGCATTAAACTGCGTCTCTGCCTCCATTGCCCACACAATATCTTTGTTTGCTTTTTCTTCGCGAAGCTCTAACTTCTCTGCGGTAGGCTTGGCTATCGCCTCCCCGCTGTGAGCAGCAAAGCCACCCGCCGCAAGCAAGCCGCCAAGCATATTTCGGAATGACTCACGCATATGAAACGATTATAGCATAAGACGGGGTGCGATGACCCCGTCTATGTGCGAGACGTCCCAGCGGGCCGTCTCTACTTTACAATTTTGTCGACAATCCCGTATTTGAGCGCGTCTTTTGCGATCATGAATTTGTCACGTTCCGTGTCGTCCGTCACTTTGTCGATTGGCTGTCCAGTGTGCTTTGCAAGAATGCCGTTCAAACTCGCCTTCATCTGCAAAATGCGCTCCGCGTGGATTTTGATGTCCGTTGCCTGACCGCTCACACCACCGAGCACCTGGTGGATCATAATCTCGCTGTTGGGGAGCGCAAACCGTTTGCCCGGCGCGCCACTTGCAAGCAACACCGCCGCCATACTCGCCGCCATACCCACGCAAATCGTCGACACGTCCGCCTTGATGTACTGCATGGTGTCGTAAATCGCCAACCCCGACGTCACACTGCCGCCCGGGCTGTTAATGTACATTTTTATGTCTTTTGTTTTGTCTTGGCTTTCAAGCAGGAGCAGCTGCGCGATGACTGCGTTTGCGACGTCATCGTTAATTTCCGTACCCAAAAAGATAATGCGGTCTTTCAGCAATCGCGAGTAAATGTCATACGACCGTTCGCCGTTTGCCGTCTTTTCAACAACAATCGGTACCAAATACTGCGACGCACGAGGACTATTTTGCTTTTCCATACCGCCCAATACTGCCATTTTTGGTGGGTTTTGTAAAGCACGAGCGCTAAACATTCTCCTTCACAAGTAACCAGTAGTTCGGAATGGTCGGACCGAACCCTCCTGGCTCGCCCGCCATGTACATCTTGGTAAAACCCTCTTTTTCGAACATTGCAATCACTTTGTCAGCATCAGGGTTATCGTCAAGAACCCGCCCAATGGTAAACGGAATGCGGTGCGTTTTTGCAATCTCCCAGTTCGCAACGTCAAGCAACGCGGAGCCGATCCCTTTCCGCATAGCCACAGGAAGCACTTCAATCTGATGAATATCGACGATCTCCCCCGCTTGGATCAACTTTTTTGTCAGCTTCTCGATCTCTACTGCGTCCGGTGGACTTTTAAGTTGTCGAAAATTCACACGATACTTCACGCTTTCCATTGGATACTCCTTAATCGCAGCGAGAATTTTCCTGCCTCGTGCCATGGCAAGATCAATCTCTTTTGTAATATTTCCGCCCGGAACCATAGAGTAGATAAGTGTTCCCTCTTTGCCTACATGGAGGTCCTTCATCTTGCCGCTGTCGAATGCATACCTTTTATTCCGTGCAGTGGTGATGTCACGATCAATCGTGATCAGTTCCTTCACGGAATCTGGATGCGTTGCGTCAAATTCTTTTTCTAAACGAAAATATTCTATGTTGAGGGGGCTCATGCTCCCAGAATCTGAAACAAAATCACTCGGCGCATCAGGATGCTCTTCAACAAGTCGCAGCCGTACCCATGCGGTTTTTGCATCAGTGAGTGCGTGGCGTCGCTCAAAAAGCACCGTCTCCTCCGCATGAACACGCTCATTTATTGCCCCAATCGTTTCTATACCGCCGACGGCGAGCGTAATTTTATTCGAATGGCGTTCCGACTCCGGATTCCTAATAATTTCAACAGGAACACCACCGCGTCCCATAATTTGCTTGTCGCCACGCTTACGTTCCGTCATACCGCTCTATTATAGCAGCTTTGCAATCCCGTCCTTGAGAATATCGACAGTTCCGGATTGGACAATCCTCCCGTCACGCATGACGTGGATTGCCGTCGGCTGGAGTAACTCGATGAATGCGGCGTAGTGGGAAACGACGAGAAAGCCCGTGCCGGTGTTGCGGAGTGACGAAATGGCGTCGGCGACGTAGTGGAGTGCGTCGGCGTCGAGGCCGGAGTCGGGTTCGTCGAGGAGGGCGTATTTTGGTGCGAGGGTGAGCATTTGCACCATCTCCGCACGCTTCTTTTCCCCGCCACTTGCACCGACATTAACGGAACGCTCGGCAAACTTACTGTCGAGACGTAGCTTGGCGATGTTCTCCGACACTGCACCCGCAAACGCAATCGTCTTCGGCTGCTCACCCGTCAACGCCGTCTTTGCGGTACGTAAAAACTCCTCAAGCGGCACGCCCGGCACTTCTGGCGGCTGCTGGAGAGAGAGGAACAGTCCGGCGCGCGCTTTCTCGTGCGTCGGCACAGTGGTGATGTCGGTACCGTCCAGTATGACGGTTGCAGCCCCCTCCGACTCCCCCTTGGGAAGGGGGAGAGTCACTAAAAACGCCGGGTGGCCCATGACCGCATTCAGGAGTGATGTCTTGCCCGAGCCGTTTTTGCCAAGAATGACGTGCACTTCCCCCGCGCCAATCGTAAGGCTCACGCCGTGCACAATTTCGGCGTCGCCTCGAGAAACGTGAATGTTATTTAGTTCAAGCATAACGCACGGCGAAGAGTTCGGAGGCCAAATAACGCACAATCCAATCGCCCGCTGGTGACGTCGACGCCCAGCAGCGAGAGAAACACGTCGTCGGTAAGCTGTACGAGGTCGGCAACAGGCTTCCCCGTCATCTCCTCGAGCAAAATCGACGTTGCCGCAGTCGACAGTGCGCAGCCAACGCCCTCGAATCGCGCCTCGATGATAACATCGTTCTCGACTTTCGATGTAACACTACAACGGTCGCCGCACGCAGGGTTTGCTTCGTCGGCACGGTGCGTCGCATCTAAAATCACACCGCGATGTTGCGGGTTCCGTGCGTGGGCAAGAATATGCGGTCGGTACAGCGGTTCCGTCATACAAGTGTTTGACGAGCACGGCGGAGACTGTCGACGAACTGCGCAATGTCTTCGCGGGTCGTGTACAGCCCAATACTCGCTCGACACACGCCACGCACGTCGATTCCCTCCACAAGCGGTTGCACACAGTGGTGACCGGCACGAATACACACCCCGTCCGCACCAAGCAGCGTCGCCACGTCATGCGGATGGCAACCGGGAATCGTAAACGATACGACGCCGATTCTATCGTTCATACTATCCGGGCCGATGATTGCAATATCGCCGAAGGACAGCAACCCAACAATAAGTTCGCGGGTCAGTTCCTCCTCCCGCGCTGCAACTGCACCACGGCCGATGCCGTCGACGTACGTCATTGCTGCTGCGAGGCCGATTGCTGCACCAACGTTTTGCGTTCCTGCCTCAAACTTCCATGGCCTGTCCTCCCACACGTTTGCACCACGTTTCACGTCCCGTACCATTCCGCCGCCCTGCACGGCAGGTACAAGCGTTCTTCCAAGATCGTTCGCGATGTACATGACGCCCACACCCATCGGTCCGTACAACTTGTGCCCGGAAAACACGACCACGTCTGCTCCCCACTCCTTCACATTCATCAAAAGGTGCGGTGCGTACTGTGCAGCGTCGACCACAACAACCGCGCCGACGGCATGCGCGAGTTTTACTATGTCGGCGATCGGGTTCACCGTACCAAGCACGTTGCTCGCGGCCGTCACGACAACGACTTTGACGCGTTCGTGCAACATCACACCAAGCGTCTCCATGTCCAAACGCCAATCCGTCGTGTGCGGAACCGTCGTCATCATTGCGCCGCGTTCCTCCGCAACCCTTCGCCACGGCAATAACGCGCTGTGGTGCTCCATGGACGACACGAGAATGCCGTCGCCTTTTCCGAGCCTCTCTGCGAGCATCTCGGCCGCCATGTGCATACCGTACGTCGTGCTTGGCACAAACGACACCTCATGCGATTGCGCACCAATGAAATCTGCAACCGTCCGTCGCGCAGCCTCAAACGCTTCCGTCGCCTCCTCTGCAAGTGAATACACGCCGCGATGGACATTTGCACGCTGCGTCACCTCAAACCGCATCATCGCCTCCAGCACCGCGCTCGGCACCTGAGCCGTTGCGGCAGAGTCGAGGTACGCCAAACCCGGTCGGTTTCCAAAGATCGGAAAATCGGCGCGAATGTCGTCAATTGTCCTCTGGCCAACGTACTCCATAGCCTAAAACTGCAAAAACGCTTCGGTGAGCACAGCCCGCGCCGCAGCGGGGTCAACACCCCGACTCGCAAGGTAAAACAACGCGTTTTCGTCCATATGCCCCACGCTGGCGCCATGTTTACATGCCACGTCGTCGGTGTCTATAACCATAGTCGGCAACACGTCGGCCTCGGCTTTCTCCCCCAAAAGCAACGCGTCAATGCGCTCCGTTCCCGTCGACCCTTCCGCGCCGTTCCCCATGACAATCTTGCCGCGGACGATCGCTTTGCCGCCTTCATGAACAGCGACTTTCGTCACGATGTCGGACAACGCCTTCCCGTCGTGCGTGACCGTCGTCATCGCGTCGAACAATCCGTGCACGTCGGCAGCAATGCGTTCGCGATATGTCGCGCCACCTTCCAAACGCACGTCGTGCACAATCCGCACCGTTTCTACCGTGCCAGAATACACAACCTCGAGCTCGTCACGTACAAACGTACGGATC